>ONJR01000282.1 GCA_900318195.1 uncultured Planctomycetota bacterium
AAAGATGGGCGCGGAGCTAGGCGCGGATTACGTCATTGGAATCGAGCTTGATTCCTTTGAAATTCACCATTCGACGCAATTTTATCAGGGCAACGCAAAGGTTCTCGTTCGACTCGTCGACGTCAAGAACCACGAGACTATCTGTCGCCAGTCGATGCCGAATTACACCTATCCCCCGACTCCGGTTCCCACCTCCGATCTCGAGGAAATTCAGTTCCAAAATCGATTTGTCGTTCGACTAGCTAAAAACATCTCTACGCTCTTCTGTCCTTATGACCCGCATGAAGAGTACGCTGTCGACTCGGATTTCCCCGAACGGTAACTTCCTGCGCCGCGCGTCTCCAATCCAGCGCGCGGCGCCTTCTTGTAATTTATCGCGCGCTCGCGTAATACTGACGATCACCGACGCCACGCGCCTAATTTATATTTAACCTGTATTATGAGCGATTCTACTAAAAAAACCGTTTTTGCCGTCGGATGCCATCCGGACGATATCGAATTTACCACTGCCGGAACGCTGCTGCTTCTCAAGGATCGCGGCTGGGACGTACACTATATGACGATCGCGAACGGATCCTGGGGCTCGAGCACAATCCGCCGCGAGGAACTTATACGCACGCGACGCGAAGAATCGATTCGCGCCGCTGAATTCATCGGCGCGCATTATCACGAAGCGCTCGTCGACGATCTCGAAGTATACTACGAGCGTCAAACCCTCATGCGACTCACCGCCGTCTTTCGCGAAGTCAACCCCGACGTGCTGCTCTGCCAGTCGCCGTCCGACTACATGGAAGACCATCAGAACGCGGTGCGACTCGCGGTAACCGCCGCGTTTTGCCGATGCATGCCGAACGCGCCGACCGATCCTCCAACGGCGGCGACCTATAAGGACGTCGCGGTCTACCACGCGCCGCCGCACGGCAGTCGCGACTCGATGCGCAAAATAGTGCGGTCGGAGTTATACGTCGATATCACGTCGGTCATCGATCGTAAAAGCGCGGCGCTCAACGCGCACCAGAGTCAGGGCGCGTGGCTCGACGTCTCGCAGGGGTATAGCGCTTATATCGAGTCGATGCGCGAGAATTCGGCGTTCGTCGGTCAATTATCGGGTCGCTACCAGTACGCTGAGGGCTGGCGCCGGCACAATCACCTTGGTTTTTCTGAGAAGGAGATCGATCCGTTGCGCGAGGCGCTTGCGGACGTTTCCATCGTCGATCCTCGATATGAGGAATGGCTGAATAGTTAGCGGTTTCTGTATTAAGAATTTAACAGATCTGACGAATTTATCGGCGTTGTGAAAAAAAGTTGAAAAAACCTTTTTCAAAAGGGGGACGCAACTTGCGCGGAGCGCGCGCGTCATATATAATGCGTACAAGTGTGCGCCGGTTGCGCGGTGATTCGCGCGGCGGTCGCTGGTCGCGACGCGTCCTGTTTTTAAAGAGTGAGAAGAAATGAAATCGTTGAAATTGCATCTTTTGGCATTGTTGTGCGTCGCGCTGAGCGCGGTCGCGTTCTCGGGTTGCAAACCGGACGACGGGCTTTGCGACGTTGAAGGCAAGGTAACCCTGGACGGTCAGCCGCTGGCGACTGGTACGATTAATATCGGACCAATGGTGGGTCAGAAGGGCACGGCGGTCGGCGGTAAGATCGAGAACGGTATGTATAAAGTTCGCGCGTCCGAAGGCGAGATGATCGTAACGATTCGTTCGCAGAAGCTGGTTAAGATCGAGAATCCAACCCAGGACGATATCGACCACGGCGTAACCGAACGCGACGAGGAAATCATTCCGTCGAAGTACAATCAGCAGAGCGAGCTGAAGATGACCGTCAAGAAAGGTGAAAAGAACGTCGTCAACTTCGATTTGACGACCGAATGACGCTATTCGTCCTACGCGTATAATCCCATGAGTTCGACGCGCCGGCTAAGAACGCGTCGAACGTTTGGCTTTTTACATAATTTTTTGTCATGACAAAGCATTGACTCTTGTACAGGGGTCATGCGCCACATTGTGTAGTAACAGCAGGTAATTTATGAAAACACGCAAAACCTCACGCCAACGCGGCTTCACGCTCGTCGAGTTGCTCGTCGTCATCGCCATTATCGGTATCTTAATTGGTCTCCTTCTTCCGGCGGTGCAGGCGGCTCGCGAGGCGGCGCGCCGTATGCAGTGTACGAACAACCTCAAGCAGCTTGCGCTCGCGTGCCAAATGTACGCCGACGCCAATAAGCAGAAGTTCCCGATGGCAATGCAAATCGGTAGCGGCGACGTGCCCAATGATCCGAACTTCACGGACACTTTTTCCTGGCATGCGCGTACGTTGCCGTACATCGAGCAAATGGCGATGTATACCACTCTCGATTTCTCGAAACGACTCGGGAACGGCAACTTTTATGAATATCGCGTCGCTCTCATCGACACGCACCAATGCCCGACGCAGCCCGAGGCGATCGGCGAAAAGGCGAGCCAAGCGTGGTGCTTGCGTCGTACGTGCTACTTCGTGAACCTTGGCAACTCGAACTACCACAACGACGACGTTGTGAACTGGGACGGTCGCGGCTCCTACAAGGCG
>ONJR01000279.1 GCA_900318195.1 uncultured Planctomycetota bacterium
ATAGAACAGCCGTACTCATTGCGTTATGCTAGCGGCTGGAGCCATTATTTCATCATGCGCGGCGAGGCGCAGCCGCACGTATCGCCGCGCAACTATGTAACAACGATTCAGTTGAATGAAAAGCGCGACGGGTCTCTACTCGTTCTTAATAATACAGATACCGCGCAACAGCTCCTGGCGTTAGGGAACGAGAACGTACTCGAATATTCCTACCTCTGGCGCGACCAATCCCTCTTTCAGCGCGCGCCCTCAGCGCCCACCTCGCCGAGCGTTCTGGACGGCGCCGGCAAGAATATCAGTCCTGGCGAGCATCGACGCTTACCGCCCAAGAAGTCGCTTCGAATCGTGCCCGAACGCAACGCGACGTTGCGAATTCTGCGGCAGAACGATATTATTGCGAAATTGGAAATGGCGCCGGACCGCGAAACTCGATACGACGAGTTGCAATTAGGCGACGACGTCGAAATCTACTACGGACTCGATCTCGTATGGCGCGCGTCCTTTATTTCCGAGCGCGCGAAGCAAGTTAGCGCGCAATTAGACGATCGCGCGTTGTGCGCGCAATTATCGAAATTCCGAGGCGACGAGATACCCGTAACGCGCGCGCTCGGCGGACTGGGCGACCGTTTGCGCAAATACCCGCTTGTCCAAGCGTGGCTGCGTCGTCGCCTTGCGCTCGGGCTCATTTCGCAACGCGCGCGAACGCTACTGCTATCCTCAATTGCCAACTCAGCTAACAAGGAATGACAATGACAGAAAAATCGATCGTGTCCTTCTGCCGCGTTGTTCAGGATCCGCAAAAGAAATTGCGGCTACAGCGTCTTGCCGACTTAAAGAAAGGCGTCGAACTGGTTCGATTTACCCCTAATTCGAACGAGCCGAGGACATATTCCAATCGCGATCTTCTATTCGTCGATGAAAACGCGCGCCTCGACGTTGGAGATTTCGGGTTCTGGCAATGGTCCGCCGGGACGAACCAGACGAATCCAGGCGCAGATTATATCCAATCGCATTCCATACAACATGAAACGCCAATTCAAGTAATCGCGGTACCGAACGCCAAAACGATCGAAGACGCCGTTGACGCGCTAAGACAAGGACTTAAAGAGCGACTGATTTCCAAACGCGTCCTATGCGCGCCGCGTAAATTATACAATAAGACGACGCCCTTTGCCGCAATATATTGCGATGAAAACGCGTTGCGCCAGCAGGACGGACGCGTCAGATTAGCGGATAATCTCGTTAAAGTCCACACCGTTATTATAAGCGCGCGCGACGTACTACACCTTGGCGACGAGGAGGACACGAGAGTCTATAAGTCCATGTCGCCGCCGCGTTTTACTCAAACGATCTTTCTCATGCCGCGCGAAAGAATCGTTTGCAAAGCGATTCTGGAGAATTTCTCGTGGCAAACGGCGCGCTCGTTAGGTCTATCCGACGCGAACTGGCGCGCGACTCGCGAGTTCATCGCAACGACGAATCGACCGTCCTTAACGGCGCGCATCGCGCAAGAGTGCGAATGCGACGAGCAAGAGGCGACGCAAGAGCTCAACGCCTTTCTCGACGACGCTGACGGATACTTTCAAAAGAACAACGAAGAAGCGCAAATACGCCAATATCTTGAGACGTCCGCGAACTTCCGGCAGCAATGTTACAACGCATGTTACGACGACGTCAAAGAAATATGGCTACACGATCACGAAGCCGACGTAGCGCAAGCGCAGGAGGAACTCAAAATGCTCAAACAAGAAGCGGAAACGATACGGCAGGAGAACGCGGCGACGAAGCGCGCGACAAGCGAAGGTCAAGCGACGCCGCGCGCTTTCAAGTACTATCAAGGGAAAGTTCCGGAAACGCAAGAGACGGACGAGATTTCCGACGTCAAATCGTTCGTTCACACGCTTGAGGACAACTTAAGGTATTCCTGCGGCGTAGCAAAGGATTACTGCCAACCGTTCGCCGCCTTCCTCATCGCGGCGCTCGCGACGAAAACGCCGATACTGCTCGTTGGCGCTAACGGCGTCGAAATATTCGACGCGCTTTCCGTTACAAGATACGGCAAATTAACCGATCAGATCGACTGCAACCAGCCCTTTTCAAGATTAGTCAAAACGGCGCTCGACCGTCCGGACACGGTTTCTGTCATACGCAATCCCTTTCAAAACGAATGGCGCGATAAATTTCCACAACTCCTAACGCAGCGGCACAACGCCTACGTCGGCGCTGTCTATCCCTACGTCGAGGATATGCTCATCGAGCCGTCAAGCCTGTACAATTACGTCGCGCCCGTCGTGCTCGATCTATTCCTCGATTCGATCGCGGAACCGGATTTCGTCAAGGGGGACGTTAAAGAAGGCGCTAATCTTGAGAAGCTTGGCGACCAAAAGGTCGAAGATAAACTCAAGCGTTTCTTAGAAAGCGCCAAATTACCAACCCTTTATCAAGCGCGGATTACAAATCTACTGAACGAGTTTAGCGCGATTTATCACCGCGTCGTTTCTCAAACGTCCGAAGACTATCTCTCCTATTTCTACGCGTTCGCTATTTTCCCATTTTATTACTTAACAGGCGCGGCTGACCTTAATAAGAAGCTACTAGCGTCGTCGAAAATCAACGAAGCCGTTAAAGAACGCGTACGAGACTACATAGGCGGGGAAAATGATTGACGATCACGGACTTATTAATTACGCGGCAAACGACTTCGGGATAAAAAATCCACAAAACGCAGCCGACCCCGACTTCAAACGACGCGTCGTCTATACGATTATCGGCGTCTCGGCTATTGCCGCGTTGTTAGATCAGCCCGAGGGCGGAATCGAGGAAGAGGACGGACGCGTTACCGTCGCGAACGAAGTCTCCGTTATCCACGTTAAAAGGCGAATCAAAGAGCTATGGCAAGCGTATCTCGCGCTCTTTCCCGAGCTTTTCGCCGCCTCTGAGTTCGACCTCGAACTGGCGGCTCAGGAGCTCTACGATTTATTAATCGCCTCGGGCTGCGCGCACGCGGCGCCGTATCGCGTCTATCCGTGCGCGCATACGGAAGCGCCGACCGACACGATAACTTTCACGCGCGGACAGCCGTTACTTTACGGATCAATTGTCGTTAAACGTAGCGGTATAGGCGCGTACTATGCGAACGAGAATTCGTCGGACGGCGGCGCGACGGCGGTCGCTAAGCCTATGCGGCGCACGATCCAAGAGATGTTCCAGCTCTCGCTCAATCCCCTTGCGGACGCCTGGCGTTCAATCGAGAGGAGTCTCGCCGAGCCGGAAGACCTCGACGTCCTAACAGATCCCGAACAATACGAATATTTACTGACGTCGCCTCCCTTCCCGCGCGGCTACTTCACGACGCGTTTAACGGAGCGCGAGGGCGCGATCTTTTTAGCGCGCACGCGATTACAGGGCGATCCTCTGTACTATCTGTGTCGTCTCGAGGGCGGTCGCCTCCTCGGGCGTCGGCTCGCAACGTGGCGCGTTCAGAACTACGAATACCGCCAATTAGCGAACGCGATACTTTTCGGGCGCGGAACGCTACCGCCGATTAAGTTTCGACGTCGGGACGAGTTAGTCGACGTCGAATTGCAATATCTGCTTCCTCCGGCGGAGCTTAACTGGTTCCGACTTTACAGTTGGCCGATTAACTTCGTTCAAAACGAATACGGTATGAATTCCTTTAAACGGATTATGACGTCGGACGTCTTTCCCGTTTTTCAGCACGAGCTTACACAATTGGGCTATCAGTTCGACGAGGAGAAATAAAGTATGTCGCAAGGCGCCTATTCCTTCCACCATGAGCTACGTAGCGAGCTTGCGCGTTATATCGTCGCGCAATATTTCAACAAGACGCCGATCCTCAACGAGGTTGCGCCCAAAAGAATCGACGCCGAGGGTCTCCTCTATCGCGCGCCCTTTATTGAAGCGACCCCGATTTACAAACAGGCGCCCGGTGGATTTCAACAAGCGCAAATTCCCAAATGGACAAAGGATTTTCTCCTCCGACTCGCCGAAGTAAAGATTTCACAAGATAAAAAAGGGCTCGGCGTCTTTTCCGATCCGTACGTTCATCAGCTTAAGGCGCTCGAAGATTTCGGGCGCGGAAAGGATCTTTTCGTCTCGACCGGCACGGGCTCAGGTAAAACCGAATGCTTTCTATGGCCGATACTTACGAAACTCGTTCAAGAGGCGAAGGAGCGCCCGGAGGAATGGGAGCGGCGCGGCGTGCGCGCGCTCGTCGTCTATCCGATGAACGCGCTCGTCGCGGACCAGGTCAGCCGTCTGCGCAAAACGCTAGGCGATAAAGACGGGAAATTCATTGACATATTTCGCAATACCTGCGGCTGGCGCGCGCGACGGCCGCAGTTCGGAATGTATACCGGGCGCACGCCCTACCCCGGAAATGGACCGCGCAAGGCGGACGACGTGCAAATTGCCGACACGCTCGACAAAGTTCTCAATGAAAATACCGACGGCGCAAGCGGTTCCCTCAAGGAACAACTGATCAATGAGGGAAGAATACCGGCGAAAGTCGACCTCAACGCTTACGTCGCGCGACTGCGCGCCAGCGATCACACGCCCGATCCGGAGGACGCCGAGCTAACAACGCGATTCGAGATGCATAAGGCGTGTCCCGACCTGCTCATTACGAACTACTCCATGCTCGAATACATGCTCTTCCGCCCGATCGAAGAGGTAATCTGGCGTCAGACCGCCGAGCGTTTGCGCGCGAATCCGAACGAAAAATTCCTCATTGTAATCGACGAAGCGCATATGTATCGCGGTTCGGCGGGGGGCGAGGTCGCGCTACTCTTCAGGCGCCTCTTTCACAAACTTGGAATCGATCGCAGTCGCGTCCAATTCATTATGACGACGGCAAGTATGCCAAGTTCGACCGCCGACGACTTGTGCGCCGTACAGAAGTTCGCGCTCGACTTCACCTCGTCGCCGAGCGTCGAATCCTTCTCCTTTATTAGGGGCGAGCAAGTCGAGTTATCGAGCAAGACGCCCTACGCGCTCAACCTATCTGCGTGCGCGCACGTCGAGCCCGGAGCTATTGAAGAGCCCAAAACGCAACTCGAAGAGCTCAATCGCTTTTGGAGCCTTCAGCCGAACGCGCCGTCGACCTTCGCCAAGCTGGAAGACGCGCGCGCGTGGCTATACGACCATATGCTCGAATACCGGCAATTCAACGAGCTTGCGCGAATCTGCCGAGGGCAAGCGTCGTCTCTAGACGAACTGCGCGCGGAAATTATCGACGACGCGTCCCTTACGGAAGAGAAAGCGAAACACGCGCTCGACGTATTGCTCGCGATCGCGCCCCTTGCGCAACGAAAGGACGGCGCCGTACTCTTTCCGATTCGTATGCATATGCTCTTTCGCGGAATTACCGGGGTCTACGCGTGCGTCAATCCGAACTGTCCGAAGAGTCATACTGCGGACGGCGTTACGCTCGGCGAAATCTATTTGTCCGACGGGCGGTTCTACTGCAAGGAGTGCGGTTCCGTCGTTTACGAACTCTGCAACGACCGACGTTGCGGCGCGCTATTCCTACGCGGGTTCGCGCTCGAAGAGAACGTGAACGGCGTCAAGCCGTTCTATCTATGGCGCTATCCGGGTCAATGGCTGGTCGACAAAAGAATGAAAGAGCTTCATCTCTATATTCCGCCGAAGGATTACGAACCTCCGGTAAGGAAACACAAATCGGATAAATCTCCGAAGCCATGCTATCTCGACGTCAGATCAGGGTACCTCTACTTCGACGACGCCCTCGCCAACTCGCCGTTCGGCGTGAAACTGTACCTCGGGCAGTCGGATATCAGCGGCAAGCCAGATTTGAAGACCTTCAGCGTATGCCCGCACTGCGCGCGACTATTCGGCGGCTCCCAGATTACAACGCTTAGCGTTAAAGGCAACGAGCCGTTTTATAACCTCATTCTCGAACAGTTCAAGCTCCAGCCGCCCGTTCAAGGGAAAGAGAACCTGGAAAATCAAGGTCGTAAAGTCTTGCTCTTCTCCGATAGTCGCCGTAGCGCCGCTAAGCTCGCGCTCGAGATGTCGAGGGCGTCGGAAACGGACGTCGCGCAAAAGCTAATTTCAATGGCGACGCTCAAAATGGAAGAACTTGGTTTCGACTCGCTCGAAGATCTATATGATTTCTTCTGCCTCGCTATTTACGACAGGAAAGTTTCGATCTTTTCGGGTAGTAACGAAGAAAGAGAAGACGAAAAGAATTATAACAATAAAAAGGCAGAGGCGATAATACGCCAAGACGTATTAAAAACGATAAAATTACGCGAACGCAGTCAGAGAAGAGGACGTCCTTATGAGCCGGATTTAAAGACAAGAGACGCGCCTAATCTATTTAAAGAGAATCTACTTGAAGCGTACACCGGCTATAACTCGCTGCAAACAGTAGCGATCAGCTGGCTGGAGCCAACAAAA
>ONJR01000277.1 GCA_900318195.1 uncultured Planctomycetota bacterium
CGCGGGCTCTTCCGCAGGTTGCGGTTCTGTCGCAGGCTCTTCCGCAGGTTGCGTTTCCGGCGCGGGCTCTTCCGCAGGTTGCGGTTCCGGCGCGGGCTCTTCCGCAGGTTGCGGTTCTGTCGCAGGCTCTTCCGCAGGTTGCGTTTCCGGCGCGGACTCTTCGGCAGGTTGCGGCTCTGGCGCGGGTTCTTCCGCAGGTTGCGGTTCTGGCGCGGGTTCTTCTACGATCGCATTCTCTTGCTTCGCAGATCCCTTGATACGTTCTTCATGCTCTCGTTTCCCCTGCTCGCGCTCTTCCATCGCACGCTGGCGTTGCATTTCCTCATAGACGTCGAGTCGTCCCTGCGATTCGTACAGTCGACGTTGCGCGGAGCCTTCCGCTTCACGACGAACGCGGCAATCCTTATCGGCCTCGAATTCGTCTGAAATCGGAAAAGTTACTGGTAGATCGTCAACGATCGGCAAGTGGTCTAGGGTTTCGCCGTATTCCGAATATTCTAGCTCAGGCTTATCGCTTGAGCATCCTGCGCACGCGAGCGCGACGGTCGCGAGAACGGCGAGTAGGACGTGTGAACTGAAGTTATTTTTTATCATACCGGCTATCCCAGAAGGTTATAACAAAGGGCTTGTAGGCGTCCGCATTCGTAACGGACGTCGTCCCCATTATATAGCGAAACGCGCGTCTTTCAACATAAGCGCGAAAAAAAAGGCGCCGTCTTCGCGGTCGTAAACGCGCGTTAAAAGCGCCGTTGACTCGAGTTGTAATATACGCTATGATGCAAGCGATTCATAGCGTCGCCGGAGCGCGACGCGCGGAAAAGGAATATAACACGGACGGAGTGAATAATATTATGGCACGGATTGGCGCAAGAAAAACCATAACGGCGTTGGGCGCTATGACGCTCGTCGCGATTCTTTTCGCGGGCTGTACGGAGAAGCAAGACCCAATCAAGCGCAACGTCGAGCTCGGCACGCAGGCTCTCGAAGAAGGCGACTGGTCGCGAGCGCGGGACGCCTTTACGGACGCGTTGGCGAAGAACGACAGGCTCGTGGACGCGTTCTACGGTCGCGCGGCGGCGACGCTCGCGCAGGCGGAGGAGCATTATAAACTCGCGCTTGCGGCGGCGACGACGAGCGACGTCGAACGCGCGCAAGAGGAAGCGCAGCGCGCCGACGTACTCTTTGACCAAGCGAACGACGACTGCGACGACGCGCTTGAAATCGATCCCGATTTCGCCGACGCGTACTACGTCAAGGGCGTAATCGCGCAATATCAGGGCGAGTGGAACGAAGGAATCAACGCGTTCACGGAGTGCGTGCGTCTCTCGCCGAATCGCGCGGAAGCGTACCATCGTCGCGGCGAAATTTACGATCATATAGGCGACTACATCAATTCGACGGTCGACTTCAAAAAGGCGAGCGAACTTGGCTACGTCAAAAAGGACGCCGTAACGTCAGACTCGCCGACGCTCGACGAGGACGATATGTCGGAACTCAACTACGACGCGACCGAGAGCGGCGCGTCGGGTAACTAACCGCGCGACATAGCGCGTTGCGTGTGGCAAAACGTGGCAATAGGAAAGGACGCCTTCGAGAATGAACATGGAAGCAAGCGATATCTTTGACGATACGAAACAGCGCGAGACACGCTCGAACATAGCGCGCGCGCTACGCGTAGCGACCCAAGTCTTTGCGATCGCCGCGCCCTTATTCTGCGCTATATGCTGGACGCAGGTGCAAAAGTTCGAGGCGCGCGTTACAGGTCGCGACGTCGATCTCGAGCGGGAAACGTATGCGCGCGAAACGGTCAAGAGGCGCGCGAGCGTCGAGGAAAAGCGTCAAGACGCGTGGCTCGACGAGCTCAACGCGCTCTATCCGGACGAACGACGTCTCGAGACGCAAGAACTAGAGGTCGGACAGAACGAAGAAGAAATCGATTTCAACGCGTTCTCCATTGAACCGGGAAACGAGCTCGAGAACGCGCAGGACGACAAGCTTAATACGAACGACGCGCTCGTAGAAGCCGCGCCTTTCGCCAATAACGAGTTACCGACGACGATAGAAGACGAAACGCTCCGACAGGCGCCGAACGCAAGCGACGCGAACGAAGCCGTATCAACCGCCGACGCGACAACGCCGCAAACCAACGCGCTCACAACTACGGAACACGGGGGAGAACTAGAACTCGCCGCGAAACTAGACGCTGAAACGAACGCGACGAACGAAACGAACGCGACAGATGAAACAGGCGCGAGCGAATTCGTCAATCCGCTCGACGCGCCAATTAGCGAAGCGGAAGTCTTCGGCGATCTCAATCCCGTTGCGAAAAACGAACTAGAACCTCAAAACGCGCAAAGCGGAGCGAATGAAAACGATCAAACGCAAGGCGAAACGACTGCGCAAGACGACCCGCTCGCGCAGGAGAATTCAAACTTCGTTATCGCCGAACCGATTTTCGACAGCGCCGTAGAATCGTTGCCGATCGCGCCCGGTCAGAGCGCGCAATTCGACGATTCCATTCCCGCGCCCGGCGCCGCTAGCGCGCTCATTGCGCAACAGGACGTCGCGACCAACAACAAAACGAAAGACGACGACGTAGCGACTAACGAACCGCCGACAAACGAAGCCGAGACGATCGCGAACCAACCTCTGGTTGCAAACAACGCGGCGCCAACTGCGTCCGTCACGACCAACGCCTACGTCGACCCGACGCTTGCGCCAACCGCGCCGACCGCGCCCTTCTCGACCGTCGCGCAAGAGTTTGCTTTTCCGACCGTCGAAACGAGCGCGACGACGATAGCGAACGAAACGACGGACAAGATCGTCGAAACGACGCCGACGGACGCCGCGAACGAGCTCGCGCAAACGGAAACGACGGCAAGCGACGCCGCGAAGAATCAGACGCAGGAAGTCGAAACGACCGCCAAGGCGACGCCGGAACTTGAAAAGATCGCGCTGGCTCCGGAGCCGGGTGCGAAAGCGCCGAGTTATTTCTCGCGCGCAGCGGCGTTATTCGGAGGCGCTAACGCCTTCTCGACCTATTACTTCGCGCGCACCGTCGATCTCGTTGGGAGCGACCTGCTATTCTCGCCGAAATCGATCTCGGGCGTATGCGAGCAAATCAACGAAAGTTGCGATAACGGCGAAAGTAAAGCGAACAACGAGACTCAGACGAACGAGAACGAGCCGGGAGGAGCCGAGGTCGAAGACGCGATTGCGCAAACAAGTTACGCGGGTCGCGAGACCGCGTCGGGCTACCTAACGCGCGCCGCGAACGCGCCGAGTCCGACTCAAGACGCCGTTACGAATATGTCTCACGCCGCGAACGCGCAGCTCGCCGCGCCCGCAAGTCTCAACGCGGCGCCGAGTCTAACGTCCGAACCGCTTGCCTCGACGCCCAACGACGCTAATGCAACGTCGTTCCCGCCGCCGCTCGTCGACGCTTCCACGCCGCTAACGGCGCCGAGCGCGCACACGCCGGCGCCCACGCTCCAAGCGTCTCAAGACGCGCAAGCGCCGACGCCGAGCGCGAACGTTTCGCAGAGCAAGGAATCGGAGGCGGAGTACGCGCGCAGGTTACAGGACGAGTTGCGCGCGCAGGGGGTTGGCGGCGTAAGGGTTGAGCGCTGGGACGCCAATACGTGGCGCGCGTCGGGGGTAATATCGTCGGGCGCGTCTGGCGGCGCGGAATTCCTGCAGGGTTTCGGCGGCACGGCGCTCGAGGCGACGGAGCAATTGCGCGCGCGGAGGTTGGCTAATCTTAACGAGGGCGCGACGCGAAGATGACGAGCGAGCAAGATCGAGCGGACGCGGCGCGGGTCGAAGCGATTCTGTTTCTCATGAAGGAGCCGTGTCCTAGTCGGAAGTTGGCGACGCTGGCGGACTTACCGGACGCGGCGCGCGCGCGCGCTATGGTTAAGTCGCTCAACGCGCGTTACGAGCGCGCAGGCGGCGCGTTCCGCGCGGTCGAGGTCGCGGGCGGCTATCAATTGCGTGCGCTGCCGGAATTTGCGCCTTGGCTCTTCCGTTTGCAAGAGGCGCCTTGTGAAGCGCGACTAGCGAACTCCGCAATGGAGACGCTTGCTATCATAGCGTACGAGCAGCCGGTCTTACGCGCGACGATCGAACGGATTCGCGGCGTACACTGCGGCGAGATGTTGCGCCAGTTGCTGGAGCAGGATCTCATCCGCATAGTCGGTCGCTCGGAGGAGTTAGGGCGTCCCTTTTTGTACGGCACGACGAAAAAGTTTCTATTAGCGTTCGGACTAGCGAAAATCGAAGACCTACCGTACCGCGAATACGCCTGGGCGACCGCCGACGAAGCGAACGAAATCGCGCAAGAGATCGTCGAATTCGACGCGAAGAACGCCGAAGGTCAATCGAATTCGGGCGCCGCAGTCTCGTAACGCGCGCTCGTGAAACAGCCTTTCTTTTTCGTTACTTTTGATTCATGCGTTGCGCGACGCGCTCTTTCGCGGTATAATATCGATCAGGTCGAACGCGGCGTTCGATTGTAATGGAAGGCGGGAAAGATGGGCATGACATTAGACGAACGTTTTCGTAAAGTAACGCATCAATTTGCGTGGCGGCACGATTCGCTATTCAGAATGGTAGCGCAGTACGAGGGCGTATTGCAAGAGATCATCGAGACGACGACGGGTCTGACGCTCGATCTTGTAGAGACGAACGTTCAGTTTGCGTACGAGAACAAGCCTCGTCATTCAATCGTCTTGGACGCGCGCTGTCGCGAGCGCAACGGGGCGATTTGGGACGTCGAAATCCAGAACGCGTCGACAGACGATATTATGCGCAGAATGCGTTTTTATTCGAGTCTCATCACGTCATGTTCGCTCGGCGAGAATGAGGATTATTCGACGATACCGAACGTGGGCGTTATCTTCATAACAAACTTTGACTACCTGAAACTGGGCTGGTCCATCTACGAGCTTGGACCGACGCTCATCCCGCGCACGACGCAAGAGCGCGAGCAACTTGAAAAGCACAGCGAACTCGTCGCGCAACGCGCCGACATGGGAATGCGCTTCTACTTAGCGAACGCGACCGCGCGCGACGGCTCAGAGGCGGCTAAGCTCATGGAAGAACTGTCGACGAAAGACGTCGTGTATCCAGGAGAATTCCCCTACGTCGAGCACATGAAGCGCGATTTTCTAGAAACAAAGAAAGGGCGACAGAAAATGATTCAACTATTGAGCGATTACGAA
>ONJR01000274.1 GCA_900318195.1 uncultured Planctomycetota bacterium
AAAAACGCTGTCTTTCGTATTGCGATTAGCGGCGCCTTCGGACGCCTCGGGGGGTGTAGTCGTCATAATCGTCTCCTTATAACGTAGCGTTCGCGCGACTATGACGCATATTGTACGCCAAAGTTCGCGCGAATGCAAGCGGTTTAGGACGAAAACGCAGACTACTGGAAAAGTTTGCAGCCGTCCGCTTTGAACTCTTCGATCTTCTCGCGCAGTTCCTCGACGCTGCATTCGAGGTAGTCGGCGAGGCAATCGAGGCAGAAGAAGCTCGTCATTTTCGGATCGATTAGTTTTTTACAGGCGGCGATCTCGTCCTTCTGTAGCGGCGACTTGTAGCATGATTTGCAGGTTTTAGGGGTTGGCATGACGTTAGTACTCGTTGATACCGAAATGTGGAACTTCCTTATCGCGGAACTCCTCGTCCATAATACCGAGCTGGCGCTTAATGACCGAGCGCATATCGCGCGCGCGGCTCAGGCAGTAGGTATTGAATACGGCGGGCTGGATATCTTCCGGTCGTCGCACGTTCGGGAAGAGGAGTTTGAGGTACGCGGTCGCGATGCGTTTGACCGCTTCGGTATCGCGCGTGTCCGCGTTGGCGGGCACGACGACGAGCGCGTCGACGATCGCGCGGTAGTTGGAATCTTCGCGCAGTTCGTGCAGAATGGAGCAGAAGTATTCGGAGCTGAGCGCCCAGCCCTTGATCTTCATGTCGTCCGTCATTCTCGGGATATTCTTACCGCGTATGAATCCGTGGAAGCGGTCGATGAGCGCCGATTCCTGAAAGATCTCCGGCAGTTCCTTAAAAACGCTCGCCGCGTCGTCGCGGTACGACGCGTCCTCGCGCTCCATCGCCGCTTGCGAAATATTGCCGCAAAGAACGATTCCCGAGCTCGCCTCGCCCTGCCAGTTCCCGATCGTTATGACCCCCGACTCCATATAGCCCTTGAGCGCCGCGCGCATCTCGTCGACGTCCCCGAAAGAAATCGTCTGTACCTCGTCGAGCGCTACGTAGTCGTAATTCGAGACAAGACCGCGCTCGCGACGATTCACGTCGTAGAACATCTTCGCGCGCGTCATCTTACCCCCGCTCGAAAGCCAGCCGTAACGACTAACTCGTCCGAATAAATACGACTTACCCGTGCCCTTCGGCGCAAGCTCGATGAGATTAAGACGCTTCTCCACGAACGGCAATAGGCGCGTGAGCATGGTCAGACGCTGCTCCGAACCGACGTACCCGTCCGCGTTGTAGTCGACCGCGCCCAGGAGAACCTCAAGCCACTCGTCCAACTCGAACTCCGAACGCATATCCTTATAGTACTCGACGTCCAAGTCGGGGTACGGCCGGAAACTGCGGAACTGCGTTAGCTTGATCTTGCCCTTAAGCTTCTTCGGCTTTGCCGAGTCGTTCGGCGGACGATAGCCCAATTCGAGCATGCCCCAGATCTCGCGACCCGCTAGCAACTGATCCTTGTTCTTCTGCCATACCTCGTCCTCTATCAGCGTCTCCTTCGCGTCCAGACCGTAATCGGGTAGGCTAAACGATACCTCGCCCGAACCAACGTCGACCTTAACGACTAACTTCGCCAACAACTTCACGCGCTCGTAGTCCTTAATAATCGACGCCTTGATTCCCGTCCAGTCGCTCGAACGCGGTATAAAACGAGAAACGAACTTCTGGATCTCCCCGTAGTCCGGGTCGCCCGTCTCCGTCGCAAAGTGACTCAAAAGCCAGTCGCGCGTAAAGGAAGGTAAGTTTAACGTCGTGAAAAACGCCGTCTTCGATAGGTCCTTGTAGACCACCATCTGCTCGAAATTGGCGCGGAGTTTTTGGATTGTGATTGGGGTCATGACTGCCTTCGATTGATATATGGTATTCGCTTAAGCACGATTAATTTGCTCCGAAGAAGTCGAAATCGTCGTGATTCATGCCACCGCCGCGCGGCTTGATCGTAACCTTGACCGTGTCGAGCGGGGTCTCGCCTTCGTAGCCTTCGAACTCGTAGGTCGCCGCGTTTAGTCCTGATAAGTCGAACTCGAATCGGCGTGGCG
>ONJR01000273.1 GCA_900318195.1 uncultured Planctomycetota bacterium
AATGCCAGGATGAAAGTAACGCGTCGCGGAGTGTGTATTATTCATGTATCATCGATAACAGAATAATAAAAATCGCCGAATCGAACGGGAACCCCGACGAGCGGGGTTCCGCGTTCGATTCGGCGGGCGTTGCGAGGCAATGCGGGACGAAAGTAACGCGTCGCGGAGCCGTTAGGACGCCACCCCCCGACTGAAGTCGGGGGCTACGTTTGACCTACGGTGGGAACAGCCATTTACTCCGCTGCATACCGTGCCCGGACGCGAGGCGGTAATATTGCGCCAGAGTCCGGTTCGATTGACCTTTGGCGGGATGTAATAACGTCAACGCGAAAACAGCCTGCGCAGGTTATTGGCGATGGTTATCGGAGCCGCAATTCGCCGTATTTATCATTCGTTCGCGTTCGCAGTAGCCTCAGCATATGCGCGCGCCGCCCAGGCTTGCGACCACCGCATATATCGCGTTTTAATCGTTATGAACCTAGTCTTTCTGAAGTAGAACCCGTCTTGCGCGCGATTGAGCATATTTTGGTTTGTCCAGCGCGCGACGCGCCGCCATAGCTCGCGATATTCCGGTTCGCTTGCAAAGAAATAAATCGCTTCCATAGGCGCGTGCACGTCGACGAGGTATTCGCGATCGGCGTAGTAGTTCGGTCGTCCGTCGAATTGAAAGAATCTGTTCGCGTAGAATCGCACGCCGGCGCGGTACGCTTCGCGGTATTCCGATAGCGCGCCGAGTCTCAACGCGCGACGAATCGCTTCCAAATTGAAACCGGTGTGGAACGAATCGATCCATCGCTGTTCGCGCCGTTCGGCGTAGAACCATGACCCGTCGTCGCGCTGGCGCCTGAGCGTATATCGATAGGCGTTGAGCGCGTCGTCGTATAACTCGCGATACTCGTACTGGTTAGCTAACCTCATGAGCGCGCTTGCGCCGAGAAGATTGGCGTTGTGCACGTAGTTGACGTCTTGCGGCGTATAGCTGAAGCAGAATTCGTCGTCGTCGCCTTCGTAGCGGTTCAGATCGTTTAGCATGAAATCGGCGGCGGAACGCGCGATCGCCAACGTTTCGGCGTTCGGGAATAACTCGTAATAGTCGAGTAACGCGTGCGTTATGAAAGCGGTATTGACGATCGTCGGCGTGTGAGCCGGCAGCAGTTGGAACCGATTCTGCCATGGGAAATTATAGCCCCATGCGGCGCCGGCGCAGTTCGGGGCGCGCAGCGCCATGAGCCGCGCAAAGAGATCGCGCGCGAGCGTCGGCAACTCCAAGTCGGTCGTTAGCTTACCGTCGCGTCGCGCGCGTTCCAGTTTAACGACGCTCTCGAGGAACAGTCCTAGCGCTTTCGGATTAGCGCCCGGCGGCACGCGCAACAGCGGTCGCAAGTTAATAGGCGCGCGTCGCAAGAGTTGCGTTAGTATAATTCTGCCAGTTTTCGTACCGAGCGTGATCGCGCGCGCGTAGGGCGAATTGAGCGCGTCGTAGGGATCGGCGCCCTCGAAGTTGCGCTCGTAGGCGTACCGCACGAGGTTCAGCGCGATTCGCGCGCATACGTCGCGGGACGCGTCTGCAGCGTCTACTGCGCGTTCCATAACTCGCCTCCGTCCAATAAGTTCTACTGCAATTCGACTTCACGTCGACTCGCCAACGATTCGCGCGCGGCAAAGGTCGCGAGCGTCGAACGAAAGATTTCGTCCGGCGCGATCGCGTCGGTTCCGTTCGGCGCGAGCGACGCCGCGAAGCGCCGCAACATTTCACGCTGACCCTTGTCCTGACGACCGCGAACGAGCGTTTGTGAACCGCGCGCGTCGTAGCGCGCGAGACTGCGAAAGTCGTCCAGTATATACGTTTGACCCGACTGGTAGACCTCTATCCTCTCCTTCGCGAGCGACTTGCCGCCGTTTGCGAAATAGTTGATATTGGCGATCGAACCGTTTCCGAAACGCAACGCAATTGTGAGCGTGTCGTTTAGCGCGTTAGGATCGCGCATTGCGGCGGCGTAAACGGCGCTAGGCGAGTCGTTCGCGAGCCAAGCGGCGAAATCGATGAAATGACAGACCTCGCCGAGGATACGACCGCCCCCGAGTTCCGCGTCCTGTATCCACGACGTCGACGGAATCGCGCCCGCATTGACGCGGTACGCGATCGCGAGCGGCGCGTTCCCGAGTCGATCCTTCAGCGCGCGCGCGGTCGGCGCGAATCGGCGATTGAAACCTACCATAAGGCGCTGCGCCGTCCCGGCGTCCGCGCGCTCGTCGTAGGTCGCGCGAAGTTCGACGAACTCGTCGAGCGTGAGGCACAGCGGCTTTTCTACGAAGACGCTCTTACCGCTCCGCAACGCGCGCAATACGAGCTCCGCATGGAGGTTATGACGCGTCGCTATAAAGACGGCGGCGATCTGATCGGACGTGAAGATTGCGTCCGCGCTCGGCGCCAAGACCGGAAAACCGAACTTTTCGGCGACTCGCAACGCGCTGGCGCCCGAACGCGTGAGGATCGCGACCGGACGGAACGCGCGCGAGTTCGGCATATTGGGCAGAAGCGATCCTTGCGCGTAACTCCCCGCGCCAATGAACGCGTAGCCAACCTCCGGGTTGGCGTCGTCGCGCGTTACGCGTCGGACGTCTTGATTATTACTCGCGTTGCGCGCGATCTGCGTAACGTCCGTCGCGTCGTCTTCTTCTGGATATTCAATGAGAACGCCGAGAAACGGTTCGTTACGCCGGAGTATCATATCGTACGCTTGCGGCGCGTCGTCGATCGCCAAGAGATGCGTGGTGAGCGCGTCGAGCTGCAACTTATTGTCACGGATAAGATCTTGGAACGCCTGCATATTGCGCTGTTCTGTCCAGCGCGCGTAACCCGGCGGGTAGTCGCGTCCCTTTTCTTCATATTCGAGATCGTATCGTCCTGGACCGTACGAGCATGACATCCGGAGCTCGAGTTCTTTCGGATAGTAGTCCGGGTTGCGATCGAATCCGGTCGGGACGTCGCCTAGCACGACGACTCGCCCTTTATGCCGCGCGATTTTTCCGGCGTAGTTGATCGGGTCGAGCGAACTTGTCGAGGCGGCGACGACGACGGCGTCGGCGCCGAGTCCGCGCGTGCGGGTCGCGATAATCTCGTCTAACGCCGGCGCGTTGCGCAAGTGCGCGTCGATCGCTAATTTGCGCGCCTGCGCGACCGCCGAGTCGAGAACGTCGACGCCGATCGTCGTTACGCCCGACGCCTGCATGAGTTTGCACGTTAAAACGCCGACGATACCAAGTCCGATTACGACGCAAGTTTCGCCGAGTCTCAAATCCGCCTGGCGCGCTCCCTGCATAGCGATCGCGCCTAACGTATTGTACGCCGCGAGCTTGAGATCCGCGTCCGGCGCCAAACGCGCGCACAGATTCGTCGGAACGACAACGTATTCCGCATGATTAGCGTACCCGACGCCGGCGCACGCGACCAGGTCGCCCGCCTCAAACCCCGAGACGTCCGGACCGACCGCGACGACGCGTCCTGCGCAGGAATATCCGAGCGGCGAGTATGAGTCGAGTTTCTTCGAGACGGCGCGATACGCGGCGACAACTCCTTGACGTTGAACGAGATCCAGTACCGCGCGCACGTCTTTCGGACGAGCGAGCGCTTTCGCTACGATATTTTTACGCGCCGAGCGTACCGTCGCGCCTTCCGTTCCCGAACTCACGGCGGAATAGCGATTGCGCACAAGAATGCGACCGGGTTCAAGTTGCGGTATGGGCGCGTCGACGACGAAAGGACGACCGTTCGATAAATGTTGCGCGAGCATTTTCATCGTTGTCTCCTACTCAGGCTTGGCTGGACGCGAGAACGCGCGTGAAATCTTGGCTAGAAGAACTCGCGCGGCGAATAGAAAGATACGACGCTGCCGCCACAAGCGACGAGGCTGACACAGGAGGCGATATAGCCATTCTAATCGCGCGTTCTGCCATACGCGCGGCGCTCGTTTGACAGCGCCCGCGTACGTGTCGAACGCGCCGCCGACGCCCATGCACAGTCCGACGTTGAGCCGCTCGCCGTAAGTTGCGATCCACTCTTCCTGTTTCGGACTACCTAGCGCGACGAGCAGCACGTTCGCGCCGCTTGAGTTAATCTGTTCGACGAGCGCGTCGTATTCGTTTGCCGAGAGATAGCCGTTGCGCCGTCCGACAATTCGCGCGTTAGGGTAGCGGTTGCGCATTTCGCGCGCCGTCGCGGAGTTCACGGGCTCGCTTGCGCCGAATAGAAAGACGTCGAGTCCTTGTTCGCCGGAGACGCGTATTAACGCTTCCGCCAGGTCGGCGCCTGGCGTTCGTTCCAACCGTTTGCCGCATAGCCACTTTGCCGCGACGACAACCCCAATACCGTCTGGTAGTAGTAGATCGGCGCGTTCAATGAAGTTCGCGATAAAGGGCTCGCGTTGCGCGATCATGATCTTTTCGGGATTAATAGCGACGACGTAGCTTGTCGTCGCGCGATCTTTTGCGAGCGCGACGGCGGCGTCGAGGGACGACTGGAAAGTTACGGCGTCGACGTACGAGTTCAGGACGCGTAGTCTTGCGATTTCATGCATAGTCGACTCCTTATGCTCGCGCGTTACGGTTGATTCTGCCATTCTCGCGCGATTTCGCAGGCGCGCGTCGTCGTGTTCGCGCGTCGTTCTACGCGAATAGGCGAGTCGACGCTGAAGTCGCAGCCGTATTGCACGAGCGCGTCGCCGCAACGAGCGAGTAGGGTTTCGACTCGTTTGACCGCGTCGCCGAACTCCATGACCTTGGAGTCGTACTGCGCGCGCAACGCTCCGACGACCGCGCCGTCGAGTCGCAACGGGATCTCGAATTTGATTTTAGCGCGCTTGCGTTTCGCGCGCGCAGGGTCGTTCGTCGCGTTCGGGTCGAGCGCGCGCTCTTTAGCGCTTTCGCGTCGCGCGCCTTGCGCGAGCCATTCCCCTTGCCAGTCGACGTTCGCGAAGGGCAGGTTGAAGTTGAGCTGAATAAGCGTGCAGTCGTCGAGTTGCGCCTCGCGCAGAATATCGCGCCAGAATTGTCGCCACTCTTCGGCGCTCTTTGAGCCTAGCAGTCGACCTTCGCGATCATATTCCGCGCGATTGAAGCGTCGCGCGTAGCTCGCTTTTATACGACGAATGGTCGCGACGAGTTCGTCGCGCGCGAAGAGATCCGTGCCGACGAGAAAACCGAAGACGAGCGCCATTGCCGCGATCGGGAGCGCGTCCATGCGGTAATACGCGCCCGCGTACGCGCCCAGGCAGAGCGGCGTCTGCAGCGCGACGAGCGCGATAAGCGTGGGATAGCCGCGTCCGAACCGGCGCTGAAGACGATGATGAAGGTGCGCGAGATCAGGCGAGAAGACGCTGCGACCGGCGTGATAACGTCGCGTGAAAGCGCACACGGAATCGAGGATCGGCAGCGCGACGAGCGCGAGCGCTGGAATAGGACGCAGAACGCCGTCGACCACAAAGACGCGCAACGCAAAGAACCCGACGACAAAGCCTAAAGTGAGACTCCCGGAGTCCCCCAAATAGACGCGCGCGGGCGGCAGGTTCAGAACGAGAAAGCCGAGTAGCGCCGCCGCGACGAGCAAACTGGCGATCGCCATATCGGGCGCGAAGGACAAGCGCGCGACGAACGCGAGCGTTACAAGGCACATGACCCCAAGCGCGCCGACGAATCCGTCCGCGCCGTCGAGTAAATTAAAGGAGTTCACACACCCGAAGAGCCAAAGGAACGCGATTGCATAGAAGAGCGCGCCCGGCGTCCAGGTCGCGCCGACGGCAAAGATCGAGCCGGGAGGCGTGGTAATCATAACGATCGCCGCGATCGGAAGAAGCTCGGCGGCGCTTTTAACTCCGCCGGTTAGTCCCCAACGGTCGTCGAGCGCGCCTATGCCGGCGAGCGCGCACGAAATTAAGGACGCCGCGACTATCTTACCGCCGAGCGTCGCCGTCGATTCGAGCCGACCCGAGAGAGCGAGCGCGACGAGCGCGACCGCAAAGACGCCAAAGACGACTAGCCCGCCGCCGACCGGAATCGGCGTCTTCTGCAGTTTGCGCACGGCGTCCGGCTTATCGAGTAGTCCTAGCTTCGGGGCCAGCTTGCAGAAAGCGGCGGCGCCGAGCAAGGACGCGCAGAACGCGGCGAGTAATAGCGGAATGTTCGTCATTTTACGTGTCAGGACGTTATTGTGTTGAGCGTGGGGTCTTCGCTTACTGTTTTACGTAGTCGCGCGTCGATCGCTCGACGTTGCGCGTTCCCTCTATTTTATACTAAGCGCCTAAAAGTCAAGTTGGCGGTTTGCAGTTTGCGCGTCCTATCTTGTGATCGCGACGCGACTGTACCGTTATATATCGCGTATTTCGTCCGCGTAGCGCCGTCATAAAAAAATTGACGCGTTCGTGCGGGAAAGGAGAGTCGTAACGGTCGAGTCGGTAATGCGTAGGAATTTCGCGTTCAGTGAAAAGAGTTTCGGTTCTCGATTTCATGCTTGAAATTCCCTTGCGCGCCTGGTACAATCGTTTTGGCGCGTCGATTCGCGTCGCATTAAGTTTTGGTCATATTCAATCACACGAAAGGACGACTTTCATGAGAGTCATTAGAGAATTGGTAACGCGTCCGTCGATCTTCGCGGTCGCGCTGATCGCGTTGGCGTCGACAGTCGCGCTCGGTCAAGAGCAAGCGAAGCCGCTGGTCGAGTCTTCCGGAGTATGCGCGAGCGGCGAGGCTATGATGCGCACGAAGCTACTTGCAGAGATCGAGGCCTCGAAGGCGCAATGGATTGAATCGTACAATAAGTTGAAGACGCGCGAGGACGTCGAGGCGCGCCAGTCGCGTATGCGCGAGTCGTTCCGAGCCGCGCTCGGTCCGATGTGGGACCACAACGCGCCGCTCAACGTGCAGGTAACCGGCAAGACGACGCGCGAGAAGTTCAGGGTAGAGAATATTATTTTCGAGAGCGTTCCCGGGGTCTACGTAACGGGCGCGCTCATGCTGCCGCTGGAAGAACGCTTCAAGCCTCCGTATCCCGCTATGCTGATCGTTTGCGGGCACACGTCGAACGGTAAGGCTTACGAACTGTACCAGGGACTTGGCATTCTTGCCGCAGTGAACGGTCTAGCGGCGTTCGTTATGGATCCGATCGACCAGGGCGAACGTTTCCAGTACCTCAATAAGGAAGGCAATCCGGTAACGCAATCGGTGCCGGCGCACAACCTCGTTCAAGCGGGCTCGATTCTTGTCGGTCGCAATACTGCGACGTTTGAAGTTTGGGACGGTATGCGCGCGATCGACTTCCTGCAAAGTCGCTCCGATATTCAGGGCGATAAGATCGGCGTTTGCGGCACGTCCGGGGGCGGCACGCAGTCTTCTTATATTATGAACTTGGACGATCGTATCGCATTGGGCGCGCCGTCGTGCTATATCTGCAATATTTTCGACGACCTGACGCACAATCTCGGTCCGCAGGACGGCGAGCAGAATATCTTCGGACAGCTCGCGTTCGGCATGGATCACGCGGACTACCTTTTTATGCGCGCGCCTATGCCGACCCTCATGGCTTGCGCGACGAAAGACTTCTTTAACTGCGACGACGGCTGGGAGTCGTATCGTTACGCGGTTCGTATTTTCTCGCGTCTAGGTTACGCGAACCGCATTACGATCGTCGAGAAGGACGACGAGCACGGCTATTCCGACATAGCGCGCGTCGGCACGGTTCGCTGGGCGCTATTGTGGTTTGCCGGTCGCAACGACGAGATCACGGAACACGATCAGCCGTTGCTTACGAACGACGAAATCCTCTCGATTAAATCTGGCAAGAGCGTCATGTCCTTGCCGGGCGCGAAGACTTCGCGCGACCTGAACGTCGAGCTTGCGCGCGAACTTGAACCGACGCGTCGTGCGAAATGGCTCGATATTAGCGCGGACGCGGCGTCTCAGCTTGTTCGCGGGCGCGCCATTCTGCGCGCGGAGTCGGAGCTTCCTACGGCGAAGGAGGTTGCGACTGCGGACGCAGAAGGCGGTCGCGACGTCGTTTATGAAACGGACGAGCAGATCTTCCTGACGAGTCGCGAGAATTTCGGCGCGGATGAGAAGTTCGACGAAATGACGATCATTATAAGCGACAAGAGTCGCGCGACGGACGTTTGCAAGGCGTCGCTTGCTAGCGGCGGCAAGGTCGCGGCGATTGAGTTGCGCGGCTACGGCGACACGCAGGCGATCGGTCGCACGTACTACTCGCACAGTCAGTTTGGAACGGACGGCTCGGACAATTGCCTCGCGTACCTCTTGGGCAAGACGTACGTCGGCATGCGTTGCGACGACCTGCTCGCGATGGCGAACTACTATCGCGCGACGCACGGGGTTAAGAAGATTCGTCTCGTCGCAGAAGGTTACGCCGGCACGATCGGTTTGATCGCGACGATCGCGTCGCCGTCAGCGTTCGAGAGCGTTAAGTTGGAAGGCGACCTTCCGACCTGGATGGAGCAGTTGCAACGCGAGTACGGTCCGATTCCGCTCACGAACACGATTCACGGAGTTCTTAACGATTTCGATATCGACGACCTTACGAGCTATCTCGATCGTATTGGCAAGCTTGCGAAGTAAGATCTCGACTCGACTGACGTCGCTTGCATAAAAAACGCCGATCGCACGTTTCGCGCGGTCGGCGTTGATTTATGTCGGACGTCGCAGAGGTTAGATTTGCACGATCTTGATATTCGGATCGAGGCGATCTTGCAGCACGGTCTCGACGAGCATTTCAAGGGTCAGGGTCGCCGACTCGCAATCTTCGCATGCGCCGACGAGCGAGACGTACACGAGATTGTCCTTGACGTCGACGATTTCGACGTCGCCTCCGTCGCGCTTCATCACAGGTCGCGCGACTTCCTCGATCACTTTTTCAATGAGTTTCGCGCGCTTGTAGGGCGAGGCGTCGGCGTATTCCGCGCGCGACGCGGCGAGCGCTGCGGCGTCGGGATTCTCGGCGTCGGCGAGCGTCGGACCGTTCGCGTAGGAACCGTCCGCCTTCTGAGTAACCGTCGCGAGCTGAATGAAGGAGCTTTCGCGTTGCGGCGCTTCGCCCGCTTGCTCGGGCTGGTTCGTTTCGGGCTTCGCGTTGAGGAACTCGTCGATCGCCGCTTGCGTCTCTTGCGGTAGTTCGCAGGTTCCGGTCGCGCAGGTCGCGCTCGACCATATTTCGTTGATTATGTCCTGAATCTCGCCGCGACACGTTCCGCACGCGCCGCCAGCTTTGATCGCGCCCGTAACTTCGTCGACCGTCTTCAGATTGAGCTCTTTAATCTTGCGGCGCAAGTACGGCTCCGTTATGCCGAAGCACGAGCATACGAGTCGACCTTCGTGTTCGTCGTTATTGAGTTGGTGGAGTCCCAGCGCCGCCATATCGACCCCGCGCTTCTTCGCCCAGTCGAACACGGCGGTCTCCAGCGCCTCCGCGCCCATGACGGAGCAGTGGATCTTCTGGGTCGGCAGCCCTTCGAGGTACTCGACTATGTCCTGATTCGTAATCTTGAGCGCTTCGATCGGGGTCAGCGCGCGCTCTTCAATAATGCGGCATAGCGCTTCCGACGCGGCAATCGCCGACGTGCATCCGAACGTGAGGAACTTCGCCTCTACGATCTTGTCCTTAAGAGGATCGGACGCGTCGCGCTGCACGCGAAACATGAACTTCAGCGCGTCCCCGCACGCAACCGAGCCGTGTTCGCCAACGCCGTCCGGATTCTCGATCTCGCCGACGTGCGCGCCCGATTTACCCTGTACGGCGTCCATGAAGAGTTGCTTCGTCTTTTCGGAATATTGCCAAGCCATCTTACACCTATTTTCTGTTGTGTTTCGCGGTAACCGACGCGCGTTGCGCGCGCCGTCGCTCTAGTCATACACGTTTCCGCGAATTTGCAAAGGGGGACGTGTCATTTCTCGATAACCTAGTAAAGCAATAGGCGCGCCAATCGCGAGATTTTTAGGTTAGCTTCGATTCTTCGACGTCCTATTTACAAAGGTCGCTCGCGCTGTATAATGGAACGTCTAATCTCGCGCCTTCGTCGCGTCTCGCGGCGTCGCGCGCACGACACTTCACCCCTAAAATAAGGCGAATCGATGAGCGTAAAATTTGACGTCGTTCAAGAGATGACATGGCGCGGTCTCCTCAACCAGACGACCGACGAGCGGATCGCGGAATTCCTATCGAGTCCTCGCGTGGTCTACAACGGTTTCGATCCGACGGCGGATTCTCTGCACGTCGGGCACCTGGTCGCGATTATGAATTTGCGACGTTTCCAGCGCGCGGGGCACAAGCCGCTCGCGCTCGTTGGGGGCGCGACCGGTATGATCGGCGATCCTAGCGGTCGTAGTTCCGAGCGCAATCTTCTCACGGTCGATCAGATCGCGCACAACGTCGAGTGTATTAAGAAGCAGCTCTCGCGTTTCATCGATTTCGACGCGGCGGAGAACCCCGCGAAGCTTGTTAACAACTACGATTGGACGAAAGATTGGACGTACCTCGACTTCCTGCGCGATATCGGTAAGCTGTTCCAGATTAACGTCATGCTCGCGAAGGATTCCGTTAAGAGTCGGCTCGACGCGGAGAACGGTCTAAGCTATACGGAGTTCAGCTATATGCTGCTCCAGTCCTTCGACTTCGTGCACCTCTATAAAGAGTACGGTTGCGAAGTTCAGATCGGCGGCAGCGACCAGTGGGGTAATATCACGGCTGGAATCGATCTCGCGCGCCGTATGTGCGACGGCGTCCAGCTCTACGGTCTCACCAGTAAGCTACTGCTCAAGAGCGACGGTCAGAAGATGGGAAAATCGACGTCCGGCGCGCTCTGGCTCGATCCCGAGAAGACGAGTCCCTATCAGTTCTACCAATACTGGATCAACGTTGACGACGCCGATATCGAGAACGCTTTCAAATTCTTTACCGATCTCGGCGAAGAAGAGGCGAAGGCGCTGATCGAGGAGCATCGCGCGAATCTCGGTAAGAGAATTTTGCAGAAGCAGGTCGCGACGGAACTCACGACGCTCGCGCACGGCGAAGACGGTATTCGCGCGGCTCAGAAGGCGACGGAAATCTTCTTCGGCGCCGAAATTAACGAGCTGTCCGATAAAGAGCTTGCCTCGATCTTCGCGGACGTGCCGAGTAAAGAATGCACGCAAGAGCAACTTTCGCACGGCGAGATCACGCTGCTCGACGCGTTCGTGCTCACCGGGTTGGCGAAGACGAAGAGCGACGCGCGCCGCGCCGTGCAGCAGGGCGGCGCGTACGTTAATAATCGCCAGGTAACGGACGTCGCGCACATCATTAGCGCCGCCGATCTTGCGAGCGAGTCGGTCGTCGTACTGCGTAGCGGTAAGAAGCGTTACGCGCTGCTCAAGTTCGTTTGACGCGCCGCAACTTAGCCGCGACACGTTATATTGAATATGAAGAGCGCGCTACGCAGGAGCTTGCGTAGCGCGCTCGTAACGTCTAAACGTCGCAGGACGCGACCCGTTACTTTTGAACCTTCTCGTATTCCACGACGATCGCTTCGCCGCTCTTCGAGAATAGAACGGGCAACTTAGCGAGGGCGTCGCCGGGCAATTCCACCGTTTGCGCTTGACCGTCGAGATCGTAATCGCGCTTGACGACGCAACGGTAGGTCGCTTGCGGCTCGAGCGCGCGGAGTTGCAGTTCCAGTCCTAGGTAGGGCGAGTCCGACTGACGGAACGCGTAGACGAGTCCGGCGTCAAGGTCGGATCGGTGCAGTTGCCACGCAGTTACGCTCTTCTTACCGACGACGGCGTCGGTCATGGGGTAGAAGTCGCCGTACCAGAATTTCTGATAGCGCTTGCCCTCTTCGATCGAGGCGCGCGTCATGGTCTCGTCGAAGTCGGCGTCAAGGAAATTGTATTGCATAATGACGCCGGCGTTCGCCGCGCTCCGGAACGTGTAAGGACTCGGGTCCCACGCGACGCATGAGTATAACGGCAGATACAGCGCGATCCCAAGCGTCTGGTTCTGATCCCATTCCGGATGACCGGGCCAGCAGCACGTGTCGGATCGCCAAAGCGGTACGGAGATACTGATCGTTTCAAGGTCGATACGCCGCCCGCCGGACGCGCAGTCGTCGATCCAGAGCCCAGGATTCTCCTCACGGAGACGGTTCCACATCTCGTAATGACCTTCGACATACCGAATTTCCGTCATACCGACGCGATTCGGCTCGTCGGCGGCGCGCCAGTACGGCAATGGGTCGAGATTGAAGTCGTTGCGATAGACGTCGACCCCGAATTCCTTAATGCGCTTCAGAAGCAAGCTCGTGAGATACTCGCGCGCTTCCGGATCGTTGAGCTTATAGAGTCCGCCCTTTTCGCCGCCGAAAACGTATTCCGGATGTTCTTTTGCAATATCGGTCTCGGGCGCGACGCGTTCCGGCTCAAACCATAGCACGAACTTTAGCCCAAGTTTGTCGAGCTCGGCGCTAAGCTCTTCGACCCCGTTGGGGAAATTTTCCAGATCCGAGCGCCAGCTGCCGACCCCGGTCGGAAATCCTTTAGGGAACCACGCGGCGTCGAACCAGTACGCGGTTCCTCCGACGCGCTTGAGCATCCTAGCCGTTTCGATTTGCGCTTCCACCTTTTCCCAGCCGGGGCGCTTGCGATAGTAGCGGTCGAAGCACTGCGAAATGATTTCAAGCTTGACGGGTTTGCCGTCGATGTGCGGCGCATAGTTGAACATTAGGAGACGTCTGAAGAGCGCGTGCGCCGTGAGACGATCGATTCCGCGCCACGGCATAACGAGCGCGCGCGGCGAGCGTATGCTTTCGCCTGGACGCAGAATCGTCGCGAGTTTCGCCATACCGGCTTGAATCTTGACCGTCGACTTACTGTCCGCGAGGTTGGAAAAGAGCGCGCTCCACTGTCCCGACCAGCCTAGCGCGACGAATAGCCCTTCAGACGGCTCGGAATCGTCGTACTCGCGGGACATAATATTCCAGAACGGAAACGCGCCGTTCGACGAACGCCCGCCCGTCGGCGCGAACGCGCGCGTCTCGCCCGGCTTGACGCGCTCGATCTTCGGCAGCCAGGAGCGCTCGTCGCACGAGTCGCCCGTGAGCGTGTGGATCGCGAGCGACTTGTTCTCGAAACCGTAGTGCGCGTTAAGATCGAACGCGCAAACCTCGGAAACGATTCCTGAGTCGCGAGACCCGCTATTCGTGAACGTTAGAACCCAGTCTGCGGCGGCGAACTGCGGGAAGCGGCGCGTCGTCGCGGTTACGACCAGCCCTGAATCGGGATCGGTCCAAGAGAAGGCGTCGCAATTGTCGTCGATTCGTTTCTCGCTGAACTGCCAGGAAGCAAGGAACTCGCGCGACGATTTCCCGTCGTAGAGGAAAGAGAAGGGCAGTTCGTCGTCGAATCTTGCGACGACGGCGTCGTCCACGAGATCGTAGCGCTTGCCTTGCGCGGTCGTAGCGACCGGTTCGAGCCAGTTCGCTTGGTCGTAGGACGGTCCGTCTTCGGTCGCGTCGACGAGTAGTAGGAACTCGTCGACGGGCGGGTCGAAGACGACGTCGAGCTTGCGCGCGTCCTCGCCGCCGCGCACGACGTCGGTTTCGAACAGCTTGCGCTCGTTAGCGTCCGCGACCGCGAACCGCACGGAGCCGTTGACTTTACTCTGCGCGATACCGGCGGACGCCGTGAAGCGCGCGATCGGTTCCGGCGCTACGACGCGCAAGCGACTGTTCGCGTGCGTTCCGAGCCCCTTCGCGTAACGAACCCCGTTGGGGAATTCAAAGGTTTCCGCGACGCAGGACTCGTTGAAGCGCAGGCGACTGTAATCCTGGCGTTCGACGACGATTCGAACGCCGTCTTTCGGACGCGGCGCGGCGCCGTCGTTTGCAAAGGCACGACGCAGCCATAGCGCGGTCTCGGCGACCTGACCTTGACGCGGCATAACGGCGTCCTGTACGAGCGTCGGCGCCCAAGGCTCGGCGCTCGCGAAGGGGGACGGCGCCTCCTGACCAAGGACCGCCGCGATCGGCGTCAGCGCGACCGCGAGGAATAGCGTTAGCGCGTTGATCTTCATGTGTTGACTCCTGTATATTAGCGGTTATCGTCGTCGTTTCGTCGTGTCGACCTTTGGCGCCTCGCGCGTTATAGCGGGCTTCTCCTTAGCCGGCGTTTGCGGCGTCGTTGCGGCGGCGCCGGACGCAGGCGCCGACTGCGCGGGCTCTTCGACGACTTCGATTTGAGGTTTCGCGGCTGGCGTCGCCGGCGCCGTAACGAGCGACCGCCGCGTTTCCTGCCATATCCATCCGTTCGGCGTGAAGCCGTCGGTTATTATGAGTCCGCGCCCTACGATCGCGACGAACGCAAAGATGAGGTACACGAGCAATGCGCGTCCGAAATTGCAGTCGAAGAAGATGAGCGCGCCAAACGCGCCGACCGCGCCGACTGGTATCAGAAAGAGACACGCCAGCAAGCCCGTGCCGCCAAGGAAATACAGGAAAAGCTCGTAAACGAGCCACGAGCCGGCAAAGACGAGCGCCGCAAAGAGCGCGCGCTTGTGTCGCTCTGCGCCGAGGAGCATCTCCAAGTCGTTCTCATCCCGTATCAGCGTGTACCCGAAGTCCGCGATCGGAAACGCTAGTCCAGCCGCTAGAAGAAGACCGAATATCGCCGAAAGAAGCGCGTTGTGCGCAAGACCGACGAGATACGCGAGCGCAAGCGCGCCAAATAGAACGAGACAGCCGAGCGCTATCTGCTTGCCAGAGAGCGTGAACCGCTTCTGCTCGATCGGACGCGCGTCGTGCCCGAGAATCTTCTGCCGCTTGCCGCCGCTCGTAAAATCGTCCGGCGCATGGACGACAACTTGCTCCTTCGGAATTTCAATAAGATGCCCGCACTTTGGACACGGTCCCTTCTTGCCGGCGAACTTTTCGCTGACCTCAAAGGACGTCATGCAGCCGGGACAAATAACTCGAATCGCCATCTTGCGCTCCATTCCTCGTTAGTTAAAAGTACGCTTTTGTGCGCGCCGCCGTCGTTTGCGCGGCGCGACGCGCTCTATTTTAACGTATGCGAATGAAAAAACCAAGCGCTCTTAGACGTTCGAGCGTTATTTTGCGTCCAAAGGTTAGAAAGTTTCACGAACTTGAAGTTCGCGTCTTGACGAACGTAGGACGTCAGAGTATGCTAAATGGAGTGTAACGCGGCAAACGAACGACGCGAGCTGTTCAGTATGCGAGAAAAGATTAACGGAGAAAACTATATGGAAGAAATTGTCGCGCGAAGCAATTTCGGTGGACGACAGAAAATCGGGACGATCGAATGGCAAGTCATGCATATCAACTCTTTTCCAGAGGAGTTTCGCGAATATTTGGGCGGGTCGCTCAGAATAATCGATCAGACAATGTTGCCGAGGCGCTTGGTTCACACCACGCTCTTCAAGCTCGAAGAGGTTGTCGAGGCGATTAAGAGCTTGCGCGTGCGCGGCGCGCCCGCGATCGGCATTGCCGCTGCGTATGGATTGTGCACGGCCTTGCAGACGGTCTTCTACGACGTCGGGGACAAGGTCGCGCAGCCGTCCGACGAGGTCTTTTTTGAAAGACTCGAGTATGCGGCGTCGCAACTTGCGTCGAGTCGTCCGACGGCGGTCAATCTCTTCTGGGCGCTCGATCGTATGACGTCGCTCGCGCGCTCGTTGCGCGGTCATAAGAGTCCTTTGGAGATCGCGTACGCGCTCGTCGAGGAAGCGCGCGCGATCCACGAGGAGGATCTTGAAATGTGCCGCAGTATGAGTCGATTCGGGTCGACGCTCGTTCGTACCGGGGGCGCGTACCTCACGCACTGCAACGCAGGCGCGCTCGCGACGGGCGGGTACGGCACGGCGCTCGGGGTCTTCTACTGGGCGCACGACGAGGACGGTAAGCGATTCAAAGTGTACGCGGACGAGACGCGTCCTCTTTTCCAGGGCTCGCGTCTCACGTCGTGGGAGCTTCAACGCAATGGAATCGACGTTACGGTGATATGCGACAATATGGCGGCGTCGATCATGCGTCGCGAGCAGCTCGACGGCGTTTTCGTGGGCGCGGATCGAATCGCGGCGAACGGCGACGTCGCGAATAAAATCGGCACGTACTCCGTCGCGGTGAACGCGCGCGCGCACGGGGTTCCGTTTTACGTGGTTGCGCCGAGTTCGACGTTCGACCTCGCGCTTGATACCGGCGATTCGATTCCGATCGAGGAGCGCTCGGCGAGTGAAGTTCGGCACGGATATTTGTACATTAGGGATTCTTTGTCCTTCTATGAGCCGATTATCATCACGGCGCCGGAGGACGTTAAATTTTACAATCCCGCGTTCGACGTAACGCCGAGCGAATTCATAACCGGTATAATCACAGAGAACGGTATTATCTCGCCGGTAACGCGCGAGGCGATCGCGGAGGCGGTCGGTAAGAATCGAATCAAGGAAGAACTTCAGAAGGAGAAGCGCTCCTTTTAACTCAATAATTGCGCGCTATACGCCGATTATGGAAAGACGACGGCGGACGCGTGTTCGCGCGTTCATAACGTAACTCACGGAGAAGAGTAATGGCAAAGTCGAAGAATTTTGGTGAATACGACGACCTAGGGGTGCGGTTCATCTACCCGAAGAATTGGACGGTACAGACGGAGACCTGGGGCAAAGGTCGGTACGGAATTTCGGTCGACAGCCCCGAGGGCAGCTTCTGGGCGCTCGCGATCTTTCCGCACGGAGTCGATCTCGACGACGCGACCGACGAGATTCTCTCGGCGCTGAAGATCGAATACGACGACCTGGAAGAGGAAGAGATCGTGCGCTACGTCGCCGATCGCGAGCTATTCGGTCGCGAGATCAACTTCTTCTATCTCGATATGACGTGCACGGTGCAGGCGCTGACGTTCGAGACGGAGCGCGCCGGGTACGTTATCTACTGGCAGACGGCGGATAGAATGCGTCTTTCCGAGGACGAGGACGTCTCGCAGATCGACGTCTTTAAGGTCATCACGCACACGCTGGTGTCGAACCTCACGAACCAGGAGATTGACCTCTGGGAAGACGAGGACGAATCCGAATATCGTTCGACACGCGAAATTCAAGACGAGGAGAGTCGCGCGGAGCGTATCCGGCGCTATGTTCAGCGACGTCGCGAGCTCGACGCGGAACGCGATCGCTTGGATCTGCCGCCGGTCGGAGTCGGGGTCGACGGTTTCCTGAGCGTTCGGGACTCAGAGCCAGCGCGCGTCGTCGGAGTGAACGATACGCGCGTCGACGATTTCGTTCGCCGGCACGACGAAGTTTTCGAGGATCCGTACGGCGAAGACGACGAAGTTGACGAGTACTATTCGGACGCGGACGATTACGCCGTCGAGGACGACTCGTACGACGGTTACGACGACGAGTACGTCGAAGACGACGAGTAACGTCGGGCGTCGCGTTATTAGAGTAAGGAGTTCCGATATGCCGTTGCTATTTGACCGATCCGCGCTGATGGACAAAGGAGTCTGGCACGACGCGATAGTTCGTCTCGCCGTTCGTTTTCGTGAGGCGACTCGTCTCGTCTTTCTCACAGGCGCCGGTATTTCAACTGAGAGCGGCATACCGGATTTTCGTTCGACGACAGGTCTTTATAAGACGACGTCGGAGGAGCTCTTTTCGATCGATTCTTTTCTTGCCGATCCTTCGCGCTTTTATTCGACGTTTGCCACGTTCTACAGTTATGTTCTCGATTCCCCTGCGAATTTGGGGCATCAAGCGATATCGGCGTTGGAGCGCGAGTGTCATAAGAGCGTCGAGGTTGTAACGCAGAATATCGACATGTTGCACACCGTCGCCGGTTCGTCGACGGTGTGGGAGATCCACGGGTCGTTGCGTCGCGCGACGTGTATGCGTTGCGGTAAGAGTTACGACCAGGATGATTTCAAGTGCGATATGCTTTCGGGTCGTGCGCCGACGTGCGGTTGCGGCGGCGTTCTTAAGCCTGACGTCGTCTTTTACGGCGAGGGTCTCCCTGAGCGCGAGTACGCCGGCGCGCAGCGCGCGATGTGGAACGCGGAGGCGCTCTTTATAGTTGGCACGTCCTTGGCGGTCTATCCTGCAGCGGGACTTCCTCGCGAGTGTCCTGCGGACGCGCCCTTTGTTGTGCTCAATCTTACGCCGACCCCACTCGACGTTCAGGCGACGCTCGTGTATCGCGAGGTCTTATGCAATACGTTGCCGTTTGGCGTGGCGGCGCTGATCGAGAGCGAACGATCCGGAATACCTCTTGAGGAGCTGCCGTTCGATCATGAATCGCTCACTCCGATTATTGACGAATGGATAAAATTTAGTAAACCGCGTAAACTTTAACGAATATACCGGCGTCGACGCGAGCTTTTCTTGGCGTCGACGTATTTTTTTCTTTAAATTGATCAAACTGGTCTAGACGCGTTTTTTCTTTTTTGCTACTCTGACGCCGTAACGAGACAAGCACGCGTCAAGTTAATCGCGACGAATCGCGAGAGGCGAGACGCTACTAGAAATGAGGTTTGGAATGGATTTCAACTTTTTCGAATGGATTCGCGAAGGCGTTAAGCGCTCGGTCTTGCTCGGCGTTTCCGACGCGGTCGAAACCATGGGCGCGCCGCACGATCCGGAAACGGCGCAAGACAAGATTATGAGCTTCCTTCGCGACGAAACCGAAGAGGGCAAAACGGCAAAACGTCGCGTCGCCGCCTCTACGACGCAGCGCAAGTTGGGACGCTCCATTAGCGAGATACACCCGACGAGCTGAGTCGCTCGCTATATCGCATAATTTGGTCCTCGAGCTGACCGCCGCGCGCTAAAGGGTACGAGATTTGAGCGCGCGTATGATCGAGCCGGAGTCGCTGCGCGCGACTACGGAACGCGGACGTTTTGGGTTGAGTTCGCAACGATCGACGGACGCGGTACGCAAAGGGAACGAATGAGAAAAAACGCCGCGACGGGGACGTCGCGGCGTTTTTTTGATTCGACGACCCGACGCGCGCTGTGGGCGAATCGACGCGCTGGCGGCGCGTGGGAGCTGCCGGTCTTTCAAGGCGGCGCCAGGTGAGAACGAGGTTTCAGTAGTAAAACGAGCCATAACATGGCGGGTAAACGTTGCGTTACTCAAATGCAACGCGATAAGAGCGTTTGTCTCACAGTTCGTCCGGAAGTTGTCGGACGTCTTGTCTTGGATAAATGTGGTAAACGTTGTGGGGCGTAAAGACGAGAAGGGGGCAGCGCCCCTAAGGGGAATGCCCGAGACGTCGGAACGGGCGTAGTTGTTTGGCGCCGCCGGAGTCATGTTGGTCTGTCCGACGTCGCCGAGGTGCGAAACCGACAGAGAGTATGCGTCGCTATTTCACGTCGTACAACCGCCCATGCAAACTCAACGCGACTTGAACGACGCGAACCCCCGAAATTCACAGGGAAAACTGAGCCGACTGACTTTTTATCTTTGTTTTTTAGGGAATATGCACGTTAGGGGTTGCGGAAATTGTTGGTTTTGCTATACTATAAGAACAGGAATAAATATAAACTCAGTGCTAGGGCTTGTGTTTTTTCTTGCTATGGTACAATTTCGCGCGCGTCTTGCAAGTCGTCGGACCGCTAGGGCTTGTCGGAATTCCTTGCTATGGTACAATGTTCTCATTGGCGAGTTCCTCGTTCTCCGGCTAGGGCTTGTAGGAATTCCTTGCTATGGTACAATGTCGTTCGTGGTTAGTTTTGTAACGTGCGAGCTAGGGCTTGTAGGAATTCCTTGCTATGGTACAATGAGATTGGTCCGAACTCTCGCGACTGGCTTGCTAGGGCTTGTCGGAATTCCTTGCTATGGTACAATCGTCCCATGTGTGGTCTCCTATGATGGTGCTAGGGCTTGTCGGAATTCCTTGCTATGGTACAATTTCCTCGGCTTCATTGTCGGAGATCAAGAGGCTAGGGCTTGTAGGAATTCCTTGCTATGGTACAATTCAAAACCACAAACGAGGCGTTCGACGCGGCTAGGGCTTGTAGGAATTCCTTGCTATGGTACAATCAAAAATGGCGTGCCATTAAATGGTTTCTGCTAGGGCTTGTAGGAATTCCTTGCTATGGTACAATTAATTCGCGGCGTCTTCTTCTTTTTGGCTAGCTAGGGCTTGTAGGAATTCCTTGCTATGGTACAATGAAACTTGCGATACGTGAACTCGCTTATCGGCTAGGGCTTGTAGGAATTCCTTGCTATGGTACAATAGCTTCGCGATGACGTCGAGGTGTATCGTCGCTAGGGCTTGTAGGAATTCCTTGCTATGGTACAATGGTAATACCCGGCTCCTAGGGGGAGATTATGCTAGGGCTTGTAGGAATTCCTTGCTATGGTACAATTAACAACTGCCTCGCGCGCGCGTATATAAAGCTAGGGCTTGTAGGAATTCCTTGCTATGGTACAATTTGTGGTATGATGGCGAGTACTGGTATTTCGCTAGGGCTTGTAGGAATTCCTTGCTATGGTACAATCCTAGTCGGGCTTCTCTATATCCGGAATACGGCTAGGGCTTGTAGGAATTCCTTGCTATGGTACAATAGCGAAAGACGGGTACGCGGCGTTTAAGAGCTAGGGCTTGTAGGAATTCCTTGCTATGGTACAATAGGTCGAGTTTCTCACAGCAGATATTTTATGCTAGGGCTTGTAGGAATTCCTTGCTATGGTACAATGAGGAAGAATCAACGCGCGTCGCTGGTCTGCTAGGGCTTGTAGGAATTCCTTGTTATGGTACAATCGAAGATTTTACGGAGCCAACAGGGAAATTGCTAGGGCTTGTAGGAATTCCTTGCTATGGTACAATGCCGCGCGCGCTAACCAATGCGCGCGGCGCGGCTAGGGCTTGTAGGAATTCCTTGCTATGGTACAATAATGACGAACAGTACACGAAAGAATACCTCGCTAGGGCTTGTAGGAATTCCTTGCTATGGTACAATAAACGATCACTGCTACATCTTGGCATTCGGCTAGGGCTTGTAGGAATTCCTTGCTATGGTACAATACTTCTCCATCATAAAAGCCGCTGCCATGAGCTAGGGCTTGTAGGAATTCCTTGCTATGGTACAATACCAAGCAACAACACAATCGAAAGGAATAGGCTAGGGCTTGTAGGAATTCCTTGCTATGGTACAATAGCGGCTCGCGTCAATACGATCAACTTATGGCTAGGGCTTGTAGGAATTCCTTGCTATGGTACAATCAGCCGAGAGGCGGCTGAAGACATTGATGAGCTAGGGCTTGTAGGAATTCCTTGCTATGGTACAATTGGCATTTATGACTTTCTTACCAGCGTTACGCTAGGGCTTGTAGGAATTCCTTGCTATGGTACAATAAGGAATGGGCGTATATGATCGAGACGCCGGCTAGGGCTTGTAGGAATTCCTTGCTATGGTACAATCAGTGTCTTCGTATG
>ONJR01000272.1 GCA_900318195.1 uncultured Planctomycetota bacterium
GACCTCGACGTCATAATCGCGGACTCGCTCGAGCCGTTCTTTGAACTGCCGGGCGGCTTTCGCATCATTGAAGACTGGAACCTACCCGGTACGAAAATCGGCAACTCGTCCGTCTTTCGATTTGAGATTGGATCGCGACCCGACGTTTTAGAGGACTTCCTCGCCAATCGCGAATCGGTATATCGCGCGTTCCGCAACGAACAGGCGTACCTGAGCGCCGCGATCGCGAAACGCGAGCCGCTACTATACTGGCCCGAAGGTTGGTGCCTGAGCTTCAAGCGCCATTTCATGCGCAAGTTTCCGCTCGGCTATTTCTGCGAGCCGAAGCGCCGCGAGGGCGTCAAGGTGATCGTGTTTCACGGTAATCCTAATCCCGACTGCGTTGTTTCAGGCTGGCATAACGGCACGTTCTTGCGCGCGGTAAAGAAGACGCCGCGGCTAGCGGAGCTATGGACGGAAATTCCGTAAATAATTTTCTCATTGTCGAGAGAGATCGACGCCGTATTTTTCCGCGTCAAATTCGGTCTTTTTCGCCTCAGTCGCGCGTAAAGAGTGAAAAAAACCGTTAGAATGGACATAGCTGGGGCTAGACGCGTTGATTTTATTTTCTCCTGTGTTATAATAATAGCCTATTGGGTATAACGTTTTATTGTAAACGTTAGCGGAACTACTTGTAAATACCGCAAGATGAGGAAGTTACAATGGCTGAAATAGACGTCGTACTACAGCGGCAGTGGGACATGCTTCAGGCGCTCACGGAAACAAAGGACGGGCTAACGCTGTCGGAATTGTCGCAGCGCTTCAATGTGAGCGAAAAGACGATCAAACGGGACGTTCGTTCGCTCGAAACGGTCTTCGGCAAGCTGAAGTCGAACAACGAAGCGCACGGACGTAAGCGGTATTTATTCGATCGCAATCCGTTCTCGTTCGGCTTGACGCTCGATCGCAACGAGCTGCTCTCGCTATACGTCGGGCAGAAGCTCATGTCGCCGTTGCGCGGCACGTTCTTCTGGGAAGGCGTGCAGAGCGCGTCCGAAAAGATCAAACGAATCCTGCGACCCGAGACGGTCAAGTACGCCGAACGCGTCGCGCCGTTCTTCTATCGCTTCGAGCCGACGGAACAGCGTTATACCGTGCGTCTGCGCAGTCTCATCGACGAAGCCTTCCACGCTATGGAAGAATCGCGACCGCTACAAATCCGCTACCGCTCGCTACGCGCGCGACGCATTAAGAAGTACGAAATCCACCCGTACAATTTTGTCTACTGGCACAACAACGTCTATCTCGTCGGATTCTGCTGCCGCGACGCGAAATTTAAGATCTGGAAAGTCGATCGTCTCTACGACGCGACGGTCGTGCCGAACAAGCGATTCCGCAGAATGGATTTCGACGTCGACCGTTACCTATCGAACGTCGTTGAACCGTTCGTTGGCGACACGCCTGTCATTCGCGCGACGATTCGGTTCACCGGCTACGCGGCGAGAATTATCCAAGAGGAGAAGCTCAAGTCGGTAACGAAGATTCGCGAGGAGCGCAACGGGGTCGTCGTCGAAATGGAGACGGAGATCGGCAAGACGTTCATTCGCTGGCTACTGGGCTTCGGCGCGCACGCGCAAGTGCTCGCGCCGGAAGAGTTGCGCTCGAAGACGCTCGCCGAGGTCAATAAGATAGCGAGTCTGTACGAGGGCGTGCAAGAGGCTTCGGACGAGGACGAAGAAGAATACGAATACGAGCTAGAAGAAGACGTCGACGAAAACGCGGAAGACGAAGAATTCGATAGCGTCAATACGGAATACGAGTACGTCGACGAAGACGAGGAAGAAGCTAACGAAGAAGACGAGCGTGAAATCGAAAACGACGACGAGGAAGAAATCGAATTCGAGGACGACGACGAACTAGAAGAAGTCGAACACGACGACGAAGTAGCGTATGAAGACGCGGACGACGACGATGAATACGAGTACGAATTCGAATACGACGACGAAGAAGAAGAGTCTGAACCCGAAGAGGAAGAGGAATTCGAACTAGAAGAAGACGACGAGCCGGAACCGGTAGTCGCGCCCGCGCCGAAAAAGCGAGGACGACCGAAGGGAACGACCGCGAAACGACCAAAGGCGCCAAGTATTAAGTACGACGAAGACGACGAGGAAGAAGTCGTACAGCGCAAACACAAGCGCTCGAGAATGAAGCGTAATAAGCGCAAGTAGCGCCATTCTCGTCTTTCACGATTTTTACCACTTGACGTTCTGGCAGGACGTCGTATAATAACGCAACCTTTTGGCGTTCGTCGAAGGGTTGCGCTGGGGCAGTAGCTCAATTGGGAGAGCGTCGGCTTTGCAAGCCGAAGGTCGCCGGTTCGATCCCGGTCTGCTCCACTTGGGAAATTCCCATATCAAAAAGTTCTCGCCTTGATCGCCTGCAAATTAGAAACAGACCCGCCGGGTCTGTTTTTGTAAGGTGAAAAGTGAAAGTCCGAAGTTGCGTTGCCGCAAAGCCCGCAACTTCGCGTTTATCTGTCTCAGTGAGAAAAAAGTTTCTTTTGGCAAATGGAGCGCGCCGGAAACGTTTCTGCGGTACGACGGCAAAAGACCTTGTCGCAATCTTAGATCCTGAGTTGTGCGACCAGCGCGACGTTGCGCCTCTTGACATTGCTATGGAGGCGGCAAGGTCGTTAATGAAGAGGTATGAGTCGACATTTTAGGAACTCGCGAAACGACGGCAATTGATCGCGCCACGATAATCCGCTACCAGCGCGCTCCTATTGCCGAATTTCGCGGCGAGCGCGGCGTTCAGATTGGTTAAGAATCACCCTTTTATCGACGGGAATAAACGTGTCCCCGCGCGCCAAGGGGCGTATGCCTTGAACTCAACGGGATTGAGGTAAAGGTAAATCCAGCGCCTGTAACCGACGGCTTCCTTAAATCGCGACGGCGAAATATCCGAGGTTGAACTCTTAACCCGGGATAAAAAGCTGGCTCAAGAGACTTGATTTTATGAGCGCCTCGTCGAAATTGGGAATTAGGCGCGAATCACCCCACTGCGCGAGACGCCGAAGCGACGGGGCGGGAGCGCAAAAGCAGTTTGGATTATCCCGCGTCAACGCCGCAAAAGGCGCTAAGCTCGCCAAGGAACGTCTCGCGCGCGCCGCAGACGGCAATCTAGGGTCTGAACTCGGTAAACGTCGGGAAGGACTCGACGATCCTTCCGCCTCGAACGCTAAAGACAGGCTATCTCCGTTGAACTGCGTACTCTCCAAGAATACCCCGCCCCCAACGTCTACGCGCCGCGCGCCTTCATAGACGCCGAAGGATCCGCTGAGCCGCCAGCCGGCGCGGCGCACGCGGCATCATCTCGAAGGGCTTGGTATCACGCCTAAGAATCTACCTATCGAAGAACTTGCGCGTCAAGTCGCCGCTATCTGGCTTCAAAATCAAAAATGTCCGCCGCAAATGTCGTAAGGAGTATATAAACAAAAATAAAGAACGACCCCAAAATGCAAAACATAAAGTACCGCCCTAGTAGCCAATCTTTCGGCATAAAACGCTTAGAAAGTTTGTATGACGCTGTAGCCGAAAGTAACGCTGCTGTGAGTTGTATTAAAATTTCCAGCATTATCTAACCTCATGAAAAAAGACGAGTATCGCGATCCGCTACAATACGAACGCGTCAAAGAACGCGGTAGGAAAGACTCCGCGCTACGCTCGTTCGCTGGGCGCGAGATCGCGCCGCTACCTGCGGTCGCTAACCCCGCGTGCCGTGCGTCCGCCGCCGCGTCGCTACTCGTGTTCTGTAAAACTTTACTTCGCCCAAAAGTTCAAAAAACCGTTCGGACAAAATCACTTGGCGTTCATCGACGCCCACAAAATGTCATCGCCGACAGCGGCAGGCGATCGCCATGCCGTGTGGACTGGTAAGGGGACGATCTCTACAGTCGCCGCAATCTGGGAGCTCTCACCGCGCATCGCCAGTTCCTTGTTATCGTCGCCTCCAAAACCAAAAAGGTGTGAAAACCACTCAAGTAGTATAGTCCGGATCATCGGCTCCAATAACCTCCTTTGTCAAGATTTTCCGGAAATCTGCGTCCCCGTTCGCACGTTTACTATTCCATGAACTCAGACGACTAAAAGCTCGACACACGCCAGCGCCAGACGTTACTAACAAAGTCGCGCGACGTCGCCGGAGAATGTCGCGGAACGATTGAGACGCGCGGCTAGTCTGAGGCAGCTCGTTTTCCAAGGTTTGCGACAAACGACACGATTATAAACGCGCTCACGCCGCACGCCAGTCTCAACAATTTACGGTGTTCGACTTGATAGTCGGGCGCAAACGAATACGCCAGAGTAATCGTAAGAATAACCCACCAGGCAGTGGCTTGCGAGAAGCAGACGATCTTCGACCTTTTAAGAAAAAAGTCGGCGTGCGTCATGAAAGCGAGAATACCGTTAAAAAAACCAATTAAAAGGAATAACATGGGAACCTCTTTCGGAACTAAAGTGAGCGTCTCCATAAACGAAGCGTGCGTTACCTTCTCTAATAATGATAGTCGCTTATTCGAGGATTACAAGAAGTCGCGAAAAAAATCGACGAAACTTTTCGTAC
>ONJR01000270.1 GCA_900318195.1 uncultured Planctomycetota bacterium
GGCTTGAGTTGACCGACGCATCTAAGTAACTAGCAGTTAATTCGTCGATTCTTCGCGCGAGCGTCGGTCGCCCGCGCGGAGCGCGGATTAGCGCACCGACAGCGATAGCGAAGACACGACGAATCCAGAATGAGTTTTCTGTCGACTTCATCCGAGGGGGGATTGTCAAGGGGGGAGCGGCGCTCCCCCCTTGACCCGACACGATAGCGAGACATGACTTTGGATAAAATAGGATCAAAGATGATGCAAATCAAAACCTTTTCGTTGTCATTAGACGGCGAAGACGATGGAATTGATGAAATCAATCGCTTTTTGAGGACGGTTCGTGTAACGTCGAAACATACAGTGTTCGCCAAGAATTTATCGCCGCCTCGTTGGGTTGTTTATCTCGAATATGAGCCGATCAGCGCAAGCGCAGTACACAATGTGCCGAAAAAGAGCGAGCGAGTCGACTATAGGAACGTTTTAAACGAAAACGACTTTGCGATTTATTGTAAACTTCGCAAATTGCGTCAAGAGATAGCCGAGGAGATGAAACTCCCAGTCTATGTCGTTTTTACGAACGAGCAACTTGCCCAAATTGCTACTATGTCGGAGCCGACGCTTTCGTCTATGAGGAAGATTGAAGGTATCGGCGCGTCTCGCGTCGAGAAGTACGGAGCGCAGTTTCTTGTCGCGCTCAAGGAAGCGCGCGGTCAGAGCGCTTCTGCCGCCGACGGCGATGACGAGTATTCCGCATTTCAGGAGAACGTTGAATGAAACGTGCGTCTAACTTAATTGAACGCGCGACTACGGACGAGTCTCTTACGCTCGCCTGGCACAAAGCGCGACGCGGTAGGTCGCGCTCGCGCGCCGTTCGAGATTTTGAAAGACGGCTTGAAACGAACCTTGAGCGTATCGGAACGGCGTTGCGCCAAGGACGCTATGAATGGGGTGAGTTTCGTTCTTTTATCGTTTATGACCCTAAAGAGCGTGAAATATCAGCGCCGCCCTTTTGTGATCGAGTCGCGCAACACGCGCTCTTTAACGTGTGCGCGCCGATTTTTAATAACCGACAGATTGAAAATAGTTTTGCCTGCCGTATTGGTAAAGGTCAAACGGGAGCGATTACGCTTGTGCGGCGCTATTTGAGTTCCGGAGGGTATTACTTAAAGATGGACGTCCGGAAATATTTTGCGTCAATCGATAGGGGAATTCTAAAAAATCAACTGACGCGTATAATAAAGGACGGTTACGTACTCCGCGCGTTCTACGACGCGATCGATTCCTTTAAGCTCGAGGACGACTTAGGCGTGCCGCTTGGGAGCCTGGCGAGTCAATTTTTTGCGAACCATTACCTTACGCCGCTCGATTATTTCGTATGCAACGAATTGCGAATCGGACGCTACGCGCGGTATATGGACGACTTCGTTCTTTGTAGCGATAGTCGCGCGAGTTTAAAGAGCGCGGGAGACGCGATCGAAGATTTTTTATATGAACGTTTGCATTTAACGCTGAAATTACGGGAGTTGCGACCCGCAACGTCGGGCCTTTCTTTCCTCGGCATGAGGGTCTATCCGAACAGCTTGCGCCTCTGTAGTCGCGCGCGTTTGCGATTTCGGCGGAAATACAACGTTCTGCTCGCGCTCTTTGACCAGGGCGCGCTAACCGAACTTGAGTTTCAACAGCGCGCGGAGGCTCTTTTCGCATACGTCGCGCAGGCGGACTCAGTAGCGTTTCGTCGGCGCGTTATAGCCGACGGGGAGCGACGTCGTACGGCTCGAACCGCGTGAATCGCGGGGGCGGCTGGAACAACACGTCCAGGAACTGCCGTTCGGCGAACCGTAACAGGAACACGCCGGAGAATCGGAACAACAACCTGGGCTTCCGGCTTGAGAGCGGCGCAATAAGAGATGAAGTGAGCGTCGGTCAGATGGCGTTCCCGTTGTGCGTCCGGAGCTTGACGCGCACAAACCCTTAGCGGCGAGCGCGATTGGTAGCTGAACGCGAAGATTGCGCGCGTCGCGCTTTGTATTCAGCTGAAATCTCCGATGATTATTAACGAGAATAATGTCGAGTTTTAGTCGACCAAGGCTTGTAGATCATTGGTCGCTGGGTACAATGAGCCTTGAGGCGAATGTTGCGGCTTGTCGGACAGCGATTGTTAATCTTGGCAGTATCGCTATGAAGAACATTCGTTTGGTTCCGCTTGGTTTAGAGTAGACTGCGGTTTTTAGAAATTCAGATGGAGAAGTAATAAAATGAGCAACTTTAGCAAATGGAGCGCGACACAGGACGCGCGGACAGAGCTACACGACGTCTTGGGCTTGACCGGCGCTGAGATTAGCGTCAACAATCTCCCTGCTGGCGCAGGGGTTCCGTTCGTTCATTATCACAAGAAGAACGAGGAAATCTATATCATTCTTTCCGGAAAAGGATTCGCGATCCTCGACGGTGAAAAGATCGAGTTCAGTCAAGGCGACGTCATTAAGGTCGCGCCGTCGGTGAGGCGTCAGTTTAGCGCCGCCGCTGATTCACCCGTCAGCTATGCGTGCATTCAGGTGCGTGAGAACTCTCTTGAGGAATA
>ONJR01000269.1 GCA_900318195.1 uncultured Planctomycetota bacterium
ACGCGAACGCGCGCGACGGCGAAGCGGCGCAACCTATGGAGGAGTCGCAACCGAACGCGCAGGAGGAGCCCGAAGCGCCCTACGCCCCGACGCCGAACCCGAACGCGGAACGCGCGAACGAGGAGCAGAACGCGCTCGTTGCGGAATACGACGCGCACGAGCGCGCGCTCAACGGCGTCGCCCTACTCGACTGGAACGCGCTCCCGAACCTTACGCACGCGCGACCCGTCGCGTTCGCCTACGCGGACGACGGCGCGGCGCTAGTCGAGTCCTGGCGCGCGCTCTATCTTGCGGCGATTCGTCGACTCGTTGCGAGTCCGGACGGCGCGGAACGTTTACGCGCGGCGAAGTTTCCCGAGGCGCGCAAGGGGCGCGGTAAGCTGTTCGGTAAGCTCGCGGGGAAGCGATGTTGCGTTAAGGAGAAGAAGGCGAAGCTATTCGACGCGCCGGAAAAGGTCGCGGAGAATGTCAATCTCTACGTCGAGACCGCGCTCGACGGGACGATGGTCGCTCGGAATTTAAAGTTTATGCTCGCCGTATGCAATCTTCCGACCGACGATATGAAGATCTTCTACGCGCCGAAAGAGTACTCCGACGAGCAGGCGCGACTTGAACTTCGCGCGTTCGGCTGCCTCGTCGACGTCGAACCCGAAGAAGAGCGCGCGAAAGACGCGACCGAAGAAGCGACTGCTGAAGACGCGACTCCGGAAGACGCGTGCGAAGAGTCGGAAGTAGCGCCGGAGGTCGAGACGGAAGCGGGGGCGACGGCGGACGCGCGAGCGGAGGAAGAGAACGCGGAGGAAGAGAACGCGGCGCAACCTTCGCGCGATCAAGTAGTTGCGCGCGGTAGGGGACAGGCGCCTTTGGGCGAAATAACGGAACCGACTGAACCGACGGAAACGGCGGCGGCGGAAGCGGCGCGCGAAGAGGAGACGCGCGAACTGGCGGACGGCGGGTGCGCGCTGATTTTCGGGTCGTGCGAACGCGTCGGGCTGGGCGACGCTAACGACAATACGCGCAACGAGATAACGCTCGAAGGGGACGGCGGCGCGACGGCGATTCTGGGCGCGTTTGAAGACGAAGCCTGTCGGGAAACGACGGTTGCCGAACGCGAGGGGGACGAACTCGGGGCGACTGTTCTCTGCGTTGTGGAAGAGGAGCTCGGGACGGCGACGACGGCGAGCTGCGGAGAATGCGAACTCGATTACGACGACAACCGACCGATCGAGGCGGAAGACGGCGGCGACGGCGACCCGAACGCGCGCGAAGAGGACGCGGCGGAAGAGGACGAGGAGCCCAATTTCGCGCTGAGTCCGATCGACTGGTACGCGCCCGGCGAGCTAGCGAATCGCGTTCCGTACGAGGTCGAGACGTGGACCGAGACGGTCAGGGTCGCGAACTGGTCCGAGGCGTATCGCTTGATTCTCATGGAGTTGTATTCCTTGAATTCGACGACCGCCGGCATAATCGCGTCCTATAAGGGGGATCGACTCATGTCCTGGCGGGACGTCCGCAACGCCGACCGGCGCGAATGCGATCCGCGCAAGCTCGACGTCGATCTATACGTCGACGTGCGTAAGAATCCGCATTATATTATTAGTACGCTTCGTTTCTTTATTGAAAAGTGCCAGTGCGCGCTCGAAGACGTGCAGATTTTTACCGTTGAACGCGTTAGCGACGGCGCGACGTCTGGAGAGCCGAACGCGCCGGAGGAGCCGACCTTTGGTCCCTACGAGGGCGAAACGGACGAAGAGCTCGAACAATTAGATTGGAACGATTATAACGAGGCGCTCTTTGCGAGTCGGCGCCCCTACGGGCTAGAATTCTGCGAGTACGACAAGCTCGTTAATACGTGGCTCGAGCTGTATCTGCTCGTCTTACGCTGTATTTTCAATTATAATCCCGAACTGCGCAACGTCCTCTTACGACTCGTCGACTGCGCGTTCACGAAAGAAGAGCTTAACGCGCCCAAAATGTTCGCGAAGGGAATCTACGTCGAAACGGATATCTCGACCAGTAAGATGATCGAGAATCTGAAACTGTGCCTCCGAGAGTGCGGTATTCCCTTGGAGCAGGTTACCGTATGGCACGTGCGCGCCGATATGCCGCACGAGCCGAGCGAGGAAAGCGAAAACGAATTTGACGAAGACGCGATGGACGACCGCGACGGCGAGGAGACGACGCCAGACCAAGGGACGGACGTAGACGTCGAAGGACACGAAAAAGGCGGTCGGGACGGCGAAAGGACGAACGACGACAAGAATGAGACCGGCGACGACGGCGAACAGGAGGAGGACAACGTCGAAGAAGCTAACGGCGACGACGGCGAGGCGCCGGAAGGCGGCGGAATTGGCGGCGAGCTCGAACCGGAGGTCGCGGACGATGAGGAGCTAGAGGAAGGCGAAGAGAGCGACGAGCTAGAACCTGAGGTCGCGAACAACGAGGAGCGCGAGGAAGGCGAAGAGAGCGGCGAACTAGAACCTGAGGTCGCGAACGAAGAGGAGCTGGAGGAAGCCGAACAAAGCGGCGAGCTCGAACCTGAGGTCGCGGACGGAGAGGAGCTTGAGGAAGGCGAAGAAAGCGACGAGCTAGAACCTGAGGTCGCGGACGAAGAGGAGTTAGAGGAAGACAAAGTGGACGACGAGCTCGAAGCGGAAGACGACGAAGAAGAGGAGTTCGTGGAAGACGAAGAAAGCGACGAGCTAGAACCTGAGGACGCGGACGAAGAGGAGCTAGAGGAAGACGAAGTGGACGACGAGCTCGAAGCGGAAGACGATGAAGAAGAGGAGTTCGTGGAAGACGAAGAAAGCGACGATTTCAAACTCGAGGACGACGATCTGGAGAACGAGTCGGACGCGGAGTCTGAAGTCGAGTGGACCGAGTTCCTATGGGAGCAATGCCGTTCGCAGGACGACGAACAGCTGCTTATGACGCCGGCGCAAGTTGAGACCCCGTACGGAGTATACGACGCCGCGTCGTGGCGCGACGCGTTCGTCGATATTATGCGCGATCTATACCAGTTCGGCGCCGCACAGAACTTGCGCGACGCGCTCGAAGAATACGATCCGAACGCGACCCTCGTCGCGAAAAAGGACGCTAAAAGACTCGTTGAGCCCGAGGAAATCGACGACGATCTATGGCTCGAAACAAACTATTCGCCCTACGGATACGTCGAGCTATTAAAGTACTATTTCGATTTGTGCGAGCGCGACCCTGACACGTATACGATTTGGCTTGCTCCACGGGACTTTGGCGGTCCGCTACGCGAGCGAGAGAACGGCCTATCTGGCGATCAGCAGCTCTCGTTCGACGCGAACGGAACGACCTACCAGGAGAATTTCGGCGCGTGCGATGAAGACGACGACCCCTTTAGCGACGACGATTTCGGACAAGACAATTGGGATAACGCCGAATTCTACGAGGACGAAGAAGACCTTGAAAACGAGGAGAACGACCTTGAACTAGAATACGACGACTCGCGCGATATTAACGACGAAGAGGACGAAGAGGAAGAAGTCGACGAGGAAGAAGAGGACGAACTCGTGGACGAAGACGACTATTTCGAAGAGGACGACGCCCCAAACGACGTCGATCCCAAAGTTCTCGAACGTGCCCGCAAGAAGCTCCAGGACGTCGCAAACGTCCGCGCCGATCTTCACGCGCTTCTAACCTACGATCTCGGCAACAACCCGACCGAACTAAATTTCGATAAGCTCACGCTCGTCGGCGCCTACTTCTTCGGACGCTTTCAGCCATATGACGACTGGAAAGCGCTATATCGCGACGCCGTTAAGGAACTATACCGCTTCAACGAAGACGAATTTAGGAATAAATCGTATTATTCCGTGGTCAGAAATGCGCTTAAGATCTCAGTACAACGCGATTTTTCCAAAAGTATCGACCTCCAGGAGGAAATCGCGCCCAGGCTTTGGATCGATCTCGATCTAACGCGCGAGCAGATCGCCGCTAATCTCAATCTCTGCGCTAAACTAATGAAGTTGACGCTTACAACGATGAGGATTGTACTCGCGGAGATCGAATATCGATACCTATCGGAATTTGAGCGCGCTAGATTGATACCGCTCTTTAATAAGAAGGAGATTGAGGCGCTCGAAAGCATGGGCGAAATGCCGGAGTACGATGAGGATGAAGACACTGCGGTCGAGGAATGTGCCGACGACTCTGGCGACTACGAAGAACTTGGCAATGAGCTAGACGAGGGGAGCGAAGAGGTCGAATTCGAAAAGGAAGACGACGACATACTGAAAGACGACTACGAAGAGGAAGAGGAAGAACTCGAGGAAGACGAGGACTACGAGGACGTCGAAGAAGAAGACGACGAGGAAGAAGACGAACTTGAGGAAGACGGCGACTACGAGGACGTCGATTTCGAAGAAGAAGAGGACGACGACGAGGAAGTAGAAGACAATTACGAAGAAGAAGAAGAAGACGAGGACGAACTCGAAGAGGACGACGAACTCGATCAGGAGACGCTCGAACGCGCGCGCCTGAAGCTCAAGGACGTCGCGACGCTCGAACGCGCGAAAGATCTGCGCGCGATGGTTACCTACGATCTCGCTAGTAATCTAACGGGACTGCCGCTCGAAAAGCTCGAGCTACTTGGCGCTTATTTCTTTGATCGCTTCCACCCCTACGACGATTGGAAAGCGCTCTATCGCGACGCCGTGAAGAAGCTGTATCAGTTCGACGAAACCGCGTTCAGGAATGAAGCGCATAACCCGTCCTTCAGACTCGCGCTCAATCTCGCGAACGCCCGCAATAAATTCAAAAGATTCGACGAGCAAGCGGAAATTGCGCGCGAGCTCTGGCTCGATCTCGAACTATCGCCGGATCAGATCGTCGCTAATCTCAATTATCTCGCTAAAAGATTGCGAACCCCGTTGCAGAAAATTCTGATTCTCTTGGCGGAAAGAGCGGAATATAAACTGTCGACGTATGAGCGCGCGAGAGTAATATCGCTATTCGACGAGGAGGAAATTAACGCGCTCGTCGAAGCAGGGGAAGTCGCGTTAGAGGATGCGACGGAAGAGGAGGAAGAAGCGGAGGACGGACTCGAGGACTCGGAGACCTACGACGAGGAAGAAGCGGAACCGGCGCCAGACGAGATTCAGACGATCAATCTTTTCGCCGTGCCCAATCTTAATTGGACGCGTCCGTACGATATCAAATGCTTCGGGGAGCGCAAGCGGTTCGACGATTGGGAGGAGCTCTATATCTGGGTCGTGCGAACGGCGTACGCGCAATATCGCAGTACGGTTCGCGCTAAAGTTCTTGACAGGAATCTCAATTTCCGGAACGGGCTCAAACTCGTAACGAATCCAGCCGGACAATTCTCACGACCGGTTCAAATTGATTACGACGTTTTTTTAAGACCCAATTGCGGGTACACGAGCACAGTGTATAATATCAAGTATCTCGTCTTGCAAGTTTGCGGCGAGTCGCAACGTAGTTTGCAAATTCGGTACGTCTCCTACGCGCGCGAGCGAGCGGCGACGAACGAAGAACGCGCGCAAGCGTCTCGCGACGCTAACGCCAACGCCCAACAGAACACCGCCAGTCCCACCACACAAAGCCAGGAGCGCGACGATATGAATCCGAATATCGCAAAAGCAAGAGCCGCCGCGCGTCAGGCTTTTAACGTCGTCGATTGGAAGACGCAAAAAATTGATTTGGCTTATACCAAACCGAAGGGAATCTACTGGAAGGGCTCGTTCGCGAAGCGCTCAACTTGGGCGCGAATTGTTCTCTATATTGTGAAAAAAATCGCGGAAGAACGGCGTGATTTAGTTTGTTATTTTGCGAAAGAAAATAGATATTCGCTAGCGACGCACGAGCGACCTGAGTCGACGCACAGCTATGTTCAAGTTGACGACGGAATCTGGTTCGACATGACGAAAAGCGCAAGCGACGCGGTAACGAACGCTCGAAAATTCCTGCGAAAGTGCAACGTCGATCTTGCGTCCGTCGACCTATATTACGTCGAGAAATCGCAAGACGACGAGACGCCGGAATTGCGCGACGTCGTGCGAGAATACTTCGTCGACGCCATTAACGAGACTTCGGGGGAAGAGTCGAGTACAAGAGCGAGCGCGACGAAGGAACGCGATAATGAATCGCGCGGAACTTCCGCGTCCACTACTTCGAGCAATCTCCCCAGCGGCGCGCGCAGAATCGATTGGAATAATCTCGACTCCAATCTCGGAACCGTCATACGCGTTACTTGCTACGGTAAGACCTACGAGCCGCGCGCGTGGAACGATTTGTATCAATTTGTTGTCGCGAAAATAGGAAGAGTACACGAAGGTTGCCTCTGGAACTTGCTTGACGTCAGAAACGGTTCTTTTGGTCTTCGGATCGTTGAAGAGAGGAACGTTCGCTATGGTCAAAAAATGGCAAAAGTAGCCGAAGGACTCTATCTCGACGCCATTCGCACCAAGTTCGATATCGTCAAAAATATTCTCTATCTCATGGAACAGGTCGGCGTCCCCTTCTCCGAGGTCGAGATCGTGTACTATCCGGCGGACGCGACGTCTAGCGGCGGGTACAATAGCGCGCAGAGCGCCCCGCCGGCACAACCGTCAAAAACCCCCCCCCCCCCCCGAGATTACCAAGTCGACCCGAGAACAATAACGAAGGTTCGCGAGCTACTAATCGAGCAATTTTCGGGAGGCGTTACGCCCGATTCCCTTATCTCTTGCAATCGTTTCAGGGCGGCGTACGCGGCGAAGTACGGCGAAGATTTACCGAAGAGCGTCGACGAGAATCTCGGCGCGACGTTGCGGCGTTGCGGGTATGAATTCGGCGCCGGGGGCGGTCGCACGAGCGTGTACGCGCTTACGGTAGAGAATCGCGAGCTTCTTAAGAGCGCGGTCGCGGAAACGTTTGAATCGGGCGCGGAAGTCGTCTCGTATGTGAAATTTTACGAGACGCATACGTCCCTTCTCAACGGGCTAAATATAACGTCGAGCGAGCAGTTGAACGCGGCGTTGCGATATTATCTGCGTTATCTTGTCTTTGAAAGTAGTTATTTCTCTCCAGAAAACACGAGCAAGTCGATCGAGGACGAGGTCGCGGGCGCGTATCAGGATGGCGAGGTCGTCCTCTCGCTCGACGAACTGGCGCGCCGTCTACCCTATTTGGAAGAAGCGCAGATTCAAAATCGATGCGCGCATAGCGATCTCTTTATTAGCGCCGATAAGGGCGAGTACGCGCTATATAAGCGAATTAACATTGCCAGTCAGGACGTCAGGGAGACGATAGAATACTTCGACGCCGAGATTAACGAGCGCGGGTTCTCCAAAGTAACGAAAGCGATCGTCGAAGCGAGCGTCGAGTTGAATATGGACGTGCCGATCAAGGCGCTTCAGGAAGCGCTCTTCAAACGCTATCTTGCCGGTCGCTATAATCGGAAACGCGACTTCATTACGGAATTCGGCTACGAAATTAATCTCAACGAGGCGTATCGCGATTTTTGCGACGCCAACGAGCTACTAACGCTCGACGAGCTCGAAAACTATGAAATGGAGCTCACGGAGGGAGCGCGCGCGACGACGATCCTATCGATCGCGTGGGAGCGCATGGCGCGAATCGATCAGGAGCGATTTCTTAATCTCGAACGCTTTGAACTCGACGAAGACGTCGTCGACGCCGTTGACGACGCGCTCGCGCTCTTTGTACAGAACCGGGTCGCGCCTTTCTCTTCTATTACAAGTTTCTCGTCCTTCCCGCACGTTGAATTCGAGGGCGCCGAACTGGGACTCGATAATCTCTTTCTACTCGAGAGCTTCTGCCGGTTCCTGAGCAAACGCTTCCGATCTCTGGGACGGTTCACTAAGAAAGGTCGCCCGGTCGGCGCGATCTACGACGCCGAACTCAAATTTGACGACTACGACGAACTACTGACCTACGTCGTCGCTAATAACGCGGAACTGCCGCTCGTCGAGAAGTCGGTCGCCGAATGGCTCGGCGCGCAAGGGTATATTGCGCGCAAGACGCCGCTCGACGAACTGATCAATACCGCGCGAAGAATGCGCGAGCAGAAGGAGTCCGAATAATGTACGAGTATTTACACGATCCCGAGACCGGCGGACTCCTACTAACCGACCGCGCGACGAACTTCTCCAAAGAGCCGCGACCTGTCTACGCGCCTGAACTCGACGCGCTAGGACTCGACTCCGTATGGAAGTACGCTAAGCAGACGAAAACGCCCTATATGTGGGCGGAAGCGAGCCGATATTACTATCGCGGCGTGCACGTCTTCTCGACCGTAGGAGGCGCGCTGTATCAGAAGCCGGGGATTGAGTTCGTCTATAAGAAGGACGCGAAAGGCGTCGCGACCGACGAGCGCGCGCTACCTGACGGCGCTAGGCTCAAGGAAGTCGATCTCAAGGGTATGGTCGAAAAGAATCGCGATATGGTCTCCGTTATCGAGCAGACGACCGTTAAAAAGATCTACGACTACTACAAGCGAATGCAGAAGCGGCTCGATTGCTTTCACGTCGCATTCTCCGGCGGGAAGGACAGCGTCGTGCTACTCGAACTCGTTAAACGCGCGCTACCGAAAAGCGCGTTTCTCGTCGTATTCGGCGATACCGAAATGGAGTTCCCCGACACCTATAAGCTCGTCGATAAGGTCGAAAAGCTCTGCAAAGAGGAAGGCGTCGCCTTCTATCGCGCGCGCGCAAAAATGAAGCCCGACGAGTCATGGCGCGTATTTGGTCCCCCTTCCAGAACCCTGCGATGGTGCTGCTCCGTACATAAAGCTGCCCCGCAGACACTCAAGATTCGAGAAATTATCGGAAAGTCCGATTACGTCGGCGCAGATTTCGTAGGCGTGCGCGCCCACGAAAGTGAAAGACGATCTCAGTACGACGAAGAGTCTTTCGGGATGAAGCAGAAAGGACAGTATTCGCATAACTCCATTCTCGATTGGTCCTCCGCGGAAGTCTGGTTGTATATTTA
>ONJR01000268.1 GCA_900318195.1 uncultured Planctomycetota bacterium
CAAATATCACAGACGTTCGCTAGCCGAAACTGCCATGTTCCAAATCAAACAGATCTTCGGCGATAAATTAAAAGCGCGTAACTTCGAGACCCAAGTTGTCGAAACAAGAATAAAAGTACAGTACTCAATCGATTTACCGCTTTGAACAATGATTTTTATTAACAACTTTATTCAACAACTCACGCTTGTTTTAAAAAAACCGCTGTTTTAAGAGATTCCTATTAACATCAAGTTACTTTGCTTGCGTGCATTATGATTATGATAATGAGGTCATGAAATGACTTCTAGTCGCAAGAAAAGGCGACGTTCTCTTCAGTACGGAGAACGTCGCGCCCTTGTTTAATACATAGTGAAAAACGCGTTATTTCACTTCTAATTCCACCGGTCCAATCAAACCAGAGTCAACTCCGCCGTTATACCGAGTCGGAATATTACGATAGAAGTTCCCTAGCGTATTATAGACGTCGATCGTCGCCTTATTCGCGCCGGCTCGAACGGCGCCAGTAATATCAAGACGCCAAGGCGAAGAATGAAGCTCGCCTACCACATGGTCGTTCACGCGCACGCGACAGCTTACCCCTACTTTACCAAGCGCAAGGTAGACGCGCGCTTTACCGACTTCATCCGACGAAAGCTCGAACGATTTCTCGTAACGCGCGCCGCCCGAATAATTCGCTAAAACGCCGCAACGACTCCAGTCGCCCAACGTCGTTACGCCCCGCGCCGTCGTCATCCGAATCGGTTCCGGGCACGCGCTCGCGCCGTAGACGCCGGCGGGACATTTCAGCGACAGCTCGATCTCGCAAGCGCGCGCGAATGGCGCCGCAAATCGCACCGTTTCTATTCGCGTAGGACGATCGGAAAAAGCGCCGCAGGAAGGCGCGCTCGTCGCCGTCGCAACGTCTCTCTTACCGCGCCAGAAGTCTTTACCGGCGACCAACTTCGTATCGCGCGCAAACGAAACTTCACGACCGTCGACCGTTACGTTCTTCAACTCGCCGTACGTCGGGATAGTCATACCCGAAAGACCGGGAGGCGCCGTAAACCGAAGACGCGTAATATTCTCACGATCTTCCGTACCGTATACGTCGTAGTCGAGAACGCCGGGTAAGTCGAACCAGACAGTCGAAAGAGGGGTCGGTTCATACTCAAAGCCTTCAAACTTTTCGTTACGCAAGCCAGTCGACAGACCGTTGTACGCGCCGGAATCTTGACCGTTCGCTTCAATGAGTCGCGACGCGTCTTGAGAATTATCGCCGCGCCTAATCCACGCGAGCGAGCGGCGTCCGGCGCCGTCGTAACGCACGAGAATTGGAACGGGACGCCCAAGCGTTAGGTTCGGCAAAGCGCTAAAGTCGAGCCGCTTGCCGCCAAGATACACGGTCGTCGGCGCGCCGCCGCCAGCATAACAGTCGACTCGTTCGTCTCCTTCCTTCGCCTCGCATGAAAGCGTAACCGTCGACCACAAATAATAGACGCTTCCAGCTTCCTCCGCGCTGAAAACTGTCTCATTGAAGCCGTTCGTTTCCTTACCGAGTCCGATAAATCGAGAGTCGATCTTCTCTTTCAGACCGTGATACCCCTGGCGACCTGGGTTGCCCTCGATTCCCCAGCGCCATGAAAACGCATAAGGTCGCCAGAAATAATCTTTATCGCCTACTCTAACCGGCGTCTTGGGATCGACGCGCTCTAGTCGCGCCAAGCGCGCTTCGAGGTCGTCGAGCGGCGCGTCGGCTGGAACCGGTCCGAGTAGCATGAATTTCACGCCGAAGTCGTTGAGTTGCGAACGTGAGACGGCGCCGTCGGCGTCGAGAACGTCAAAACGTTGCGCCTCAGCGCCAAGCGTCGGTTCAGAAGCGTCAGCCGGCAAGCGAAAATCGCCCCAACGATTGTCAAGCGTCGGTATCAGTTCAAAGCTCCATTCGCCGTCAAGCGCAATACGACGCGGCTCGCGCGCTAGGGGCGGCTCGCTAGGCGCAACAGCGGATTCGAGTCCCTTCCAGAAGACGACTAGCCCCGCTTCAGACGCGTTGTACGGCCACGTGAGCGTCGAGCGCCCGCTCGCGTCGTGAGTCGTCGGCAGAACGCGACTGGCGCCAGTCCATGCGTCAAATAACTCAGCGCGACCTAAAGCGTTAAAGGATAGTTTCGCGTCCTTCGCGCCGCGCATGACGAAAAAGAGCGTCGCGTCCGCCGTTTCGCGCTTCATAGCGACGCACGGCGCGTTCGTGTCAGCATTGTAGACCTCGCGGACAATCGGTTCTAGCGCCGACGCGAAACGTCGCCACATCGATTCGTCGTTCGATTGAACCGGCGCCGCGCCGCCCAATTCGCTATTAACGCCCGTGCGGTGCAGAACGTGCACATTGCCGACGTCGGAAGAGGCAAGCGAGTCAAACTCGTCGGGTTCCGTACGCCAAACGCGCGCGTCCTTGGGAGGAACGAGCGAATAACGAAAATCCTCGCTCGTCGCCAACGTCTTACCAGAAGTCGCAAGCGCAAAGAACATACCGGCCGAACCGCGACGCGGGGAGTCGGAGTCGACCCCGTCGATCGTTACGACGTCCCCGTTACGCAACGATAATTTACCTTGCCAACCGTTATTGTAATCAGCCCCGTTACAGATCGCGGTCCCATTAACATAAAGCGAGCCAGAATTATCGCAGAAAAAGCGCGCGTCGTACTCCTTACGAACGTCCGTTAGTCCGGTCGCAACCCATTTGAAATAGACGGTTTTCGCAAGTTCCGGCGACCATACCCAACGTCCGGCAAATCCGCCGGGATACTCGCGAAGATACGACGGCGTCTCGTTCGTACCGTACTTAATCGACGACGAAGAATCTTGCGCGTCCGGACGTCCCGATAAAAAGAGTCCTAGCCCACCGCTAGGCGCTTCGCTTCGCGAGTCGCCGACCTTCGTTAGTTCGTCCGGAGTCTTGCCAAAGAGTTCGAGAACGGTAGACGTTAGCATATCGTCGTTGCGACCGGCGCGATCAGACGCGATCGGCGGCGCGTCGAGCGCTATTACGACACCGCCCGCGCGACGAAGCTCCGACGCCTTAACCAAAGTCGACCAACGTATGCCCTGGATCGACGGTAGAATAAGAACTTGATGCTTGCCGCCCGCAACGCACAGCCGACCGTCTGCGACTTCCGCGCGCGCTATACTGTCGTCGTCGATGAACAAGACCTCGCGCCCGGACTCGTAGACCCTACGCGCCGCTTCAAATGCGACGTCGCGCGCGCGTCCGCCGTTTAAACGAGATTGGTAAGGCGATACGGGATAGAGTATTACGACGTCGCTCTGCTCTACGCCGCGCGTTAACGCATACGAAAGACGCTCGAAATACTTCAAAAAGGATCCGAACGTCTCCCAATACGGCTGTCGGAAATGATAGCACGGAGGCGCCCACTCCCAGAATCCGCCGTACGTCGTATAATATAGACCATGAAGATTCAATAAGTTGGCGCCGAAAAGATAATTCTCGTTCGTTGCAAATAGCAGTCGTTCAGGACTAGCATGCCAACCGAAGCTGTGATAGCCTTCTAGCCAGACGCGCGGACGCTTGTAAAAGTGCGCGATTGACGCGGAAACTTTGTTCTTAATAAAGTCCGCGCGACCGCCTGGAGTGTCGTGTCCCGGCGCCGTATACCAGCGAATCGCGCTGAAATAATCGCAGAATTCGCTAGGATCGCGACCGCGACTGCCAGGATCGCACGCGTATATGCGACCGCGAGACGCGTGCCAGTTATAAATCGGTTCAAAATAACGCTCTTCCGCCAAGCGCACGCGCACGTCGAGGAAATCAAGTCGATATTTTTCCGCAAGATCGCCGACCTTAGCGTCGAAAAGCGCCGGCGTCGCCGACCAATACGAATACCCCTTTCGCGCCTCAAACTCGTCCGCGACGTCGTCGGACCAAACGCGCTCGCCCGTGCCAAGTTGCAACTCGTCCTGGAAGAAGTAGTTCAGACCAAGATTACCGCCGTCGTCGCCGCCGAGACGTTCCTTCGCGCGCTCCTCAAACGGCTGGAAAAAACGCGCGACAACTTGCGCGCCGCACTCTTTATACAATGGATTGAGCGTATGCGGCGCTCGTTTCGCTCGATAGAACCATACTTGCGTTTGGCGCTCGACCTTTTCGTCGTTCGCTCTAAGCGCGTTAAGATCGCGTCCAAGAGCCCTACTCTCTTCGGCGACAAGTCGACCGTCCTCGGCGACTGGATACGCGACGACTTGCACGAGTTCGTCTTGATCGTCGTTTGGCGCCTGAGCGAGGTCTGGATTCTTAACGAGCGTCGCGCCGTACGGTTTGCCGGGAGAAAGATCAACTCGTTGCGATACGTAAAGATCGCGACTTTGCAACTTCGGATCGGAATACAGGAGACGATCAAAAAGATTGCCGGGAGAATGTTGCCAGTCGAGCGTATAGCCGCTAAGACCTATGCCCATATTAAGCTCGTTACAATACGAGGCGACGTCTTCAAAGACGTCAAACCATTCGTCCGTAAAGACTTCCGGGTCATTAGGATATGTCAGCCAGTTAGGCTGGACGGCGTTGCGCACGTCCTGATGCGCGTAGTTTACCTGAACGCCGGGGATACCTTTGCGAGAGAGCTCTAACACCTGCGCCTTAAGACGATCAGGATCGAGCTTCTCACCCGTCCACCACCAAAAAGGAACTTCGCCGTACCCAGGCGGAGGCGTCTCGAACGCCGCGCGGAACTGCGGCGCGTCCAACGTCTCTTGTCCTTCGAACGCAAGCCCGACGCAACGCGCAAACGTAAGCGCGAACGTCGTCAGAGCGAATAAGATCGTTAGACGAATGCGTGTTCGTTTCATTGTATTTCCTAATCTATTCACGTCAAAAAGTTACGTTACAATTCCGAGAACCGTCGACGGCGTTGAGAAACGCCTCGACGTCAAGCGGTTTACCGAAGACGCGCGCGCGTCCCCAGCGTTGCGCGTCGGAAAAGAACCTCGTCTCCTCTTGTCCGGGCGCAAAAGTTAGAATGGCAAGGAACGACTGCGGAAATTGTGCGCGTATAAGATTTAACACCGTAATGCGTTCGGTCGAAATAATATCCGCGCAACAATCGACGACGACGACGTCGGGCTCAGCGTTGCGCGTCGGTTCGCTCTGCGACGATGCAAGACGGCGCCAACTTGCGTTATAACCGGCGCTGACAAGGAGTTCTACGAGCGCAACGCGCGACGCGGCGTTATTCGAAAAGACAACTGCGCTCCTATGAGAAACCTTGCGAGCGTGTGGGCGCGATAGTATAAGATCGACGTCGAGCGAGGTAGCGGGCGCGGTAAAGAGACCGCGCGCTCCTCGAGGATCGCAGAACTTTTCGAACTCTGCGCGCCAGAAATCGCGCCATTCGCGTACGTAAAAGCGACGCGCGCCATGAAAACGCTCGCCCGCGCGATTCTCGCCTTCGCAAAGTTCGCCCGAAATAATCGCGATCGGCGCAAGGGGCGCCGCGCGCCGCAACGAATCGAGCTCGAGCGCGCTAAACTCCGAGGGAAACGAGCGCAGTAGCAAAAAGAAGTCGACGTCGCGCAACTCGGCGACCTCGCGCGTAAGCTCCGCGACGCAACTTGCGCGCGCAATAACGCCGTTCGCGCGCGCGACGATTTCCGACGCGTCACGCGCAGTTTGACAGAACTCGTCTCGATCAACGCGTCCGCACAGACAAATCTTCATGCTCCGCCCCCGTCGCTTAAGGTCGCTCGCGTTACGCGCGACGATACAGATACTTCTCGCCCCAAACTGGCAGAATAACCGAGTCGTTATCGCACTTTTTAACGATATTGTAACCATACTCGTACGACCAGCGCCACTTGTCGATTAAATGCCCTAGTTCAAGAATGTGCGAGAGCAAAGTAACGCGCGGCTTAAGCGTTTCGTTGACCGCTTTCGGCACGTCGAGCCCGACGGCGAGGTGCGGAATAAAGACGTCGACTTGCGCCGTCGGGTTCAACTGTCGCACGTCGCACGCGTCCCCCACATGATAGACCACGCAATTATCTGCGCGTGGATCGCAATGAATTTCGAAGGTCGTTACGTAGTTAATGAGCGTCGTCTTATTGTGATCGACGCGCCGCATTACGATCGAGCAATCGCCGAATTCACGCTTCGCTTCGTCCTCCGGCGTAACCCACTGATTCTCGATAAAGTTCGACACGACCGGTTTACCGGCGTCGGCTAGCGCGTCGCAGAAGTTCTTAACGAAATGATCGCCATGATTGTGCGTAACGAGTAAGAACTCTACGTCGGGAACGAGCTCCTTCGCGCGACGATGACGCACGTCGATGGCAAAGGTCTGCGTTGGAGTCTTAACGAGGTAACCCATATTGTAGACGTGCCAGAAGACGACGGTTCCGTCCTCAACTTTTGTCGTGCGCAACTCGGCGAGAATCTTATCAAATGAGAGATCGAGGAATTTCAATATTCCACGTTCGCGCTCCCAACGCTCGGCAGTTGCAGAATCAGATTTGAAGTATTCGTTAAATTCAGCGGCGCGCAAACGATCGACGGAGCGTTGCAAGGTCTCGGCGGCCGCGAGTCGCTCTGAGGTTACGTTAGTCGCAGCCGTACGGTTCATTGCGACGATTGCGCGCGCGATCTCCGCTGGGCTAGGCTCCGTAACGCCCGGCTTGAGATCTTCGGCATGAGCAACGGTTTCTCCCAATCCCAGAGCGCAGGGCGCGGCAAACGCCATGCGTAAAAATTCGCGACGCGCTAACGTCCATTCAGTACTCGTTGTCATTTTAGTCTTCCTTTCGCTTGTGCGGCGGCAATGAATTGTACGAGGCGCGGCTCATGTTTGAACGCCTCGTCGAGCGATATCGGACAGGTCTTAATACGCGGATACTTACCGCCCATGATACTGCCGTAGCGTTCGATCAGCTGTGCGGAATTGTACTGTAGGAAGTTGAACAGCACGGGATCTGGGTCTTTCGCGAGCCAATCTCGCGCAAATTTCTCCGACCGCGCTTGATACAGCTTCTTAGAGCCGTGCTGCCAATTCCTACCAGGGAAACGACGCACGTCGCCGTCAAACGCTTCAGAAATATGATACAGCTCGTGCATGATTGTTTCAAGTTTTTCCGTCGAAGAAAGTTCATAAAATCGCGGCAACATGATACTGAACAAATATAGCAACTCTTTACCGTCGCCGACCACCTTAGGGGTGCGATGGAACCTTAAGAGCGAAAGATTACGGCGTTCCGCGCTTGACAGTACCAGCTCTTCTCGCGACGTCTCCGAGCCGTAGAGCACTATCATGGAATCGTTTTTGTCGTTTGTGTGAATTTCAATCCTATCGCCGTCTCGAGCGCCTTTTACAGTTGCCGCATTGAGCTCGAGAATAGGCATGAGCTTGTCGGGAATTGACACGCGTAAACCAAACTGGAATCTCAACGGCGTTACCGACGCCCAGTTGCCGAATCGTGAGCCGATATTGCGCGCCCGATTGAAAGAGAAACCGACATACGACATATCGAAGTTCGCAAATTCAGGCGTCTTCTTGCAAACGTCGACGCAAAGATCACGGATAGCTAAGGTGTAATTAAAAGCCATAATTCAGGACGTCAATAAAGAAATGGATTGCGAAATTAGAGCTTGCAACAAGTACTAAAAAAGCGACGCCGCGCAGAAACGCAACGTCGCTAGAATATTTGAATCGTCACGCGCGAACGCGTTGAAGGATCGACTATTCCTGAACGGTCGGGATAGCGGACGTCGCTTTACTATTGCGATACTCCGATTCACCGACGAATTCGATGAAAGCGCGCTTACCAGCGTCGCCGAGACGCGGCTTTGCGAGCTTGAGAATACGTGTGTATCCACCGGGACGGTCTACGTATCGGGGCGCAATCTCGTCGAAGAGAATGCGAACGGCTTCGCGGTTATTGAGCTTCTGATAAACGGCGCGGCGCGCGGCGACAGCGGGAGCGCTCGCCTTGACCCAATCGCGCCATGCGTCGCTTTCGCGCCACGCTTTCCACTCTTCGGTGCGCTTTTCCGCTTTGCATTCTAGCTCTGCGGCCGCTTTAATCGACTCTTGCGCGCGAACAGCCTTCGTAATGAGCTTTTCGATGAAAGGACGGAGCTCTTTCGCCTTAGGCAAGGTCGTTGTGATGCGTCCAGGGGTTTTCGGAGCTTGTTCCTTCGTATCGAAATCTTCGGGGTCGCGTTCGGTAAGAATCAGCGCGATCGCGAGGTTCCTGATGAGCGCGCGCTGATGGCTCGGGTTGCGCCCAAACTTCTTTCCAATTCTTCTATGTCGCATTGTACTATCTTTATTTCTTAATCTATATTGCTATTGACGGCGTCTTAGTTAAAATTCGGGCTCTGGTTCGCCGCTGGAGTTGGCAGACGCATTCCCAGGTGTAAACCGATCTCGGCGAGCTTCTCCTTAACTTCGTCGCTTGTCGTCTTACCCAAATTCTTGAGTTCGAGCAATTCGTCTTCGGTGCAGGAGACGAGCTCACGAACGGTCGTTATATTACCGTTCCCGAGGCAGTTCATCGCGCGCACGGAGAGCTTGAGATCCGCTAGGGTCATCGAGAGCTTCGCTTCGAGCGCAGGATCGACTCCTTCGCCGCTCGCCGACTTGGCGCGGCTGAAGACGTCGCCGTCTAGACGGTCGTATTGCACAAAAGGATTCAAGAACTTACGTAGGATCTTCGAGGCCTCGGTCAACGCCATTTCGGGCGTGATCGTACCGTCGGTCGTGATCTCGAGAATGAGTCGTTCGTAGTTCGTCTTCTGCCCAACGCGCGTCTCTTCAACTTCGTACTTAACCTTAACGACAGGGCTAAAGGACGCGTCAAGCGGAATGTATTCGACGTCGCTATTCCCTTGTTGATTCGCGACCTGTTCAGACGCCGGAACATACCCTCGACCGTTTTCGACGACCATTTCAAGGTCGAACGGTCGATCGGTAGTGAGCGTTGCAATCACGAGATCTTTATTGATGATCTCGATCTGCGAATCGGGAATAATATCGGCGGCGGTAACGAGCCCGGGACCGTTCTTTTCGATGCGGATAACGCGCGGCTTATCGTCCATCGAGCGTACGATAAGGGACTTGACGTTTAGGACGACTTCCGTTACGTCTTCGACCATACCGTCGAGGGACGCGCATTCATGTCCTGCGCCGCGCAGTTTCATTTTAGTAACCGCGCTTCCTTCGAGACTTGAAAGTAGAACGCGACGCAAGCTGACGCCGATCGTCGTGCCGAAACCGCGTTCAAAGGATTCGACGGAAAATCTTCCAAAGGTCGGAAGTCCGCCTTCGCGCGCGCTTTCCAACTTGGTGCATTCGACCTTGTTGGGAAGTTCCAATCCTCTCCATCTAATTCTCATGTTATCGTTCGCTCCATATAAAATAGCGTTCTTTAACAGGTAATAGCTTCCGCAATCTTACGCCGAACGCGAGCGAGCGTCGACCAGAGATCGCATTGCTACGTAAGTAAGGACTTTGTGCGCGCGACCGTGCGAACTTTACGCTACGGACGCGCCGTGCGTCCGGAACTTACTTCGAGCAGAGCTCGACGATGAGCTGCGGCTGCACCGGCAGGGAGACGTCTTCAAAGGTAGGATAACGCATGACGACGCCGCTAAGCGATTCGCCTTCGGTGCGCTGCAGGAATTCGGGAACCGCGCGACCTTTGAATTGCTCCAATGCGAATTCTACCAAACCCTTCGCGCCTTGACGACTCGCCTTCGCGCCTTGATACTTGTGCGCTTTGAGCGTAATAACGTCGTTCGGACGCGTAAGGTAACTCGGGATATCCAAGCGGCGACCATTAACGCAGATGTGCCCGTGCGCAATGAGCTGACGCGCCTGAGCGCGCGACGCCGCAAAGCCGAGCCGATAAACTACGTTGTCGAGTCGACGTTCAAGGAACGCCATGAGGACTTGTCCCGTATTACCCTTCGAGCGTTCCGCCGCTTGATAGTACTTACGGAATTGCGATTCA
>ONJR01000266.1 GCA_900318195.1 uncultured Planctomycetota bacterium
AAACCCGGCGCAGGTTACCACTTATGGTTTCTATATGCGTTGTTCGCGCTCGATTTATTAACCCCATTTGTCTCGCGATTTATTTCGCAATCTTCACGTCGTCTTACGTTCGCTCTGAGCGTTTTGCTGTACGTAATTTTCGGAATAATAACGAATTATTCTCTTGCGCGCGGCGGTCGCGGGGCGAGCGATCTCTTGGTTTACGCGCTGGGCGTCGGTTACCTCTCGTATTTCTATTGGGGCTACGCGTTTGGTCGTCGTTTCGTAGCGCGCGTAACCTCTCGGACGCTTGCCCTTGCGTCGTTAGTCTACGTTCTTTCAACGTTAGGCATGACGTTGACGTCGTTTACCTTGGGCGCGGACTACGCGCGTAACGCGTTTCTTCCGCTATGCGCGCTCCAAGCGTTTAGCGTTTACACGCTTGCGCTCGGCGCGCCGCTTGATAACGCGTCCCGTTTGCGCCGTTGCGTCGAGCGGTTCGCGCCGCTGACCTTTGGCGTCTATCTCGTTCACGTTGCGATTCTTCCGGTTCTCTCGCGGCTGTTCGCGCGCGTTGGCATTGTCGAATCGCCGACGAGCGCCGTCGCGCTAACGCTTTGCGCGCTCGCGGCGGCGACGGTTGCGACACTTATTCTGCGCCGCGTTCCTTACCTTCGCCGACTTGTATAACCCCGTCGCTATTCCTCGCGCGATTCCCCGTTCTCTTCCAGGAATTTCTTGATAACCGACATGAACTTACGACCGTAATTCTTCAGTTTAGCGCGCCCAACGCCTTGAACGAGTAGGAAATTCTCGTCCGATTGCGGTTTAAGATAGACCATGTCGACGAGCGTTTTATCGTTAAAGACCACGTACGGCGGAACGCGCTCCGCCGTCGCTATTTCCGAACGTTTTGCGCGAAGTAGTTCAAAGAGCTGGAGATCCTGCGGCGAGAGCGAATAGCGATTGAAGCCGATCGAAGTCTTGCCCGCTTCGAGCCGCTTTTCGCGCTGACGACGCTTTTCGGGACGCTTAATGATCTGTACCTGACGCTGTCCGCGCATGACTTCCCACCCGAGTTGCGAGACCTGAGGTATGGGAAACTCGAAATCGGGCGCTAGCGTCGCCAGACCCTGAGAAAGCAACGCCTGAAGAAGATACTTCCAGTAGATGCGCGTATGATCCGCGCCGACCCCGAAGGTCGGTAATTCGTCGTGATGAAATCGTTCGATCTTCTCCGTCTTCTTACCGACGAGCACGTCGATTATGTGCGAACTTCCGAACCGATTGCCGGTCCGCTGCATAGCGGAGAGCGCCTTTTGCGCTTCGATCGTCGCGTCCTCGCGCGGCGACGCGCCTACGCATATGTCGCAGGCGCCGCAGTAGGTCGCTGAACGCGGCTTATACTCCGAGTCTGCGTTCGTGTCGGCGTCGTTTTCCTCAGGCGTGAGCTCGACGGGCGCGTACGTTTCGCCGAAGTATTTTAGTAGATTAACGCGTCTGCATGAATCTGATTCCGCAAATCGCACCATTTCGTCGAGCCGCTTGCTCGCCGCTTCTTTCGCCGTTTCGTCCTCGTAGTCTTCGAGAAACTTCTGGTATATGACGACGTCCTGATAACCGTAGAGCAATAGACACCGCGCTGGCGCGCCGTCTCGACCAGCGCGCCCAGTCTCCTGATAGTAGCTCTCGACGTCTTTCGGGAGATCGCCGTGTACGACGAACCGCACGTTCGACTTGTCTATTCCCATGCCGAATGCGATCGTCGCGACGATAATCGGGGTCTCGTCGTTTGCAAACCGTTCCTGAACGGCGGCGCGATCCTCGTCCGACATACCAGCGTGGTACGCCTCGGCGTTGAAGCCGCGTTCTCGCAACGTCGCCGCCGTCTGCTCTACCTTTTTGCGCGTCGAACGATAGACAATTCCAGACTCTCCGCGCGCGCTCTTAAGAAAGTCGACGATCTGGTCGTCGACGTTTTCCTTATACGCGATCTGATAGAATAGATTGGGTCGGTCGAAAGACGCTCTAATGCATAGCGGATCGCGCAATTTTAGGGACGATTTGATATCGTCGCCCACGATTGACGTCGCGGTCGCGGTAAAGGCGGCGACGGGACAGCTTGGAAAGCGCTCGACGACGTCCCCTATGCCGAGATATTCGGCGCGGAAGTTGTGCCCCCATTGCGAAATACAGTGCGCCTCGTCGACGGCAAAGAATCCGACGTTGATCTCGCTGAGCAGCTCGGCGAAAGACGGCGTGCAGAAGCGTTCCGGCGAGACGTAGAGTAGGTTGAGCTGGTTGCGATCGAGCGCGACCATGATCTCGCGCCATTCTGCGGCGGACGTCGTCGAGTTGATCGTCGCCGCGTTCACGCCGTTTTTGACCGCCGAATCGACCTGATCCTTCATGAGCGAGAGCAACGGACTGACGACGACGCAGACGCCCTGGCGAATCAAGGACGGCAATTGATAGCATAGCGACTTGCCGCCCCCCGTCGGCATAATGGCGAAGACGTCCCGACCCTCAATAATAGCGCGCGCGATCTCGCGCTGATAAGGTCGGAATGAGCGAAAGCCAAAGACCTCGGCGAGCGTTTGCGTTAGTTGCGCGTCGAGTTCGTCGACAATAGGTAGCGCGGCGTTGTCGCGCAAGTTGGCGTCTTCTGTCATGAGTTAATTCTCCGTTAGGATCCTTGGGTTGCGCCGACCGCTCGACGCTACAGCGCTATTGTAGCGATTTGCGCGCGTTTGTATAGGCGTGCGTCGAAACAAAAGAGTAACGCTCGCTTGCGCTCTTGGACGTCGCGTTATTCATTCTGGTCGCACTCGTCTTCCACCGCTTCGCGCCTCTCTCGCTCTTGCCTGAGGATCACTTCGTATAATTCGTATATTCGGTCGCTTGGTATTGAGCAAAGGTGAAAGAGACGCGCCTGACCGTTGACGACGACTTCGGTAAAGATAGGATCGCGCGGCGAATCATAGAGGTCTGGAAGGAAGAGACGCCTAATTTCAACATGAGTCATGAGCTAAGATTTCTCCGTCCTTCGTGAAATCAGAATTAACGCTCCGCCACTCGATGCAATGTCGGTTGGTTTTGTCGAGCAACGTATTAAAGAAGACAAGACGTTTCTCAAATAGTAGAGATTCAGAGAAATCTATCATGCGATTGCATTGCGATAGCTCCCTCTTCCATTAGGCTCAAGGATACGTTTAAGAGCTTTGCATGGACGCTTGATAGGCGGATTCCATTCACACCGTCCCTTGTCAAACCCGATAATCATCTTAACAAGACGATTGCCTAAATAACTTCCCGGAAGGAAGAATCGCGAAAGATCTCCAGATTTGATCTGATACATATACGGCGTTTGCGTTTGATAGTAGTCCTGCTTGATATCGACAGGGTAAATAAAAATTTCATGCAACGAACCAGTTGTTGTTTTACTGAGCGCGAGACTAAAGGGTCGACCGTCGTCGAGGAAGAGTCGTTCCCACTGAAGTTCGCCTTTGTATAATGATTAATTTGTTTATGTTGCTAATAACGCGCTTGTTGTCTATTTTAACATTTGATCTCTTTTAAAAACGCCGTACTTTGCTATGTAACTTTGAATTTCACGGAGCTTTTCGCACGCAACGCCAGCTGAGGATGCGAGGTCGAAAATTCGCGCATGTCCATTAACAATAAGTTCAGTAAAAAAGTGACATTTTATCCAGCCATAGACGTCGGTCAAGAAGAGGCGTCGAAGTTGGATTTTAAAAGTTCGTTTGTGGATACGAAAATGGGTTATCCAAAAGTCATGCAGGTTTTCTTCATCGCACATATAATCGGAAGATTCAGCTTGTTTCCATGTGATTATTCTCATGAGAGTCATTTTACTCAATGTATTAATGAATAGCGTTGCGTTCGTAAAGAGCAGCGATTCGTCGAAGCTTTGTATTGCAACGGTCTTGAATGGTCGACTGTTACTGGGAAAGAAAAAATGTTGACTCTTATTGTCTTGGTTACAATAGGTTCGTCTGGTTGTATTGATCATCCCAGAGTCGAGCGTTTGAACTATTATTGTGTTCAATTTTTTGCCAAACGCGCTCGACGCAAGAAAGAATCGTGAAAGTTCGTCTGATTTGAGCTGCCACATAAAAGGCGTTTGAGTCCGATATTGATCGTTTGCGACGCCAACCGGACGAATCGAAATCTCACGTTGAGTTCGATCCGGCTTTTGGATTAACGCTTTGTAATATTGTCGTCCGTCTTGAAATACGCCAGACCTCCACTTAATCAAACCTCGCGCCGAATCTTTAATGAGGTATTGAATCAATGCTTTATCGCATTGAAAGAGTCTGGCTGTTTGATCGATATCTTCAGACGGTTCAAAGGGCTTTCCAACGTCCGTTAAAAAGTCGATCGTCATTTGACATTGACGATCATATTTCAATCGAAATTCCGCAAAGTCTCTCGCCAATGTTTGTAGAATGAGCGCATATGCGTTTGAGCCAATGACCGCCGTCTCGTGTCGACCGTACTTGCTACACAAGGAGTCGCCGCCATAAGGTTCGGGCGCTGAAAAAGAAAACCCAACCTCTATAAGGAGTGGGAAGTTCCTAGCGTTTACGTCATAACCAAAATAGTCATGGTAATTTATATTATTGTCAATTGAATAGTATTGAATTTGAAACGAGACGCTTTTGAGGAATAGTCCTAGTCCGATCAGATAGCCCTTACTACCAAAGAACGTCTTGCTCTTAGATTCGTATAAATAATCTTTTTCGGAAAATTCGCTATTATTGATATGGTTGGGGTTGGTATGATCGTGGTTGTCGGCTATGAAAGAGCCAGACGTCAATGCGTCTATGGGATGCGTACGGCATTCCTCATATTTCGAGTTGACTGTATTATTGGGAACGTTGTGAAATTCGTAATAATACTCAAATCCTGCGTCGTCAGGTTCTCGTATTTCAATCGGGTCGCCTCCATACATCCTTCGTTGTAGTGGAGGTAATGTTGATAAAATATACTTAATTATAGGATGAAAATCTGATAGCGCCATCGTAATTACCTCGCCTTGATTACCGAAAGACCGATGATATGGTTATTGAATTCAGCAAGGAATTCTGCTGGAATTGCTAACGTTCCATTGTGTCCGTTACAAGGTTTAATTGCCGCGTCCCATTTGGCAATGGCGTCTCGAGTATCTTTATCAACGTATATCGTCAGTTTAAAGGGATATTTGCTCTTACTAGCTTTTAAACGACTAGGAAAAACGCTTCCGTTTACTTCCGCGATATTTTTTACGTTACTGTTTTTGTTTAATTTAAGACCATGAGGTTTAAAGAATTGCTCGCCTTTAATTTTATTTCCTAGTTTAGGCAATCCCATGGCGGTTAGTTCTTCTTGAGAAACGTAGCGAATGAACTTATCTGCTTTTCTGAGATTGCCAGGACAGTGATTATGAACGAGAATTCCGTCTTCCGAGACGCAGAATACGTGCTCGTTAAAGATCTCGAGGTTATATACAGGCTCAGGCTTCGGACGGCGCTTGAGAGCGAATACGCGCTTTACCTGTCCTTCATAACATTGAACTCTTTCGTCGCGACGTAGGAGCTCGGCGTTAATCCTACGTTTCGTATCCTCGTCGAGAGAGAAGTATGACAAATTTATTTTTTTATGCGCCCCGAATCTAGCGACGATGGGAGACCGTGAAGTTTGGTGAACAAATTTCACGTCTTCTTTCCACGATATATCGTTTGTCGCTTTAATCTCAATATATGGGTTTTTCTCGTTTGGCGTTACTATTGGGCGATCATTCAGATTCCTTGCGCTTTGAGCGTCCCTGCCGCCAAGAGAGTTCTCCTTATGTGGTTTGAGTACGCCGAGGGCGCTTGGATTCGAGTTGAGGTTAAGGACAAATGCGAGCGCAATCGTTCCGGCAAATATCGCCAGGAGAAGGAGGAGTCCGCGCGAAACGGAACTCTTTACCCGCGCATTTTCTCTTGCGGCTTTTGTCTTCGGCTTGCTCGCTTGTGCGCGGTCGTTCGCCGCGGCGACGCATCGGGTCGCTTGCACGTCAGTAAAGAGCGAGTCGACGTATTCTGGATCGGCGAAGACTTCGTCTTTGAATGCGTTGTTGATTTGGAGAAGATTTGACTCTCCCAAGTTGCCGAGTTGAACTTCTCTCATTTTGCGCTCCTTATAATTCCTGTAACCGCGTGTGCGACAACGCCGGTATAGTAGGGTAAAGCGACTATTTAGTCAAGAGGGGAGCTAAGAAGCGAAGATTCATCATTCACGTTCGGAGCTAAGATTTCCGAACCGCTTCGAGGCGCTGTCAAGTTGCGCTGACGACGGCGTTGTCCGCCTCGATTCGGTCAGAATTCCGACAATATTTACGCGCCGCCGCAGGTTGTCATAATAGCGAATTAACAACGTCGAATCGCTTTTCAATCATTGTATCATGCTGTTCCAGCTGGCAACTAATAAATCGCGCATTATTGAACGGGAGTCGTAACGCGTTCGAGATCTTCGAAGAAGTCAGGGTAAGTTTTCGCGACGCAAGCCGGGTTTTCAATCACGACGCCCGGAATTTTTAGTCCGGCGAGCGCGAAGCTCATTGCCATTCGGTGATCGTCGTAGGTTGCGATCTTTGCGGGGTGTAGCGCGTTCGGTTGTGCGAATATAGTTATTCCGTCGGGTCGCTCTTGCACGTCGGCGCCTAATTTAGCGAGTTCATTTGCGAGCGCGGCGAGTCGATCGGTTTCTTTAACGCGCATATTAGCGACGTTGCGGATGGAAGTCGGCGAATTGGCAAATAGCGCGACGACGGCCAGTGTTTGCGCGACGTCGCTACAGGCGTTCATATCGACGTCGATTCCGCGCAGCGGTATTAGCGCGCCGTTCGCGTCGGATTGTCGTTCAACGGTAATCGAATCGGGTCGCCATGTAACGCGGCACCCCATGCGTTCGAGACATTCGACGAACGCGACGTCGCCCTGTAGCGCGTTGCGCGAGAGTTTGTGGATCGTCATAGCGCCGCCTAGAATAGCGGGCAGCGCGAAGAAATAGCTTGCGGCGCTCGCGTCCGGCTCGACGTCGTAAACGCGTCCGACGTAATGTCCGACGTCGAAGTTGGTAAAGCGACGAAATTCGGAATCGACCGCTACTTGCACGCCGAAGTCGCGCATAATAGCGAGCGTCATTTCGCAATATGGTTTCGAGACGAGCTCGCCGTCGATTTCGACGGTAAGCGCGCGCCGAGCGAGCGGCGCCGCCATGAGAAGACCGCTGAGAAACTGACTCGACACGTTTGCCGCGATCGTAACGCGATTCGCGCCCTCGACAACGCGTCCCCCGCGCACGAGCAACGGCGGACAGTCGTTTCCGCGTTCCGCGCGCGCGTCGGCGCCGAGCGCGCGCAGCGCGTCGAGTAGGTCGCCGATCGGGCGTTCGCGCATTCTTTCGGTACCGTCGATTCTGTATTCCCCTCCGTCGGCGAGCGCGAGCGCGGCGGTAAGAAAGCGCGCGGACGTGCCGCTATTCGCGATATATAGCTCGGCGCAACGCGTTGGAAAGACGCCGCCGCACCCTAAGACGCGTATTTCGCGCCGCGCGAGATTGACGGTTACCTCGACGCCTAGCGCGCGCAACGCGTCGATCATAACGCGCGAATCTTCCGCGTCTAGCGCGCCGCGAATCGTCGATTCGCCCTCCGCGAGCGCCGCTAGAAGTAGCGCGCGATTCGTGAGACTCTTCGAGCCCGGAGGGGTCGCTTGCGAGCCGGTAAGCGTCGAGACTTTGACGTGGTAAGTTGCGGATTCTATCATGATCGGCGCCCCTTTGTTGGCGGTTAGTGTTACGCTTGCCCATACGCGCCGAGCGCGCGCTCGACGTGTCAATAATTATAGCGGAAAGCGCGGAAATAGAAAGACGGTCGACCGAGAGAGCGGCGTTTTTACTGAGCGGGTAGGTCGTCAACTGAAAAAGCCGCGTCGACCGTTTTATTCGATCGACGCGGCGCATTAAGCCTTGGTTGACTCTTCGTTAATCGTTCGCTTCCAGCTCGAGTCTGAACCCTAGCATTGGCAGTTTCGTGCTTGCCGAAACCTTATCCCGACTTGCCGAGCGGCATTGGTCTTCCTTACTCGTCCAGTGTCCCCCGCGCGCGACGCGATAATCGCCCTTGGCGGGACCCGTCGGTTCCGTCGCTTTCCCTTTGGCGTAGACGCCGTACCAGTCTTGGCATAGTTCCGCGACGTTGCCATGCATATCCTTTAGTCCCCAAGGATTGGCGAATTGATAACTTCCGACCGATTTCGTACTCCCACCAATTTTAAAGTTGTTCGCTTTCTCGTCGTCCCACGAATTGCCAAACGCGTAGCGCGTAACAGTCCCCGCGCGGCACGCGTATTCCCAATGCGCTTCTGTCGGTAGCTTGAAGGTCAAGCCTTTGGCGCTCTTATTGAGTTCTGCGACGAATTGTTGACAATCTTCCCAACTAACGTTCTCGACCGGCAGGTTTGACGCTTTGCGCGCGCTCGGATTAACGCCCATAACGGACTTCCATAACGCTTGCGTCGTCTCCGTTTCGGCGAGCCAGAATCCGCGCGCGATCGTAACTTCGCGCATTGTTTCGTCGGCGCCGTGTCCAGCTTCGCTTTCAGGACTGCCCATGGCGTATTTGCCGGCTGGACAGTATCTAAAGCGAATTTCTAACTTATTGATTTTTATAATTCTAAGTTCGCCTGGCGTATGCGGCGTCCTAGGAGGGGAATCTATAATAACGCCGTCGCTTCGATCATTTCCATTTCTCGCGACGAGTTCCGGCTCGGCTATTTCTGGCAGATTGTCCTCTAAATTGACCCCCGCTTGGTTTGCGGCTCCGATAATTTCATTGCGCAGTCTTTGGTATTTCTCTTCTCGGGGCGCCTTGGTATATTTAGCGATAGCGACGTCTCGCGCGAGCGCGCCGTTGACGTCTTCGATCGCGTTTTGGTAACGATTGCGTTCGAGATTGCTCTGTGCGGACTCGAAATCGTCGACAGCTTTATTACGTAATTTAGCCGCCCAGTTTTCAAGTAATTTCGCGTCGATTTGATCGGCAAGGCGCGTGAAGCTCGCGAGGTCGGCGTCTACCGGGGCGACGGCAAACGCCTCTTCAAGTCCTGCGCGCGCGGCTGCGAGGTTGTCGTTTTCATACTCGGTCTGCGCCTTCACGTAATGCTGATTCGCAATAAATAGGTTGTGCCGAACTTGGATTTCCTCGCGAGTCGAGCGATAAGGCTCTACTTGTTTGAGTTCCTCGGGCGTCTCCTGAATCTTTCTGTACGCGCTTGGAATATCGCCGAATTCCATTAGGCGTTGCGCTTCATCGAGCGTCTTCCTGCCTTTTTGCCAGACCTCGTAAGCGTACCCGTTGACGGGCTGATTCGTAAAGAGCGCGAAATCGTCGAGTCCGGATTCAGAGTTGACGCGGAATTGCGGCGTTTGGATCGCGTTGTGATACTGCTTTGCGTCTGCTTCCACGCCGTTGCTCACGTATTCGACGATTTCGCGCAGCGTAACAACGCCGTCTTCGTTTTGATCCGCGTACGTACGTTTCGCAACGTCCGCGTGGTTGCGCACGATCGTTCCGGCGTCTTGGCGAACCACGTCTATATTGAACGCTTCGATAAGCGATTTCGTAAATAGTCCGTGCTCCAGCTTAACGTCCTTTAGCGCGCCGCTTTCCGGCTCCCTAACCTGAACGATTCGTTTATCAGCTCCCTCGTACGACGCCTGACCGTCCGCGCAACTCTGAAAGAATAGCACGCCGCTCGGAATGGCGTCCATCTGGAGGTATTTCGAGCCAGTAACCGCGCGCGACGTTAAGTAAGTGCAGCATGCGTCGACGTTAAGCCACTTAAATTTTGCGCGACTATTCGATAGTTTCTCGAGCATATCGTTTATCGAGACGGAGGTGAAACGGAGCGATTCGACTTGACTGAGTTCGCGCCGAACCGTTGCCGGACGATCGCTTGAGCCCGACTCGGACTCGTCGTCTTTATCCTCTGCGGCGCCGGACACGTACTCCATACCGCGCCGCGACGCGACCTGGTCCGTTATCGTCGCCTTGAGCCGCGCGTCGATCGGCGCGAAATAGGACATAGGCGTCGTCGAGCCCGGACGATCCACATTGAAGCCGTGTCCGCTAAGATAGCAGAACGCGACCGAATTTTCCGTGAGACTATCGACGAACAGCTGGAACTGCTCCTCGATATTTTCCTTAGTCGGAACCATATTGAAATCAGGGTCGCTCTTGCGCATGACGACGATATTGTCCGGCTTGACCCCTAGCGTGATGAGAGAACGTCGAATGTCCTCAACATCGTTGTCTGTGAATTCAAGCGAATTGATACCATGTCGGTAATCCTTAACGCTCACGAGGAACGCGCGCCATTCGGTAACGCTCGTACTGCTCAGCTTATCGGTCGGCACGACTTTCAGCGAACGAGAAAGATCTTTCTCTTGACCAAACACGACCAGCGTACTGAACGTCCCCGCTACAACCGCAACCGTTAGTAATAGCGCGAGACTGAGCGAAGGCGCTATTGGAATTCGTCGAAACTTCATAATTACCCCTTTCGTCGAATAAACGCCGGAGTCGCGCGCCTCGACGCCGCGCTCCGCTTTCTGAGAACGCTCCGAACGCTCTCTTGCAATATAGAGAGCGTTCGACAGAGTTTTTGGGGCGGTTTTTTCGTTTTTCGACAAGACAATTGGAGCTGCGAAGGTTTGTCCGTTATTTGAGCGTTATTGGGCGACGAGAGACGTTACGGCGCTCAAAAACGCGCCCGGGTTTCGGGGCGTTGCGTACAGGCGTTTAAGCTATTTCTCTTTGAAGTCGAGCCAAATTCTGACGTCGGCAGGACCGACGTCAAGGTATTCTGCAATTTTCTCGTCGCTAACCCCGTCCGCGCGCATTCTTTTGGCATTCTTTTTTAGGGTTTCTAGCCGTCCTTCTTTCCATCCTTCTTTCCATCCTTCTTTCCACCCTTCTTTCCATCCTTCTTCTCGTCCTTCCACTCTTCCTTCTTCCCTTTC
>ONJR01000265.1 GCA_900318195.1 uncultured Planctomycetota bacterium
TGATGGAGCGTAAACAAAAAAGCAAATGTGTACAAGAAGAATTACAGACTTCTGTAGAAAAGCGAGCCACAAAGTGGCGGGGCTCCAAATGGAGCGCCTGCGGCGCGGAAAGGGACCGCAGGTTCGTTCGTCTTGCGACGATTATCGGTACGCGCGTCGTCGTCTACTCAACGGATTTCCCCCAGCATTCCATTTCGGTAACGCCGTGCCATTTTTCGGGCGAGTCGGTTTTGAGGTTGGTTAGTTTAACGTAGCGCGTTCGTTTGGCAGGGAACTCGAAGGACTGCGGGTCGGCGGTCTCCTTGAGGGCGATCTCGACCTTTGATCCGTCGGAGAACTCTAGCGTTCCGGAATTCCACGCGGCGTCGTGCGGGAAGTCGGCGCGCAGATAGAGCACGACCTTGTCGAGCTCCACGTCGCATCCGAAGTCGATCTTGAGCCATAGGTCCGTGCGCAGATTCGGACCCCAGGACGGGAAGTCCGGACCGTGCCCGCGATTATCCCGTTTGCCGTCGAGCACGTTCTTCGCGGCGAATTCCGATAGGAACGCGTATTCGCTATTGCTCGTCGCGTGAGGATACTGGAAGAGCGCGAACTCGTCCCCTTGGATATCGCGCGGATTGTACGCGACGTTGCGATATTCGTTGAATTTCCCTTCGCGCTTAGCGACCGACGGTATGCGGCGCGCAAGATAGCCCGCCATGAAGGTTCGCTTATCGAGCGGACCGCCGAACTCAATATTGCGGCTTTCATTGCCGAGCGCGTCGTTCTTCTCGTTGATAGCGCGTCGTTTGAGCGCGTAGTTGAATTCGTTAATTCCATTTTCGAGCGCGAGCTTCGTCTGGTAGTATTCGTATCGCGCGCGCTCTTCCGCCGTCCAGCAGTTCTCTTCGACGTAGTCGCCGCAGAAGGGCACGAGCAAGTCGATCCATAGCGCGAGCGTGCGCAACGCGCGGTCGTCGAGCTGAACGTCCTTGTGATAGTCCGGACGATTCTCTTTATCGCGGAACATCGCGATGAGCGGGCTCTTCGCGGCGCCCGATTTGTACGGCGGCAGCATTTCCGGACCCTCTTGGATACCGAGCCATTTAACGTACGCGCCGTCATGATTACCGTATTGCGTGAGATTGAGGTACGCCTCGCTGAATAGGCGCCCGGAATTATTGACCGCTTCGATACCCTGCGGCGTCGTTGACGTATTGCCGCGCAGACTGAAGACCGCTTGCCCGTCCGCGCCGGGTTCGCCCGTATGACAGCGCACGCAATGCGCGTCGAGAATCGGCTGCACGTCGCGCGTAAAGCTGAACCCTGCGTCTTGGAACCGCCCGGCGCCCGGCGTGAGAACGGGGGTCAGCTTCGACGGCGCGCGCCGCAGCGCCATGGTCGCGCCGCCGGCGATCGAGACCGCGTTCTCAATAACGGCGCCTTTCGGCTCGTGGCAGCCGACGCACCCGAAGGTCTCGCCGGGCTGTAGCGTCGACCAGCTGCGCATCGTCTGTACGACGTCGCCGTTCGTGTCGAGTAGCTGGAAGTAGACGGGCGTGTGCGCCGGGACCTCGAAGTACGCGGAGCCGTCTTCCTCGACGGGCGTCTCGCCGAGCACGTATTTAACGTCCCAGGATCCGTGCGAGACCGACGGCGGCGTGCAGACCATAGCGCCGCCTGCGGGACCTGAGTTGCCGTTTTTGCGTATGCCGGCGTTGCGGAACCCTAGCGCGACGACGCGCAGCGCCTTAACGACCCCGCGTTCGATACCGGCTAGTCCCGGACCTTCGTAAACGTCCTGTACGTAGTAGGTTCCGGTTGTCTTATTGAGATCGACCTGACTCGGTCGTGTCGTCGGCTTCGTTCGCTCTTGCAGTAGAATTGGCTGACCGCAACTAATAGCGGGATCGAAGGCGAGTAGTTCGCGCCGTCCGTCGTAGTCGAACCAGTAGAGTCCGAACGGGGTTTTATATTCCCACGCGCCCCCTTCGGGCAGGTATGCGGCGAGGAAGGTGAAGTCGTCGAGCGGGTAGGGGTACTGGAAGAGTTCGCCGACTTGACCGTACTGGTCGATTTTATCGGCGGGCGTTTCGCGAATCGGGGCAATGAGGGTCGCGCCCTGATTCTCTTGCGTGCCCTTGGCGCGATCGATAAGGATCATCTTACCGTTCTGATAGGTATGATGTCCGGCGGCGATCGCGAGAACCTTATCGGAGCCTGGAATACCGCGCGCGTGCATAATCGTGGTCGGGAAGTACGAGTTATTACCGTAGAATTCCGTCTGCGCGGTTCCGTCGGCGTTCATTTGAAAGAGCGGTTGCGGGTAGATTTGTCCGCGATCGTTGTAGTCCCATCGGGTATAGATAACGCGTCCGTCGTCGAGTAATTTCGGGTAGTTTACGGTAACCTGATCGACGGAAACGCGTCGGAGAAAGCGTCCTTTGAGATCACAGACGTAGAAGTTTGAGACTTCTGTCCACCAGCAGTCGGTAATTTGCGTGCATCGAGTGGACCCGAACATGATTTCGTCGTTCGGTAGATAGATCGGCTCGACGTCGGCGACGCCGGGTCCGAAGGTAATCTGCCGCGTTTCCTTGGTTTCGACGTCGTATTCGTAGATATGGAAGTCGTCGGTCGCGTAGTTTTCGCGCATGGAGAATAGGATCTTTTTGCCGTCCCATGAGACGTCGGGGTCGCGAATCGTGCCGTTTTTGGACTCGACGAGGACTTCGTTGCGAATAGAGCCGTCCGGCTGAAAGGTCGCGAGACATAGCTGACCGCCGGGCGTGCGATTGCGACTGAAATCGTTGAAGTCTTCGTCGGTAACGTCTTCGGTATAGGCGTAATGGCTCGCGCCGATGACGTAGTGCTTGGTGTAGACGATTTGCGGCGCGTCCTGCGCGAACTCGGCGAGTCGTCGCGCGCGTCGGAGTCGGCAGACGTCCCAATATAGCGCGCGCCATTTCGGGTCGGCGCCGGGCGTTGCGTTTGCGGCGAGGGTTTCGGAGCGTTTGCGGAGCGCGTCGAGTCCGGCGTCGGACGCGTCGACTTGCGCGTCTTCGTTTGCGCTGAGTTGCGCGTTGAGCGCGACGGATCGGCGATAGTCGAGCGCGTCGGTCGTGAACTCGTCTTCATCGTCGGCTTGCCGTATTGCGTCGAGCGCCTTGTCGACGAGCGCGCGTTCGCGTACGCAGTCGTTTTCGCTCGTAAAGAGCGCGGCGCGCTTCTCCCAGACCGGCTCGTCCTGCATGAGCCAGTCGGCGGTTAGGCGCGCGTTAAAGTCGTTCTCGTCGAACCGCCATTTGAGTTCGGCGCCCTCCGTTCGGGCTAGAACCAAGATTACCATAACGGCGAGCGCCGTTGCCAACGCGACTCTGATCTGCTTTCTCATGATGACGTCCTTCGTTACAGGGTTACCCGCCGCGTGGGCGGCGCGCTAGTTTTCGGTTATTATAGCGATCGAAAACTGAAAAGCGAGCGCTCGAGGAAAGGTTTTTTACGCGGCGAGCTTCTTCGGGTCGACGGGGGAGAAGGGGGTATTGGTCGGGCTCGCTTTTTTACAGAAGCGCTCGAACGTATAAATGAATTGCCAGCTAGTCCAACCAATCCGCACTGATACAGGGACACGCATTCCCCTCCCGTGCCGCAGCCCCGGTTCAGTTCGGGGTTCCCCCTTTGGAGCCCCGTCACTTTGCGGTGGGGGAAGCGTTGCGCGAGCAATCCGCGCCGCGTTAATTGTAATCTCCGCTCCGTTCTCGCAACCAACCCGCGCCGGGTCAATAATCCGCGTCCCTTTTCGCGCCGCGTTGCCGTTACGCCTCGATACCCCCCGACTGAAGTCGGGGGCTACGCGCCGTTGGCGCTTTTGACCTACGGTGGGAACA
>ONJR01000263.1 GCA_900318195.1 uncultured Planctomycetota bacterium
CAAATCGGCGACTATCGCGCGACCCGTTGCGGAATGAAAATAATCGAAAAGATTGCGCGCTAGAATATCGCCGACCCCGTCGACTTCCAGGAACGCGTCCGCAGAATCGACGTTTTCCAACGCTTCCAACGACCGGAACTTGCCGATTACGTCCCGAGCGACGCTTGAACCGACCCCGGGTATCGAAAGCGCGTTGAGCAGCCGCGCCGGTCCGCGCGTCTTACTGCCCTGAATCGATTCGATCAATTTCTCCGCAGAACGCGCTTTAAACCCTTCCAGCTTGAGAAGGTCGCTCGACCTCAGACGGTACAGATCCGCAAAAGACTGCACCAACGGCGCGGGAGGCGACATGAGCGAAAGCGCGACGGGCGTCGTTAGTCGTTCGACAACAGTCGGTCCGATCCCGTCGATATCCATCGCTTCTTTCGACGCAAAGAATTCGAGCTTCTCACGGAACTGCGCAGGACAAGCCGGCGAAACGCAACGAATATAGACGCCGTCCGCGTCCTTAACGAGCGTTGAACCGCAACTAGGGCACGTCGTCGGAAAAACGTAACGCGCGGGAGGATTAGAATCGTCCCGCAAATACGTCTCGACACGAACAACGTGCGGAATGATCTTGCCGGCCTTCTCCACCACCACCACGTCGCCGACCCGAACGTCCTTGCGCTCGATCTCCTCCGCGTTGTGAAGACTCGAACGCGCAACCGTCGTACCCGCTATCTCGACTGGCTCGAGTTCCGCGACCGGCGTTACAACCCCCGATTTGCCAACCTGCACGACAATCTCGCGCACGCGCGTCTGCGCCTCGTATTTCTCGAATTTACACGCCACGATCCACTTCGGATACTTCGACGTCGAACCGATTTCGTCGCGCGCGGCAAAGTCGTCGACCTTGAGAACGATTCCGTCGACCTCGAAATCAAGCTCGTGCAAACGCTCCTGCACTTCCTGAACGTACGCGTACGCGTCCTCGAAATTGGGACTGCGCTTCATAAAAGGCGCCGTTGCAAACCCGAACGCGCGCAAACGTTGCATGAATTCGTAATGCGTCGGCGCAACTGCGGATGGATCCGTACCGGTCGAGTGAGCGAAGAACTGAAGTCGACGTTGCGCGCAAACGCTAGGATCCAACTGCTTGATCGTGCCAGAAGTAAGATTGCGAGGGTTCGCGTATGGCTTGAAATCGCGACCCGAAGCCTGCGCCTGAGCCTGACCCTCCTCGTTCAGACGCGAAAGGTTCGTATTCGTCATATAGACTTCGCCGCGCACTTCGAGGTAATCGGGCGCGTCCTCGGGCAACTCTAGCGGAATATCGCGTATCGTGCGCGCGTTCGCGGTAAAATCCTCGCCGAGTATCCCGTCCCCACGCGTGAGCGCGCGTTTAAGAACGCGATTCTCGTATATGAGCGCGGCGGCGACCCCGTCGATCTTCAGCTCGCAAACCCACGCGAGAGGGCTCGCAAATCCCTTCTGCGCGCTGGCGACAAACTCGCGAAGTTCCGCCTCGTTGTAGACGTTCTCAATCGAGAGCATCGGGGTCCGATGGCGCACGACCTCCGCCTTGCCCTCAAGCTTCTCCCCAATGCGTTGCGTCGGACTCGTCGGCGAAATGAACTCGGGAAACTCGGTCTCTAGCGCCTTGAGACGCTTGACGAGCGCGTCGTACTCGTGATCGAGAATATCGGGCGCCGCCTCCACATAATACAGCTGGTCGCATCGTCGTATTTCGTCGGTTAATCGCTTAATTTCCCGTTTCGCTTCGTCGCGCGTCATAGGTCGCCTCGCACAATATGTTATGATCTAACCTGAATTACAATAATCGTCCCGAATTGGTCTAACGCGTTCTTTGCCATGTTACAATTCTTCCTGCAACCGCCATAACGCCGTAAAACGGTCGAAGCCGAGCGCCTTCAGCGTACGCGACTCGCTGTGAAAATTGCGTTTCAAAAGCGCGCCTGCAAGCGTTATGAGCGAATGCGCGATCGGCGTCTGAACGCCCAAAGACGAACCGATCGAACAGAGCAGCCCCAGCCCGTTGGGAACGTCTTCCGTCAAATACCGCGTGTTCAACGAAGAAGGTCCTTTCGGCCCGCCCTCGGACGCGTAACGGTCAAAAACCGCGCGCGGATCGCCGCCTATACTCCTCTCGTTCCGGAACTGACAGTCTTGCAAATACGTTGTCGGCTGCGCGCCTATTTCCGACAAAATAGCGCGACGTTCACAGTCAAGCCGCTCGACTAGATTCCAGACTGACGGCGTAAAAGCCTCGCGATACATCCAGAAGTCGCCGCCGCTGTACTCGATGCGCGACGCCGACGTTATGCAGCCGATCGTATGCAGTATCAAATTAGGATTGCGCAACGCCGACTCAACGACGCTACTGCGAACATAGTGACACGCTTCAAAGAGCTCGCTAGCGAGCGCGAGTCCGCGCGAACGTTCGGAACGCGTAAGAAATCCCAACGCCATGCGCGCGTTCTTAAAGCAGACGCGAACCGCGCCAGGCTCTTCAAGACGCGCGTCGTACGCTGGAGACTCGCTCTCCGCAAAGACGTCGACTCGATCGTGCAACGCGCGCCAAAAGTACGTCGTGCCTAAATAGCCGGGGACAATCAGCGCCATCTGCGCGTAACACGACGCGGAACGCAACGCAGCAGCAAGCGAAGAATGACAGCCCGTCTGAGTCATAACCAAAATAACGTCGAGCGGCTCGCTAAACGCCTCCGTCAAATCGCGCGTCGCTCGATATAGCTTGACAAATTTCTCCGAGCCGTCCGTATCGCGCAAAACAATACCGCCGCGACCGCTAATCGCAGCGAAATGGTCGTTGTGCAACGACCGCGACGTCTTGAAAAGCGTTACGTTATGCCCTGCCCGCGACAAAATAGCCGCGTGCGCGCAACCCGCGTTGCCCGCGCCTACGACGCATACCTTCATACTATGAACTCCATCGTTCGAACTTTCTTTACGTGTCAACCGCGTTCGGCGACTCTATCAATGATAAAGAATAACGGCGCGCGCGTCAAGGAGCGAATTGAAAACGCGTGAGTAAAACCGATTAATCGGCTAACCTGCGCCAAGCGAGCGAAAATTCTACTGTCAAACGCAAACGACCGCCGTACAACGGCAACGCGACAACGCCCTAAGCAGCTCGCAAGGAGCGCGGCGTCGTTACCGCGTTAGAACATAGAAAATTCATGGGCAAAGAAAGGGATAAAAAGACGACCGCGCGACGAGGAAGGTTGTGAAGAATAAATAAAGGAAAAGAGAGGACAGGAAATAACGGCAAGAAACGTAACAGAATCGCCCCGACTCGCGTACTGCGGGTCGGGGCGATTTCATTTCCGCGTCGGACTCACGCGCATTACGACTTCTCGTCGTTATTTAGCGCCGTCGTTAGGAACGTCGGCAAATTCAAAGGTGAAGTCGACGGAGTCGTAGTCTACGGTTACGGCGCGGCGCGTGGTTCCAGCCGCGTCGGAATTAGCGGGGCGCTTAATGAGTTCCAACGCAAGCGGATTCTGCAGTTTCTGCTGAATAACGCGCTTCAGCGGTCGAGCGCCGAATTCCGGCTCGTAGCCTAGCTCGGCGATCCCTTGTACTGCGCGCGGCGTGAGCGTCAGATCGACTCCCTGCTTCGCCAGAATCTTCTGTAATTTCGCGACTTGAATTTCGACTATCTTGCCGATCTGCGAACGATCAAGGGGCTGGAAGACGATCGTCTCGTCGATTCGGTTAAGAAACTCCGGTAGGAACTTTCCGCGCAGAATCGTGTCGACCGCTTCGTCAATCTCCTCCTTAGAGCCGCCTTGCGCGGTTATCTCGCGGATCGCCTGACTACCAAGGTTCGACGTCATGACGATGATCGTGTTCGTAAAGTCGACCGTATGACCCTGATTGTCTGTTAAACGCCCGTCGTCGAGAACCTGCAACAGAATATTAAAGACGTCGCGATGCGCCTTCTCGATCTCGTCGAAGAGCACAACCGAGTACGGACGACGACGAATCGCTTCCGTCAGCGCGCCGCCCTCGTCGTAACCGACGTATCCTGGAGGCGCCCCGATCAACCTCGAAACGGTGTGCTTCTCCATAAACTCGCTCATATCGAACCGCGCAATCGCGCTTTCGTCGTCGAAGAGCGCTTCCGCGAGCGCTTTACAAAGCTCCGTTTTACCAACGCCAGTAGGTCCGAGGAACAAGAAGGAACCGATCGGGCGGTTAGGATCCTGCAAGCCGCTACGACTACGACGCACGGCGTTCGCAACTGCGTCAACCGCTTCTGACTGACCGACCACTCGCTTGTGCAACCGATCTTCCAGCACGATGAGCTTCGCGCGTTCAGTCTCCATCATTCTTGCAACAGGCACGCCGGTCCACAGCGAGACGACCTCCGCGATTTCGTCCGGTCCTACCACTTGACGCAACAGACGCTTAGGTCGCTTTTCGCCTTCCTCGCCGTCCGTCTTCGGTTCCGACGCCTCCATTTGCGCGAGTTGCTCGCGCAGTTTGCGGATTTCGGCGTCCAAGTCGGAAAGCTTCTGGAATTCCGCATTGTCCGCAGGCTTGCCAGCGAGGAACGAGCGTTTAATGTTGCCGTCCAGCGTTTTATACGCCTGCTCCTTTTCCGCTATCGTCTTGCGCAACTGATGCACGTCGCCGACCCCGCTCTTCTCCTTCTCCCAACGAATATTGAGTTCCGCGAGCTCCTCGTTCTTTTTCGCTATCTCTTTCCGAATTTCTTCGAGTCGCGCGACTGCGCTCGGCTCCGTCTCGTCGAGCAGTTGGCTCTCCGCTATCTTGAGCTGAACGAGTCGACGTTGCGCGTCGTCGATCTCCGTAGGAACGCTCTGCAACTCCATTGCGAGCCGGCTCATCGCTTCGTCGACCAGATCGATCGCTTTATCAGGTAGGAATCGATCGGAAATATAACGGTTCGAAAGTTCGACTGCAGCAACGAGCGCCGAGTCGGTTATTTTAACTCCTTTATGATGCTGCTCATAACGACCTTTGAGCCCGCGCAAAATAGCGAGGGACGCTTCAACCGTCGGCTCGTCGACCATAACCGGCTGGAAGCGGCGTTCGAGCGCCGCGTCTTTTTCAACGTATTTGCGGTATTCGTCGAGCGTTGTCGCGCCGACGCATTTCACGTCGCCTCGCGCTAGCGCCGGTTTCAGAAGGTTCGCCGCGTCCGCGCCGCCCTGCTGATTACCGGCTCCAACGACCGTGTGCAACTCGTCTATAAAGAGTATGACGCGACCGTTGGAATCTTCAACCTCTTTAAGAACCGCCTTCAATCGCTCTTCGAACTCGCCGCGGTATTTCGCGCCTGCAATAAGCGCGCCCATATCGAGCGCCACAACAATCTTGTCTTTAAGACTTTCCGGCACGTCCCCCGCGACGATACGACTCGCAAGACCTTCAACGATCGCCGTCTTACCAACGCCTGGCTCGCCTATTAGGACAGGGTTGTTCTTCGTACGGCGCGACAGTACTTGAATCACGCGTCGAATCTCGGAATCTCGCCCGATCACGGGGTCGAGTTTACCTTTGCGCGCGCGCTCGACGAGATTAATTCCGTATTTGTCAAGCGCTTGCAATTTCCCCTCGGGCTCGCGGTCGGTAACGCGATTACCGCCGCGTACTTTCGCGGTTCCTTCGAGTAATTTCGCGCGATCCAACGCAAACAGATCGAGCAGATGCTTGGCCTTACCTTCGACGTCGGCGAGCGCGAGTAGCAGATGCTCCGTCGAGATGAACTCGTCGGTAAGAGTCGTAGCTTCCTCCGCAGATTTGAGCAGAATCTTCTGGAATTCCGCGCCCGGACTGGGACTACCGCCCGAAACGCGCGGCAGTCGCTCAATCTCCGAGTCAACCGCCGTTTTCAGACGTTGAACGTCCGCGCCGATCGCGTCGAGTATCGGCGATATATTGCCGTCCCGTTCCTCTAAGAGCGCCGAGAGCAAATGAAGCCCGGCAACTTCGGGATTCGATTTCGCGACCGCCAAACGCTGAGCGTTCGAGATCGCCTCTTGAGATTTCAATGTTAAAAGGTCGGGTGTAAAGTTCATATTAGCGCCTCCTTGATATAGTCGCGTTAGTCGCACAGCGCGCCAAACGCGCTATTGTTCGTCCCGTCTCGCTTGCCGCTCGACAGGACAATTGGAATATTGCAAAGTTGGCGCCAATTCGTCCGCAACCTTCATTCCTAGCGTTTGACGACGATCATCAGACCGTCGCGCCTCAATGAGAAGTCTCCCGCCGCGCGCGACTACATTTCGAGGTTTGCCTCAGGATAAATTTAGTGCGAGTTCACCGATATTTCACCGCGCACGGAACGATAGCGCCGAAACTCAGCGTTCAGAGACGTTGATCCGAGCGATTGCGTCTTTTTTCTGTAAAAAGATTCTCTCGTTGGCTCAGCCCCTTGCTTTCCCTTTTTTTTCTGCGTATACTAGTATACAATATGCTGTCCGCCATTTTGCAAGAAGGTAAAACAATGCGCAAAAACACCTGCAAAACTAGGACTCCGTTATTTTGGGAAATACCCCAAAGCGCTGTTAGGGCACAAGAGAATGTTAAAGTACGAAAGACGTTGAATTTTGAAAACAGAGACAACCTGAATGTGATCTCCCTCTTCTCGGGTTGCGGTGGGCTAGATTTAGGTTTCGAGCGCGCTGGGTTCAAGATTCCCGTTGCAAACGAGTTTGACCCGGTAATCTTTGAAACCTTCAGAGCCAATCATACGGAAACCCACCTTGTCGAAGGGGACGTTCGCCAAATCGCCAAGTCGGATATTTCCCCTTTTATCAACGGCAAAGTTTACGGAATAATAGGCGGTCCGCCGTGTCAATCGTGGTCTGAAGCCGGCGCGCTTCGCGGAATAGAGGACGCGCGAGGACAATTGTTCTTCGACTATATCCGCATTTTAAAGGAGTTCGCGCCCCTTTTCTTTCTTGCGGAAAACGTAAGCGGTATGCTAGCGAATAGACATAGCGCGGCGGTTCAAAATCTATTGAATCTCTTCGACGAGGCGGGCTACAACGTTTCATTAACCCTGGTCAATGCGAAAGATTATGGAGTTGCCGAAGAGAGAAAAAGAGTTTTCTATATTGGCTTCCGAAAAGACCTCAATCTCGACATTGTTTTTCCCAGAGGGTCTACCACAGACTCAAGCGCGAAACTAACGCTCCGCGACGTCATTTGGGATCTCCAATTCACCGCCGTTCCTGCGGCGCTTAAAAATCGACACAATCCAACCGCGATTAATAATAACGAATATTTTACCGGAGACTATTCTCCCATCTTTATGAGTCGCAATCGAGTTAAAAACTGGGACGAGCAGGCGTTCACCGTACAAGCGTCGGGTCGTCAGTGTCAACTTCACCCGCAAGCGCCCAAAATGGAGAAAGTCGACCCTAACGCCTTCCGTTTCGTCCAAGGTCAGGAGAGTCTGTATCGGAGGATGACGATTCGCGAGGTAGCCAGAATTCAAGGTTTCCCGGACGATTTTACGTTTGTTTACAAAAACGTAAACGACGCTTACAAAATGATAGGCAACGCCGTGCCCGTCAATCTAGCGTATGAAATCGCCGTAGCTATAAAAGAAACGTTAGGAGCGTAATAATGAGCGACAAGAACGCCAATAATGGTAGAGCATATGAGTTTATCTGTCTGCATACGTTATATCAAGCAATCTTTCAATTCCGCGCCGTGATAATTGATCAAAATAGTAGCTACTGCGCCGCGCAAGAAGCGTAGGAATCGACGTCGCCCGAATTGCAAAGTCTCCTATCGCAAAGCGCAAACGTTGTAGCGATAGCTATTATCGACTTAGAACCACTAATCACAGAAGAAGGCTCTGATATGTTAACACTCTTTCTTCAGCCAGACTCCAAAGGCGAGGAAGGAGACGTTCGGGACCTCATCGTTGTTCGCAGTAATATTCAATGGGAAATAGGACTGAGTTTAAAACATAATCACTTTGCTGTTAAACATAGTCGATTAGCTAAGAACCTGGATTTTGGTAGTAAGTGGTTCAACTTACCCTGTTCTCAGGAGTATTGGAGCGAAGTTAAACCGATTTTCGACTATCTTGAAGTCGAAAGTCGAAAGAAAACATATTGGAGAGACCTTCCTAACAAAGACGATGACGTTTATGTTCCACTTCTAAATGCTTTTGCTAACGAGATACGCCGAAGCGCGGCAATAAATCCGCACGTGCCAAGGATGATGACCGAGTATCTTATAGGAAAGTTCGATTTCTACAAAGTCGTAAGCGTCGACAAAGAAAAAACAACGCATATTTTTTCTTACAATCTTCGAGGCACGTTAAACCAATCGAGTCGTAAAGCAAATCCAAAAGTAAAAATTCCCACTGCGGATTTACCGACACGAATCGTAAGTTTGGACTTGAAACCTTCCAGTAAAACTACCGCAGAACTTTATATGGACGCAGGTTGGCAATTCAGTTTTAGGATTCATAATGCTGAAAGCAGAGTTAAGCCGACTCTTAAATTCGATATAAAAATAATAGGATCACCAATATCAATTGTTAAGATCGATTGTAAATGGAACTAGTCGAAAGTATGTTGGAACGTATAATGAAAATCATCGTCATTTTTACTATTGATATATTATATTTAACTATATACCTTTACTTTTGAATAGCGTCCTATCTTTCATCGAATCAAAACACCCCGTCCCGCGTATACCCGTACGAGAAAGTATGAAACTCTCCCGACCCGCCGCGCGCCGCGCGATCAAGCGCGCGCAACGTTTCTGCGTAGCTCTCCGTTGTGAAGTCGAGTCGCAACTCGCCGACGCCAGAGCCGATAATCCACGGTATCGCGTCGATTATATCGAGCGCCTCTGCGAGATAGAGCGAACTACCGACGCGAGGCGCCGCATGACGTTCGACTAGGACGCGCCGATCGTCCGCGTTCATCAACGTCGTCGTCGACTCGGAAAAGAGCGTCTTTTGCGTTACCATCGCGAGTAGTCGCCCATAGATCGTCAAACCTAACGTTAAGTTATGTGAACTCCGATAGTCGCCAAGGCGAGCGACGAGCGCGCTAACCGCAAGATCCGATATTTCAGGGGACAGATAAATTGTCGACGCGCCGGGAAAGCGGTCGGCAAGATACCGAACCGCGCGCGCCGAACCGACGTTGAAGAACCAGTCGAGCGCATACCGCGCGCCGCTAGCCTCGTAACGCAACGCTTCAGTAACAGACCCGGCAAGGGGCGCATACTCGTCGGTTCGCGCAAAGTTGATTCGACCCTCGTACTGAACCGGCGAAGTCTCGCTATAAATTGCGCGCAGCCCGAAATCTCGACATGCGGCAAGCTGTTCCGCTGTGCGCGTCTTAGCCGCAAGATAAGCGCGGTAGTCGTTACGTTCGTTCTGTTCGCGCGCGCGCTCGCGCGTTGCAAGGAATCGCTCGCGCGCCGCGCGGTAACTCGACGCGCGTAATTGCGTGAGAACGGCGCCGTCAGACTCTACCGGCGCGTCCTCGCGTCGCGCTGGCGCTACGCGTCGGTACGACTCGATCAACTTACTTTCGAGCGCCGCGCATGCGTCCTGGCGCAACTGATTGAGCGCCGACTTCGGCACAAACGCGTTCGCGTCGAATTGCGCGGTAAACGCGTCGAGGTAGAACGGCGTCTCGCCAAATCGATCGAGGGACGCGCGCAACGAGTCGGCGTCGAGCGCGCCAACCTTCTTCGCCGGTTCTAACTTCTGATCCGTTGCAATTGTAACGTCGGCGCGCGCAGTCGCTAGCGTAAGTTGGAGCGGCGCGCCAACCTTAGCGACGACGCGCGCGCTAATCGGTTCGCGGCGCCGAGCAAGCGCTAGCGCATTGTCGATCTCCTTGGTAAGCTGATGATTGTACGTGCGATATAATCGCGTTGCGCCGTCTGGTATCGGCTCGTGGAACCGAACAAGCTCGCCTTCCGAAGCCGTTTCTACCACCTTAACGCGTCGAGGGTTAGCGCGATCGACAAGTCTTATTCCACTAACGTTCAACCCGCCCAGCTTGCGCGCCTCGTCGTCGAGAAAAACAACGCCGTCCCCATTGCGCAACGACGCCGATAGTCGAACGGCGTCCCGCGACACACGACCGACCTCGACGCCATAATTCGACGCGTAGAACTCGTTGATCATATCGGGATCCGTGTCATGATAGAACCCTTTGTCGTAGCCGCGATTAAATAACGCGGCGATTTCCGCTCGCCGTTGCGCTTCTTCCGCGCGCGGTAAGACGTCGACTTGGCGCGACGCCGCGCTCTTATCGTCGGCGCTACGTTTAATCGACAAGCGCGATTCCGACCGCGCGCGCGTTACGCCAGTTATCGAATCGATCAGATCGCGATAATAGCGAGTCGTCGCGTAAACATATTGCGGCGACTTCATACGTCCTTCAATTTTTGCCGAATCGACTCCAAGGTCTATCAGCGCTTGAATTTCGTCGCGACCTTGTAACTGATCCTTCAGAGAAAGAAAATAACCGTACTCGCCGTCCAGGCTAGCGTTACCACTTTGTTCCACGCGGTAATACTGACGACAAGGTTGCGCGCACATACCGCGATTGCCGCTACGACCGCCAATAAAGCTAGAAAGATAACACTTTCCAGAACATCCTAAGCAGAGCGCGCCTGAAATAAAGACTTCCAGCTCGATCGACGTCTGCTCGCGAATCGACGCGATCTCGGCAAGCGTAAGTTCTCGCGCAAGAACGGCGCGACGAAATCCTTGCGACGCGTACCAGTTCAGCTCCGCGCTCGACGCTGGTGAAAGTTGCGTCGAAGCGCAGAGCGGAAGTTCCGGAAAGTTCGAACGAAACCACGACGCCACGCCGTAATCTTGAACGATAACTTCATCTAAGCCAGCCTCGTACAGTCGTTTGATATCAGGATATACGAGGTCGAGTTCGGCGTCCGAAAGAATCGTATTGAAGGTTAGATGCACTTCGACGTTCGCGCGATGCGCGTAATCGAGCGCCGAGACGTACTCCTCCACGCTAAAGTTCTTTGCAAACCGTCGCGCGCCAAATCCGGCGACCCCCATATACACCTCGTCCGCGCCAGCCTTAATTGCCGCGACTAGACGATCAAAATCGCCAGCTGGCGACATAATCTTCATATTCGTCCCTCGTTAATCCGTGTGATCTCAAACGCTACGATATTAAGATGCGACCGCGCTATTTCTTATCAACGCAATAGAGCTCGACTTCCCATATTCGCGCTAGACCTTCCGGCGTCTGCGTAATTGCGAGTCGGAAACGTTTCGACGTTACCTCGTTGAAAGAGAGCGCCGCTATGGGCGATTCGTTTTCGACCACCGTCGCGTCCTTAATATCGACGAGTTTACCGTCCGCTGTCTCATACTGTAAATGGAAATCGCGTAAAGGCGTGCGACCCGTCGCTTGACCGGAAACGACGATTGCCGCGTTCAGCGTCGTGGGATTCTCGAATCTGAAATCAACCCAATGCCCGTCGTCGTAATCGCTTACCCAACGCCCGTTATTATCCGCTATATTGAATTTACCGTCGTTGATATTCTCCTTTGGATAAGACGGTCCCTTCTTATAATCGCTTGACACGGATATTTTAGCGTTGAGCGCAAGATTAGGCGCTTTCGGAGGCTCGTAACTTTGCGCGGACGCTTTCGGAGTCGGAGGCGCGACGCCTTTCTTCATGAGCGCCTTGAGTTCCTCGAGATGATCCGTGTAGACCGCGCGCGGTAGGCAATCGTGATTCTTACAGATCGACGCCGCCATACCGACGACTTCGCCCATCATGCCACCGGTGCGCATAACGCGAATCGTACCTAACGCAATGTGTGTTACGCTAATATCGCGACCCGCCATGAAGAGGTTGTCCACATTGCGCGAATAGAAGCAGCGATACGGTATCGCGTAAGGCTTAATCTGTACTTGACGGCAGATCGCGCGGAATTCCTCGCCCGGGAAGTTAGCCGCGTTCGACGGTTCGGGATAGTGCAAATCGATCGACCACGTTGTCGTTACCGAAGCGTCTTCAAATTGATACGCGCCAACAATATCCTGCTCGCGCAACACAACGTCGCCCAGTAGCCGACGCGATTCGCGTTTGCCCGCGACGTATGCGACCCAATTCAGCTTACGATTCTTAACTTTAGAAGCCCACTCGCCCGTCGAATGATTCTTCATATAGGACCAGTGTCCATACGCGGCGCGAAGACCGACGTCTCGGATGCGCTCCATATCGTAGATCTGATCGCGATTCATACCGCCTTCCCAGTCCCAATCGCCGTGAACGGACGGCTTAATCGTCTTTTCATTGAACTGAATCGCCCATGGAAGTTCCGGAAAATCGCAAGGTTCCGTCGTCTCCGCAGTATTCCATTGGATCGACGACCCCATCGTCATTTTATCGCCTTCTTCCGGCGCGCTAGGCTCGTCGTAATCACGTTTCGCCTCGCGACCCATACTCCAGTCTGCGCCTGCAAGAAAACCTAACGCCGCGTCCCCTGTGCAATCGGCAAAAGTCTTGCCTAAAAAGCGAAGCTGTCGACCCGATTCGATATTCGTACCGGTTACGCTCGTTATATGCCGAACGCCGTTTTCGTTCGTCACTTGCGCGCCGTCAACGCGCACGCCAAGATAAAGATCGATATTCTTCTCCGATTGAACCAGATCGTAGCGATTTTGGTCCTTATAATGAGCGGCTTCGCGCGCGTTGCCGCCGCCATGCGGACCCATTAAGTGCGTAAGATTGCCTAAATTGGGATACGGAGCCATATTAATATCGCCGTTGAGGTGGACGCGAATTTCTGTGCTACCGTTGCCGCCCAGGACAGGTCGATCCTGAATCAAAGCGACGCTAGCGCCCAATCGAGCGGCTGAAACTGCGGCGCAACACCCGGCGATACCGCCGCCTACGACGACGAGATCGTATACTTTGCCATTCGCCGCAACGGGCGCTACCGCCGGTAGCTTCAAGGCGTCGCGACGCAATGCCGCCATCTTAGCCAATTCGTTCGGTGGATTAAACTTATCGTCACGCTTTGTAATTACGAGCGCGTCGACTCGACCGTCGAACCCGGTAAGATCGTGCAACGCGACTTCGAGCTTGCCAGCTTGCAACGTTATTTCTCCCCCTGACTGCCAAGCCCACGGCTCGCCGGTGGTACCAAACTCTTGCGCAAGCGTCGTCGCGCCGAGCCGCACTTGAAACTTACCGGGAGCGTACTGAGTCGTCCAAGGCGCAACCCAGTTGCGCGTACGCGCATAGACGCGGTAAACGCCGTCGCTAGGAATTTCGACGCTTGTCGACGCGTCGGCAACCGGCGTTCCCCAGCCGTGCGCAATGAGATACGGCGAACCTACCGAATCGACCGATTGCGTGTCGATTCCCCA
>ONJR01000281.1 GCA_900318195.1 uncultured Planctomycetota bacterium
CGCAGTCGCGTTGAGATCGATCTCCTGGCTAAGCGTCGCGCTCGGTCTTGGCGAACTCGGGAACGGCAGGTCGTCGAGAACGCCTTGCGCGCTCCCTGATCTCGAAATATCCGGCGGCGGCGTCATGAGCGCGTTTTCTAGATCGTCGTCGGCGACGGCTAGGTTGAGCGCCAGTAGAGCGGCGCCAATAGCCGCGACGCAACCGTTCGCGAAGCGAATGCGTGTCTGTGTCATATACCTCTTATCTCCAAAATAGCGATTCAATTCGATTCCGTAGCGATACGGTCGTGCCTGTGGGTTATTCGAACCAGAAGAGGACGGTCTTCTGTAGGAACGCGATGAGTTCGTTGAAACAGACGTATCCCAGCGAGCGCTTACCGCAGTATACTTTCGCGGAGACGCCCGCGCCCGCGCGCGTGCCGATCGGCAACTGCTGATCCGGATCTATATTGGCGCGAATCTGGACGGTGGTTTCGTCGCCGCCGCGATTCTCCGCGCGATCATGCTCTTCGATCACGGTCGCGTTGTAATTCTTGGAAGGATCGACGGTCAGAACGAAGCGCGCTTTGAGCTGGAAGTCCGCTTCTTTTTCCGCTTGGCTACGTTTGTAATCGTCGATGTGCCCCATGCGCTTTTCGGGCATATCGAGCTCGAGTAGCAGTCCGTCCTCGGGTCGCGCGACCTCCATGAGAATCTGACCCGGCTGAACGGGTCGATTCATGAGCTTGTTTTCCAGATCGAAGGTCATCACGGTGCCGGCGATCGGCGCGGTAACAATGAGATCGGCGCGTCTTTTTTCAAGAATCGTCTTCTGCACGTCGAGCGTCTTTTTCCGCTCCTGATACTGTGCGAGCTGTCCGGCAATCCTAATCTTTTCCGCGTCTTTTGCGTCGTAACTCGCTTCCCTCAGCGCGGCGATCTGCTTTTCGACCTCGTTGAGTTCGCCCGCGTTCTTCTCCCATTCTGATTCCAGCTCGTTATTGGAGAGTATTAGCAGCGTTTCGCCTTCCTGCACCTGCTTGCCGTGGAAGACGAGCAGTTCGTCGACTTTGCCGGATTCGCGCGCGAATACGTTGCGGCGATTAATCGGCTGCAGCGTGCCGTCGCAGTGCATATTGAAATTCCAGGGCACGAAGATCATCGCGAGAATAACGGCTAGTATTGCGAGCGAAATCGAGACGGTCTTCGGCAGCATTCTCGCGGTAACGAGAACCTTCGATTTGCCGATCGCCTGCCATAGCGGGGCTAGAAAGATCGAATTGTGCGCGATCGAGTTTCCAACGGCGACGCGCGCGTGCTCAACGACGATCTCGACGCGCTTCATCATGTGCTCCGAGAGCTTGGCGTCTTCGATCTGCTCGACGATGATTGCGCCGAACGGGGGCGGTACGACGACTTTGTCGCGCTCCGTTTCGTCGTGGTCTTTTTCGTCGATCGTTCGCTCGACGAGCGGATAGACGGCGACCGTTTTCGTGTGCGAGGCGTCGACGTATTCTTCGAGCGCTTCTTCTACCTGCGGGGCTAAGTGGGACGAGTCGCCGTTGTATACGATCGGCTCGTTCGCCTTGACGACGGCGGTCGCGAGATCGCCTAGTAGTTTAACGGTCTCCGATCGCTTGTCGACCATATCCTGTCCGCTGACAGCCTCGATTCTCGCGCGTCCTCCTCGGCATACGGCGAGGGACACGCGGTCGCACTCGATGAGTCGTCGACTTTCGTTCGCGACGGTGTAGAGCGTCTCTTTGAGATCGAGCGTCTTGTGGATATTGCGCGTGAAGTCTTCCAGTTGCGTCCAGAGATTCTGGCGGTCGTTGAAATTCTTGAGCTGACGGTTCTTGAAGTACTCGGTTGCGTAGCGCGTAACCTGCTTCAGGAAGTTCATGTAGCCGTGCTGAGTCGCCGGATTCGCGTCGGTGCGTTGGAAGACTTCGATAACGCCGACCTTTTCCAGCTCCGTTTGCACGACGCCGAGCATGAGCAGGTAGTCGGTCGGGTTGCCTCCCGCTTCCGGGGACTCTGATCCAGAGTGAGCCGGCACGAGCACTTCCGACTCGTCGCCGTTGAGCGTGTTGTAGAGTAGAATCGAGTGCGCGCGATTGGCGTCTTCGTTGTCGTGGAGATTGGCGTCGCGCAGATTGATCTGGTATCCTAGCGTTAGACGTTGCGAGTCGTCCATGAGCCACATTGCGCCGCCGTTGGCGCCTAACGCGCGCACGACGCGAGTGAGGAATTCTGTCTGGAACGCTTCCGGCGAGACGTCGGATCGAGAGATAGTCGCTATTTCATTGACGATAACGCGTATTTGCTGTTTCGTCTTCTCTAACATACCAGTTTCGTAACGTTGTTCTGAACTCATCTTCTCATCCGACTCATATTGCGCGCGGCTCGTCGCCGCTCGTATCCTGTCTCAGGTCTCCAAATCGTCGCCATGTGGGGACGATATTTTTCTCTTAGTTCGGCTAATTCATCCTTTCAACCGAAGCGAATTTGCCAAAAACGCAGTTATTTTTGGACGCTCGCGCCGGTCTTTAGTTCTATGCCGATTCTACGATTCTTCCCTTACAAGGGGGGGGCTGGGAAGATCTAGTTAGGGCGTATAATAGTGTTATATTGCAAACGCGTGTTTTGTCAATGCGTCGCTAGCGCGCAGGAGGCAAAAGTCGCGCCAAAAGTTAGCTTTTTAACGAGCGTTATAGCGTCCGGCTCGTCCGGCGCGTGCGCGTAATTTTACCGGAGTCTTCAGTGAGTTCCGTTCAGTTAGCCGTCTATCCGGGCTCGTTCGATCCCATTACGCTCGGTCATTTGAATATAATCGAGCGCTCGAGTCGCCTTTTCGACCGTCTTGTCGTCGCGGTCGGCGTGAATTCCGAAAAATCGCCCTGGTTCACGCCCGAGGAGCGTTGCGAGCTGATACGTCGTTCGACCGCCGAGCGCGGCTTGACGAACGTTGAAACGACGACCTTTACCGGGCTAACGGTTCGTTTCGCGAAAGAATTGGGCGCGCGCGTTCTCGTGCGCGGCGTGCGTCCTCTCACCGATATTCCCGCCGAATTGACTATGATGATGGCGAACCGTCGTCTTGAGCCGGACGTCGAGACGATCTTTCTCATCGCGGACGGCGAGCTCGCGCATGTTTCAAGCTCGCTCATCAAAGAGATCGCGAGCGCCGCCAAGGTTGACGAATTGACCGCCTTTTTGCCAGAATGCGTGCTCGAAGCGGTGCGTCGAAAAGCGGAAGAACGACGCGCGCGGAACTAGACGATGTAAAATTTTTTCCTTTTTGACTGGATTTAGACTTGAATTTTAGCCGATCAATGGTAACATAGAACCAACCAAGGCGTCGTAGCCAAATGGCTAAGGCAACGGATTGCAAATCCGTCATTTACCGGTTCGAGTCCGGTCGACGCC
>ONJR01000262.1 GCA_900318195.1 uncultured Planctomycetota bacterium
ATCGGCAATTTCGCCGTAATCATACCCGCGCGCGAGCATATTCTTCACCGTTTCAATTGTCTTAAATTTGACTCCTTCCTCGCGCCCCTCCTCGCGCCCTTCCTCGCGTCCCTCTTTGCGCCCCTCTTTGAGCCCCTCCTCGCGCCCTTCCTCGCGTCCCTCTTTGCGCCCCTCTTTGAGCCCTTCCTCGCGCCCTTCCTCGCGCCCTTCCTCGCGTTCTTCCGCGCGCATACTGTTGAGCGCAAGTTCCAGTTCAAATCGTTCGTCAAGTAGCTCCATAACTTCGTCCTTTCTTTCATTGAGGAAATTAACGAGTAGTCCTCGCTCACAGCATATTCTAAAAGTTTCCGCGAGCGCGAGGTTCTTATTGTCTTTGTGCAACTTCATCTGCTCGTCAAAGACTCGCGCGAAGCCGGCGTACTGGTATATAATATCGCCCTCGCGACCGTTTTGAAGGACGTGCACCTTAAACTCAACGTCGCACGCTTCGCCTTCAAAATGCTGATCCGTCATCGACAGCTCGCTCGGACGTTCGCTCTCCGGACCTGTATAAAGCATATAAAAATGAAATCTCGGCAAAATGATCGCCTTCTTTCGGGCTGGATCCAGATTGCGATCGTTCAGGTACCTTTTAAGCGTTGTTCCAAAGTAAAGCGCTTCGCGTAAAACGATATTCTCCGTCCACGTCGACTGCGCCTCCATAAAGACAACGAGTCGATCCCCTACGATAAATGCGAGATCGTTATAGAACGCGTTCACCAGCGCGTTCTTAATCGTTACGTTTTTGAGCGAGGTTTCCGTCGTCTCACGATCGGTAGGATAAAGGCATTGATATAGCTCTAACATATATTTTGGCTCGGTAAACAAGAGCGAAAATACGCTGTCTTTCGCTGTGCGTTTAACGATCGCTTCGTTGTCAACTTTCATACGCAACTCCCGTACTGAAGCTTACGCGCGGCGGCGGTCGTCGCGCGATATCTAGATAATACCTCAAAGAGACGCCACGCGCAAGGGGGCTGCAAGAGAATTGACGACTTGTGAACGTCGACTTACTTTTCGTCGATCTTTTCGCCCGTCGCAGCTTCCAGCGCGAGAGCAAGATAGCTTTTCGTCTCCGAATGACGCAGTCCAAGCGTTTTCGCGAGCGCGAGCGTCGCCGACTTCGCTATTTCAAACTGCGATTGCGGCGCCGTCGTTTCAAGTTCGGTAAAGAGCCCGACGCCTTCCAACTCGTCGAGCGTGATTTCAAATTGTCGACCGGAATAGACGAGCGACCCGCGACGACGCGTTTTAACAACGCGCGCCGCCGGCGTAAAACCTAGCCGTTGAAAGAAAGTCGTCCAGTCGTCTTGAGCGGCGTCGAGCGCGCCCGGGCGACTGGAGAGCGGTAGTTCGAGCTCTTCGCGCGTTTTCGTTTCCGCGTCGAGTTTCGGTCCCTTAAAAGTAGCGGCGAGATATTCGCCGCGCCGTCTTATCCGCAACGCCTTGCCCTGAGAGGGAAAGCCAAGCGCGTCGTTTCTAAAGAACAGATCGTCCTCGCGCTCCGGCGCGGCGAATTCTACGCCGAGCTTTTCGCGCGCGAGGCGTTCGTAGTCCGCGCGATCGTCGACGCGGAACTTCATCTCAATTTCGAGCAGCGGGTCGGACATTGCGTTACGCTAATACGGAAAATTGCTCGTTCACGCGAAGATCGCCGCAGTTAAGGTAGCGAATATCGCGAACGCCGAACTTCATCATTGCGAGACGCGTGAGTCCAACTCCGAAGGCGAACCCGCTATACTCCTTCGGGTCGATTCCGCCGTGGCGAAGAACTTCTGGATGAATGAGTCCGCAGGGAATTAGCTCGATCCACCCGTCGCCGCAAGTCGGACAGCCCTTGCCGCCGCAAAGCAAGCAATTGAGATCAAGCTCAAACCCCGGCTCGACGAACGGGAAGTAGCCCGGACGCAGGCGAACCTTGACGTCGCGCTTGAAGACCTGGCTGAGAATCGTCTTCATTACGGCAATGAGGTTCGCGACGGAAATGTCCTTATCGACGACGAGCCCTTCGCACTGATAGAAGGTGTTCTCATGACTCGGGTCGATCGACTCGTACCTGAAGCATCTTCCAGGGAAGATAGCGCGAATTGGCGCGCCGAACCGTTGCAACGTGCGCACCTGGTTCGCGGAAGTGTGCGTGCGCAGAATGAGTTGGTTCTTGAGCCAGAAGGTGTCCTGCATATCGCGCGCAGGGTGGTCGTGCGGAATATTGAGCGCTTCGAAGCAGAAGTATTCCGATTCAACTTCAGGACCATAAACGACGGAGAACCCCATGCCTTGGAAGATATCCTCAAGCTCCATTTGCGCGAGCGTAATCGGGTGAAGCGCGCCGAGTCGTCGTCCCTTACCGGGCGCGGTGAGATCGAGTTCGTTCGACTTACGACGTCCGACCGTCGCCTGCAATTGTTCAAGACGTTCCGCAAGTTTGGCCGTCGCAAACGCCTTCAGTTCGTTAAGCTTCTGACCAAACCCCTTCTTCTCGTCGACCGTCATTTTACTAAAGTCGGCGTTCTTCGCGAGCGTCGTGATCGAACCCTTACGCCCGAGAAAATCGATTCGTATCTTTTCCAGCCCGTCCAAAGACGACGCCGAGCTTAACGCTTGAATCAGCAGTTCCTTGATCTTTTCCACGATTACGTCCTTTCGTCGAACCCGCGATCGCGCGCGGTCATACCTAAATCTCGCGCCGCGTCATAACGGCGCGCCTACATTATACCGCGCTTACAAACTTGCGCGACGCCCCCCGATTTTTTTTGGCGTCCGTTCGACCTCATCAACTAAAAAACGCGCTCCCCGAGGCGAGGAACGCGTGTTACTAACGAATTGCTTCAACGTGCTATTAGGCTATTTCGCTTCGTCGACGTCGATCGTGAGTTCCGTGAGCGGACCGGCAACCGAAACCTTCAGACCCGAGCGTTCCGCATCATTCATACTCGCTGGAATTTCGTTGCCAGCTTCCTTAAGACGCTTCTCACGTTCGGCGTAGTACGCGGCTTTAGCTTCTTCGTCTTCGTCCATATTCGCCGGCATTTCGGGCTCTTCGATCTGCGCGAATTTGGTGAGGTAGATCTTATACTCGCCCTCGGGCGCGCCGATTCCGGACCAATCGCCCTGCGACGTATTAATAACGGCGAGTCCTTGAACGTCGGTTTTACCGGAAACGGACCAGCTGCCCGACGCCGTTCCTACGGCGGGTACGAGGAAGACGTTCGCGTCCTTCACAGGCGTCCCTGATTTCACGACGGTTACCTGCACTTTCGACAAACTGGGAATACCCGCTGGTTTGCCGCCCGAGCATCCTAGGCACGCCGCAATAAGGAAGAGCGCCGCCGTTGCAAGTTTGATATAACGCATATATTCACCTGATAATTTTCAGTTTAATTATGTTCGTTTGCGACGCGCGATCGATTCGTTCTGACCGCGCGTCGCGTTCGTTGCGCATAGCGCGCAACGTCTCAGGACGCCTTACGGCAACGCGATCGTTTCGCTACCGTTGCGCGTGCCGATCGCGCCCCAAACGCCGAAGTACGACTTGCCGCTATTGCCGACGGTGAGCGTCGAGGTCGCAAGGTTATTGTAATCCTCGCGTTTGCAGTCAACGGTGTCGGAGACGAACCGCACGGAGCCGTCGCACATCGCGACTTGCACGCCGCCAGAGTGGTAGCTGGACGCCGCGCAGAACGCAAATTCGTTATTATTGTAGGAGCAGGTCGGAGAGTTAGGCGGCAACACCCAGTGAACGGCGTTGTAGATCGGTCCGTAGGCGTCGCCGATACGCGTGCCGCGCAAGGACATGGTGTACGCCGTGCCGACTTCTGAACCATTACGGTTGTTGCGGCACTCCTCCACCAGAGAGATCGGCATACGATAGACGTCGGCGGAAGATTGCGCGACCCCGCCCTTGAGGGACAAGATTTGCGCGCGCGAAGGCGAGATCGTCGATTCCGTAAACGCCGCCGTATTGCTCGTACCGTCAATGATCGAGCCCATCTTAATCGTAACTTGGTCGCCGCGGCTCGTGATTCCACGATTGAGAATATCCTTCGTGTAGCTCGCCGTATTATTGTAGGTCTCGTCCCCAAGATTAATGCGGTAGCTAATGACCCCAAGCGCGCCGTCTACAGGCTCGTTGACCTGTTCCGAAGGACATAGGAGCGTTGTGATATTGCCCGCGTACGGGTTCACGACTTCCGCACCGTTGTGGGTTACCGTCGCGTTAGTATTGTACGGGGCGCAATTGATTCCCTGCTCTGGTATCTGCATAACGGTCGTGAAGCGCGACGACTGCTCGAAATATGGGAACAGGAACGGCGCCCAGCCGACGCGCCAGTGGAAACCGTCCGTTGGGTACCCCTTCTGATACGCGAGGGACGGGAAATGACCTTGCGCGTCGTGCATATTGTGTAGCGCGAGTCCGAGCTGCTTGAGATTATTGGAGCATTGCATACGTCGCGCCGCCTCGCGCGCCGCTTGAACCGCAGGAAGAAGAAGACCAATTAAGATACCGATAATAGCGATAACGACCAGAAGCTCGACGAGAGTGAAGCCGCGCTTGCTCTGGCGATACAGGCGTACTCTATTTTTCATGTGCAGATTTCCTTACGATGTGAGGATGAAGTATAACAAACTCGACGTTAGCCGAGACCTTCAACGCTATCGCTTCTGCGCATGCTGCTTAACTATGCTGTGTCTCTAAACGCAAAATTCAACGTTGTTGAACGAGAGGACGACGACAGTTTCAGCTGAAGCCGCAAAACTGTGTCAGACCCGTCGCACACTTTTATACCAAAAATCGACGCGTCAGTCAATGAGATTCAAGCGCAATTCAAGTTTTTTTTTGTACAAGACGCGACGAGACGGGTAATTGCGCCGAAAGAAACGGATTTAATTGGAATACTAGAGAATGTAGTCAAGCCAGATAAGAAACCAAAGCGTTTGCGAGCGCGCGATCATATCGACCGGCGCGCTCGCATTAGGGGAATGATAGAAACAGAACGACCGTCGTAGCGTGCGGCGCGTTATTTCGCCTCATCGACGTCGATTGTCAGTTCCGTGAGATCGCCGGCAACCGAGATCGTCAGACCCGAAGTATCCGCCTGATTCATTTTCGCGGGAATTTCATTGCCCGCTTCCTTCAGGCGCTTCTCGCGTTCGGCGTAGTACGCGGCTTTCGCCTCCTCGTCTTCGTCAATATTAGCGGGCATTTCGGGCTCTTCGATCTGAGTGAACTTTGTCAGGTAGATCTTATAGCTCCCCTCGGGCGCGCCTGGCGCGGACCAGTCGCCTTGCGAGGTCTTAATAATAGCGACGCCTTGCGCGTCGGTTTTCCCGGCGACGGACCAGCTGCCTGACGCCGAGCCGAGGTCTGGAACGAGAAAGACGTTAGCGTCGGCGACGGGCGTTCCGCCTTTAACGACGGTTACTTGTGTCTTGGCGAGATTGGGGATACCGTCCGGTTTGCCGCCCGAGCATCCTAGGCAAGTAGCGAGCGCGACGAACGCGAGAGAGAATAGATTGATATAACGCATTTTGAATTGATCCTTGTGAATCGCGTGAACGCAATTCGGCGCGCGAGACAGCAGTCCAGCGCGCCGCGCGTTTTAGAGTCAGGGCGCAACGTGTTTTAGGCGCGCCGTTCAAGATGAGCCTGGAGCGTTAATTACAGCGAATTGACGGTTTCGCCGCCGTTACGCGTGCCGATCGCGCCCCATACGCCGAAGTACGACTTGCCGCTATTGCCGACGGTCAGTGTCGAAGTCGCGAGGTTGTTGTAATCGTCGCGTTTGCAGTTGACCGTGTCGGAAATGAAGCGGACGGAGCCGTCGCACATTGCCGCTTGAGCGCCGCCAGAGTGATAGCTGGACGCGGCGCAGAAAGTGAATTCGTTATGATTGTAGGAGCAAGTCGGCGAGTTCGGTGGCAGCACCCAGTGAACGGCGTTGTAGATCGGTCCGTAGGCGTCGGCAATACGCGTGCCGCGAAGCGCCATGGAGTAAGCGGTTCCGACTTCCTCGCCGTTACGGTTGTTACGGCATTCCTCAACGAGCGAGATCGGCATACGATAGACGTCGGCGGAAGATTGAGCCACGCCGCCTTTAAGGGACAGGATCTTCGAGCGCGACGGCGAGATCGTCGATTCGGTGAACATACCGGTATTGCTCGTGCCGTCGGTGATCGAGCCCATCTTAACGGTGAATTCGTCCCCGCGACTGGTAACGCCGCGATTGAGAATGTCCTTGCGATAGCTCGCCGTGTTATTGTAGGTCTCGTCGCCGAGGTTAATACGGTAGCTAATCACGCCGAGCGCGCCGTCGACGGGGTCTTGAACCGGGTCGGAGGGGCAGATGAGCGTGGTGATTTTACCGGCGTAGGGGTTCTCGATCGTCGAGCCGTTATGAGTTACGGTCGCGTTCGTGTTGTACGGCGCGCAATTGATACCCTGCTCCGGAATCTGCATAACCATATTGAATCGCGCGGACTGTTCGAAGTATGGGAACAGGAACGCCGCCCAGCCGACGCGCCAGTGGAAACTGTTCGTCGGGTAGCCCTGCTGGTACGCCAACGCGGGGAAATGACCTTGCGTGTCGTGCATATTGTGGCACGCGAGCGCAATCTGCTTGAGATTGTTGGAGCATTGCATACGTCGCGCGGCTTCACGCGCCGCTTGCACGGCGGGTAGAAGGAGACCGATCAAGATACCAATGATAGCGATAACGACGAGGAGCTCGACGAGCGTAAAGCCGCGTCGCGCTTTAATAGAATCTAGATACATAATAACCTCGCAATGGATGAATCAACTAATATCCGAGACCAGGGGCGCGCCCCAGCCTCGCATAGACGACCTCGCGCGTTGACGCGCTAGTCGTACGTAGGCATAATCAACGAAGTTGCGCCGCGCTAAGCGACGCGCAATGCCCACATAATACTTTGCGCGCCGCGAAAAGTCAAGCGATTTCTTCCGCGCCATTTATTATTTTTGCGAATATCTTTTGAGGCGCTAGCAATAATGCGGACTACGCGCGCATAACGTCGACGCGCGCGAACGTAACGACGTGAAGAGGAATAACGCATGACGATTTTCGATGATTTTGACAACCGCGCCGCGCTTCTGAGCGCGCTAGACGCGGCTATACAGGGAATTGAGGACGAGAACGGACAGATACGCTATCGTTTAGTTGACGGCGGCGCGGACGAGTTGCGCGCAACGGCGGCGAACGCGACGAGGAACGCGGAACGCGCGGAGCGAAGACGACAGGAGCTGGAACGCGAGCTGGCGACCCGCACGCGCGAGCGGGACGAAGCGCGCGCGAAAAGAGCTACTCCCAACGACGACCTGCGCGACGAGAGCGCGCGCGAGAGAATTGCCGAGCTAGAAGCGACGCTCGCGCCCCTAAAGGAGGAGAACGCGCGGCTTAAAGCGCGCGAGACGCGCCGTGAAATCGAGGCGCAACTTGTCGCGACGGCGCGAAAGTTGAACTGTTGCGAAAGCGCGTTGCGGGACGTGCGCCGCCTGGCGCCGAACTGTTCGCTCGGCGAGGACGGAATTGCGCGCGCGGAGCACGACCGGTCGCTGGAAGCAATGTTGCGCGAAGAGATTGCGCTCTCGCCGCATTGGTTGAATCGTTCGCAAGGCGGCGCGGCGCGCGCGAGCGTCGGACTAGACGGACCGAGCGCGCGCGAGCGCTTTCGTGCGGCGCTCGCGCGCGAGGACGCGGAGTTCGGCGAGCTGATTCGCACGGCGCCGCGCGAGCCGGTCGAACGTCCATTCTAACGCGCCGTTTCGCGGATAGTACAGTTTCATTCACGACAGAGGTGAAATTCAATGGCAACTAGCACACTAGATTTACTGAACGCACGCGTCGATCTTAGCGACGTTCTTTCATGGCGGGTCGCTCAGACTCCTCGCTTTATTCGCTTGTTTACGGGGGGACGCGTCGCGCCGATCGCGACGAACACGGAGCATTTGTGGCTCGAAGGGGTCGACGCGCCGAAGACGAAGCCGTATCTTAACTACGCGTATCAATCGCAGACGGGGGTCTTTACGGTCGCGAGTAGCGCGGGCTGGGCGCTCGGCGATATGTTCCATATTCTTGGCGACACGCGCGTTTTTCAGATAACGAATCTGACGTCGACCTCGATTTCTGCGCAGAGCGTCGGCGAGAACGGTACGGAAAACGATATGGAAGACTACGAGAGCGCGACGACCGGCGTTCTTGTCTTCGATTCTCGACCTATTCAAGAGGGTTCGAGTCAGGGCGAAGACTTCTTCATGCAGTCTCACACGGAATCGAACTTCACGCAGATCTTTCGCGGCGACGTCGAGCTCACGGGCACGGCGACCGCGATTAGTCAGGCGGGTATGGAGAACGCGATTTCCGTGCAGTTGCAGTACGCGCTGGACGCGATCATTCGCCGTATGAACGCGGCGTTAATCTTTGGCGTTAAGACGCGTCGCACGTCGACAAGTCCGGGCGCGCTGGGCGGGCTATATTATTTCGGCTCGCAACCGGACGGGCTCGCGCGTCCGCAAACGGGCGCGCCCGCGCTGACTATGGCGAAAATCAATCAGGCGGCTCAGGACGTGCTCGACGCCGGGTGCGCGCCGGACACGATTCTTTGCGGTCCTGGTCAAGCGCAGGTTATTTCGACCTTTATGGCGAGTCAAGTTCAGACGAGTTTAGAGTCGCGCAAGGTCGGACGATACGTCGACGCGTTCGTAACGTCGGCGGGCGGCGCCGTCTTGAAGATCGTTGTGGAACCGTCGATTCCGGACACGGACGTCTGGGTCTGCGACGCGCGAGGGTTCGCGCTCGCGCCGCTAGCAACGCGCGCGCTACACACGGAGCCGGCGACCGCGCCCGGCGTCGACGGGCGCAAGGCGATTATTCTCGGAGAATACACCGCAGAGTTCAAAAACGCGAAGCAGGCGCTGTGCCGAATTTCGGGGCTCAAGCCTTCTGCGCTCGCGCTCGCGTAGTATGACCGTGCGAATTGTTTCACCGTCGCCCGCGACTAGGAAGGTTAAGGGCGAAAGTTCATAGGAAAAGAGGATATGACAGTCATTAGAATCAAGGAACGCGTTAAGACCTTTAACGCGCGAATGATCGTCTACGAGGAAGAGGGCGAGCTCAAGATTTACAGCGCGCCGGCAACGATTCCGTACGACGAATTCATCGCGAACTTCGAGCGCGAGAAGCGCGTCTCATTCGATCCCGCGACGGGAACCTGCAAGCCTTGCGAGCCGCGCGAAGAGACGGCGCCCCTCGAGAACAAAGACGTGCGAGAGACGTGCGAAGAGGACGACGCTCTTCTGGGAACCGCGCGCGTCGCAACTGCGGAGGAAAATCATGCCGACGAACCCCAGCGCGCGCCCGACAACCTCGCTCGAAGCCGCCAATAGTTACTTTCAGACGCGTCTGCGCGCCGACGCATGGTTCGACGCCGACAGCGCGACGCGGGAAGCAGCGCTCAACGCCGCGTCCCGAATACTTGGTCGCTCGTTCCGCTTCTCCCACGACGCGCGATATTTGAACGAGAACGGCGTCCTCGTATGGCGCGAAGAGATTATCGACGCGCTCTGCGAAGAGGCGTTCTGGCTCATACGTTACGACGCGGACGCGGGCGCGGAACTTGCGGCGCGCGGGCTCGTGCGCGCGGCGCTCGCGGGCGCGGAGGCGACTTTTCAAGTCGGCGCTCGCTCGACGTTACTGTGCGAATTAGCGCGACGTTACGTCGGCGCTCTGGGCGTTCTCGTATCCGACGAGAGTCCGCTCGGCGAGCTGACCTCGACCCCGCTCGCGTTTTAATCGGTTCTTTGTAGGAAAGAGATGGAATGGAAATTACGAGGATAGCAATTTCAGAGCTCAAGCCGTACGGGCGCCACGCGCACAATTCGGCGAACGCGGTTCGCGCCGTTGCGGAATCGATCCGTCGGTTCGGGTTCAAACAGCCGCTCGTCGTCGACAAGCGCAACGTCGTCGTTTGCGGGCACGCGCGCCTCGCGGCGGCGAAATCGCTCGGAATGACGGAACTTCCCTGCGTGCTCGCGACCGAGTTGTCTGAGGACGAAATCCGCGCGTTCAGAATCTTGGACAACAAAATACACGAGAAGTCGAGTTGGGACGTCGACGCGCTCGTCGCCGAGTTGGCGGAAATCAAGTTCGACTTTGCGCCCTTCGAGGTCGAGTTTGACCTGGGACTCGACGCGCCGAACTTTGACTCTGAGCGCGCGGAGCCGGAACTAGAACGCTCGTACCAAATCGTCGTTACTTGCGCCGACGAGGAGGAGCAGTCGGCGCTCTACGAACGGCTCGTCGAGGAAGGGTACCAAGCGAAGCTATGCAATCTATAACGCGCGAGAAGCTCGTGCTCGAGACGCGGGTCGAGCGCTCGTATCGCGTCGCTCGGATACTAGGCGCGCTCGAGCGCGCGGACGCCGACCTCGTACGCACGACGATCGAGTACGAACCGCCGCCGAGTCTTGACGAAGAGTGGCGCGTCGGACTCGTCGTCGGACCGTCCGGCGCCGGTAAAACGTCGATCGCGCGCAAGCGTTACGGAACCGCGCTCTACACCGGGTTCGACTGGGACGCTCGGCGCGCTATTATCGATCAGTTCGAGCCGCGTCCGTTCGAGGAGCTCGTCGCCGCGTTCGCGTCCGTCGGACTCGCCTCGCTACCGACCTTGGCTAGACCATACGGGACGCTAAGCGGCGGCGAAAGACTGCGATGCGATCTCGCAAAAGCGCTACTCGACCTGGGCGCGCGCAACCCCGTCGTCGCGTTCGACGAGTATGCGAGCGCGCTAGATTACGACGTCGCGCGCGCGTGTTCGATCGCGTTGCGCAAAGCCCTTGATCGCCGCGCCTTCGGTCCGACTCGATTCGTCGCGATCGCGTGTCGCAACGACGTCGAGGAAAGCCTTGAGCCCGACTGGACGCTCGATATGACGACCGGAACCCTGCGTCGAGGGCGGCTTCGGCGCAACGGCTTACCCTTCGAGCTCTACGAAGGCGGACGACAATTTTGGCCGTTATTTCAAGCGCATCATTATTTGAGCGGCTCGCTTAACCGCGCGTCCCGCGTCTTTATCGCGACGACCCTGCGCGCGAACGGCGAGGTCGCGCCCGTCGCGTTCGCCGCTGTCATGCAACTGGAAGGTCGTCCCGGCGTGAAACGCGTGCATCGGCTAGTCGTTCGGCCGGAATTTCAGGGCATAGGACTTGGCGGCGCGTTCCTCGACGCGATCGCCGAGCGACTCGAAGCTGAGGGCGCTATTCTGCGCGTTAGCTCCGGCAATCTACTCTTTCTGCGCAAATTATCGCGTTCGTCGAACTGGCGACTTGTCGCCGCGTATCCGTACGGCAAGACGCAACGTCGCAAAGGTCGACCAGATCGCGGTTCCTTTGGACGCGCGCTTGCGACCTTCGAATGGCGCGCCGCGCGCAACGAAATACGCCAACCTCAACTTAGAAAGGAATGATTATGAAACGTTACAAACCGCCTCTAGCGTTGCTCGCCGTCGCGTTATGCGCGGTTCTCGCGCCAACGCTAGCGCAAGGAGACGACCGCGCGCCGCGCGAGCGCATTGAAATGCTCGTCTTTACCTATCGCGCGACGGGAGTGTGTCCGCCCTGCGACCGCGCGCGACCGATTGCGAAGCGCCTCGCGCGAGAATTACCTATTACCTTCCTATATGCAGAAGACACGACGGCGCGCGCGCAACGCGATGTATGGCGCGTCGAACGCTTCCCGACCTTTATTCTGATCGCGCGCGAGTCATATGGACGGGCGCGTGAAATCATGCGATGGTCGGGCGCGGTCGACGTCGAACGCCGCATACGCGCCGCGTTCGAGCGCGCGCGCAACCGCAATCGACCGGCGCGTCCGGCGCCTAACGGGCATAATCCTCCGCGACCGCCGAAGCGGAGATAGCGAATTCACACCAATCGTAGCCAAACGAAGCGAGGAGTAATACGCCCTCGCTAACCTTAAGGGAACGCGTAGCGTAGCGCTATGCGTTCCTTTCTTCTTTTTTGCTCTTGCGCAATCTTTTGGTATAGTTTATTCTCTCGCGACGGGTCGGGACGGATTCTGACTCATTTACCGTCGTCGCGGCAGCGCGCGGTAATTCCCAGAGCAACGTGTATTCAAGGAGCGCAAATCAATGTTGCGACGATTTACCCTAGGAGCCTTAATAGCGTCGGGCGCCTTTTTCATTTTAACGTCGAGTCTCGTTTCGACCTATTCAGCGGACGCTTCTGGCGCCGCCGGCACGCCTTATTCTTCATATTCTCGAACGTCTGAATTTGCTCAGCGTCTTCAATTGCTCGAATTTTCCGACAAATCCGACGCGAAATGCGGCGAGTTGACGCGTCTGCTCGCAGAGATGCGCAATAAGAACTATCCCATCCAGCGGGTCGAACGTCGAAACGGCGGCGAGACGCTGTATAGCCAGTATAAAATCGAGACGATTCCGACGTTCGTGTTGCTCTTCGACGGTAAGGAGCTCGGTCGCGTCGTCGTTAAAAAGGACTCGGTTCGCGCGACTCGCGATCGTCTACTGAAGCTGTTCCAGCACGGTCGCGACGCGGTCGCGCGCCATCCTCGTGTTCGCGCGCCGGAACCGGAGTACCACGCGGCGTCGAAACCGCTCTTCGGGTTCCTCTTCCAGGGGGCAGGTCGCGACGCGGCGGTCGCGCGCGGTCAGGCGTTGGGGCTTTCGTCGAGCGAGCCTGCGGAAGACTATTCCTTTTTGGACGCGCGGGAAGAAGAGTTGTCGAAGCTCATCGGCGAGAGTCGTCTCAACGCGGGCGCGGCTAGGGTCGAGGTCGAGTCGCCGGACGGCGGCGCGCCGCGCGTCGGGGACGGCGTTACGATACACTATAATTCCGAATACAAAGAGGCGCTCGTCGCCGTAGCCGCGAGTCTCTTCGTCGGTATAGACGACGCTTTCAATAAGGCGCGCGTTATGGTAGAGGTGTACTCGTCCGAAGCGCAGACGTTGGAAAAGCGCGGCGCTCAGTGCGTATACTGCGATATGGAATCCGGCATAGCGTTCGTCGCGGCGCAGGTCGATCATCCCGCGACCCCGGTCGCCTTCTTACCGAAGAAGACGCCCCTTGAAGTAGGCGAACGCGCGGCCCTCGTTATGCGCGACGGCGAGAACGTCGTTAAGAGCGGGCACGACGTGCTCGCGCTCGATCAGCGTCGATTCTATAAGACGGCGGAGGGCGCGGATCAGAGCGCCGCGTTCCTATGCGTTGAGATTTCCGACGCGCCGAGCGCCGAGCACAACGGCGCCGGACTATTCGTCGAGCGCAACGAGCGGTATTACTTCGCGGGTCTCTATTTGTCAGGTTCGGAACACCGCGAGGGAGTCGTCGCGCCGATCGCGCTGATTAGTCGTTCGCTACTCGTGAACCGCAATCTTGCGACGGTCTATCGCGATCAGATCGCTGGAAAATTCGACTCCGCCGCCTCCGACGCCGAAATCGATTCCGCAATCTCCAAGCTCGTGCGGCTAGACGCTACGAAACGCGCGCAAGCGCAAGCGCAGGCAAAAGCCGATCTCGAAACGCTAGCGAAAGAAGCGCAAGAGAACCCCGTCAAACTGTCGCAACCGACCGACGCGCCCCGAGTCGACGCGAGAATGGATCTCGTCGCCTCCGACGTCGTTACGAGCGATCCGAGTCGCGTCGACGCCGCGCTCGCCGCTGCCGCGCGCACCGAGCCCGTAGAGACGGCAAACGCGTTCCCAGCCAACGCGCGCGACGCGTTCGCGCAGTCCGACGCGCTAGCTAACGCCATCGCCGAACGTCAAACGAACGAAGTTCAGACGGCGGGAATCAACGAGAATTTCGTATTCGCACAGAATAATCAGCCCGAAACAAAACCCGAAACGGTGCCTCAAGTAGCGGCGCCCAACCCGCTCGACGACGCCAAGTCGCAAGAGCAAGCGCTCGCGCAAAATCCGTTGCCGACCGCGCCGATTCAGAACACGACGCCCGAATTGCCTGCCGTCAATCCACCGCTGCCGACCCCGAATTTAAACGAAGCGCTCGCGCAAACCGCGACTAACGCGCAGGAAACGAACGTCCCGGAACCGAACGTCAGCGCTCAGACGCCGGCAAACGCGCAGACGCTCGCCGCAACCACGACGCAAACGAACGCGCAACCGACCAACGTCGTCAACGCAAACGCGAACCAGGCGCCGACGATCGCGCAAGCGCCGATCGCAACGAGCGCGCAGGACGTTCAACAGATCGTCGAACCGGTCGAAGCGCATGAAAGCGCGCAAATAGCCGCCGCTACCTCGACTCGGTACGCCGCATACGACGGTCTGCCGACCCCCAACTCCGACGTCATTCGCTCGACGACCTACAGCGCGCTGCCCGACCTCGCTCAGATCGAAATTTTTGACCGCGAAGAAGAGCAGTTCGAAGCCGCGATCGACGCGCTACGAAGAAGGAGCATGGAGGGAGCAGAGATCATATGCATTGTCAACTGGTCCTCCGACCCCTCCGCGCCGCGCGAAACCGAGGTCGTGAGACTGCCGAAACGCACTGCGCTAGAAAATCCGCGCAATCCGAAGGCGAACGTCGAGCTCGTCTCCAAACCGACGCCAAACGGCGCGCAAACGACCGCGAATCTGCCGAATTCGCGCATCGTTAAATAATATACGTTCAGGTACTACACGTTCGCTCAAGCGCCGCCGCTAAGACCAATGCGTCCTAGCGGCGGCGCGCTACTTTGCTATTCGCGACCGGCAAAACGCACCCGCTTTTATCTAACGAAAAAATCGGTATAATCTGGTGTGCGTCGCGCAAAACAACGCGCGGCGAACGCACGATATTAACAAGGAGTCGAAGCCTCATGACGAAAGAGAACGACGCGAAGAACGAAGAACGCGTACTCGTGATTCCAACCGACGCGTTTAGGAAATTCGGAACCTTCCAAGGGTTCTCCGACGCCGCGGCGACGCGCGCAAACGCGCTATTCGACGCCGAACGCATGACATTCATGCGCCGCGCCGACGCCGAACGCAACCCCGAATTCAAACAGATCATACCCTACGTGATCTTCGAATTCGAGCGCGCAGACGGTAAAAAGGACGTATTTGCCTACAGACGCGGCGCCGGACAAGGCGAGAAGCGACTCGTCTCGAAATGGAGCGTTGGGATCGGAGGGCACATTAACGACCGCGACCTCGTGCCGAACGAGTCGGGACTCGAGCTTGTGCTCGCGGGCGCGCGGCGCGAAATTGAAGAAGAGGTCGTCGTCGAGGCGCCGATTAAGAGCCTCGAGATCGTTGGGCTCGTAAACGACGACGCGACCGAAGTCGGAACCGTACACCTCGGCGTCGTATGCCGCGCGACGCTCGACGCGCCCGCTATGTGGGCGAACGAGTCCGATATTACCGAGGCGCGATTCCGAACGGTCGAGGAACTACTCGCCGAGATTCGCACGGATCACGATCAATTCGAGTCATGGACGACCCTTGCGCTCGAGAACTTATACAGAACTTCGAGGAGTGTAACTATGCCGAGTTTACCGCGCGTCGACGGGCGAGCGCTCGACGAGACGCGTACGATAACTTTTACGCGTCGCTTTACGAAGGCGGCGGGCAGCGTGCTCGCGAAGTCGGGGGACACGGTCGTACTGTGTACGGCGAGCGTCGTGGAGGACGTCCCGGAATGGATGAAGCGCGACGGCGCTACTAATAAAGGCTGGATTACCGCCGAATATCGTATGCTGCCGAGCTCCGCGCAGACGCGCAAGCCGCGTCAGGATCGTCCGGACGGGCGCGCGACGGAGATACAGCGACTCATCGGGCGCGCGGCGCGCGCCGTCTTCGAGCCGGAAGCGCTCGGTCCGCGCACGATCTACCTCGACTGCGACGTCTTGCAGGCGGACGGCGGCACGCGCACGCTCAGCATTTCGGGCGCGTTCGTCGCGCTCGTGGACGCAATTGTCTCGATTCGGGACAGGTTGCCGGATCCGACGCGCTTTCCACTGAGGGACGCGGTTGCGGCGATTAGCGTAGGAATCGTGAACGGCGAGCCTATGCTCGATTTGTGCTATCGCGAAGATTCTGCGGCGGACGTCGATATGAACGTCGTGGCGACGCGTTCGGGTCGCTTCGTCGAGCTTCAGGGCGCTGGCGAGGGCGCGACGTTCGACGCGGAGCAGCTTAGCGCTATGCTTGCGCTCGCGCGCAAGGGCGTGGCGGAGATATCGGCGTTGCAGCGCGCAGCGTTAGGGGACGCGTGGCCCTTTGGCTAACGCGCGTCTTGGACCCATTGGGATAGGAACGTTATGGAAGAGCTTTCGGTAGTCGTCGTTAGCGCGCGGGCGTTGCAACACGCGTTCGGCGCGAGCGACGAGAACCTTCGTAAGATACGCAAGGCGCTTGGCGTGCGCGTCGTCGTCGACGCAGAGCGCGGCAAGTTGCTCGTCCGATCGGAGGACGCGGAATCCGCGCGGCGAGCGGCGTACCTCCTTGAACAGTTGCAGCGCTGGAGCGATCGGGACGGCTCGCCGCTCTCGCAAGACGACGTGCAGCGCGCGATCGACGAGGTCGCGTTAGGTCAGAGCGTCTCGCACGTGCGACCCTTTGAGGTCTACGGCGGTAAGACGATACGCGCTAAGACCGCCGGTCAGGCGAAATATTGCGAGGAATTGCGCAAGCGCGAGATTCTATTTTGCGCTGGTCCGGCGGGGGTTGGCAAGACCTATTTGGCGGCGGCGCGCGCCGTCGAGGCGTTGCGACTCAACGAAGTCAAGCGTATTATCCTTGTTCGTCCGGCGGTGGAAGCGGGCGAGAATTTGGGCTTTCTACCGGGCGACCTCGCCGAAAAGATCAATCCTTATCTTCGACCTCTCTTCGATTCGCTCGTCGATATGACGCAGGCGGATATGTTGCACAAATTCATCGAGGACTCTCGGGTCGAGATAGCGCCGCTCGCGTACATGAGGGGGCGCACGCTTAACGACGCGTATATCATTTTGGACGAAGCGCAGAATACGACGATCGCGCAAATGAAGATGTTCCTCACGCGCATGGGGATGAATTCGCGCGTCGTCGTCTGCGGAGACGCGACACAGTCGGATCTTTCGCCTCGCGTTACGAACGGGTTGGTCGACGCGTTCGCACGCTTGCGCGAAATAAGCGAGATTGGTTTCCTCTCGTTAGGACGCGGGGACGTCGTTCGTCACGCGCTTGTCCGCAAGATAGTCGACTCTTATGAGAAGAATTTCGGCAGTACGGAGTACGCTTCGGGTTTGCCTTCTAGCGTTCCGTCTTCTTATGCGTCGGCGAGCGAGTCTGGGTCGTCGAACGCTACGATTACAGGGTCGCGTCATGAGGAAGGAGGGTTCGACAATGGCGTCGTCCGATAGGGTTCGCACGCGCGCGCAACGCGTGGCATCGCGGGTCGATTACACAAGTCTTTCGCGCAAGTGCAAGCAGTTTCTCGCGGAGAATAACGGCGGGCGCAAACTGGCGCTCCTTGTCGGGTTGGCGTTAGTTCTTTCGCTTCTCGCGGGCGCGTGGAACCCTCCGATGCGTTACAATTTGTACTCATGTCCCGATCGAGATATCGTTAGCGTGCTCGATTTCGCGGAGATCGATCTCGTCCAGACGGAGGTCGAACGCGATCTTGCGCGCAAAAACGCGTTGCGATATTACGCGCACGACCCGACGAAGATCACGGCGTACAAGAGGGAGCTTCGCAAGGAAATGGCGGCGTTAGTTAGCGCCGCGCGCCTTTCCGATAAGGACGCTACCCTTGAAATTCTGCGCCAGTACCTTCCTCCGAATTCGTCCCCTAGTCAGGAGAACGAAGCGTTCCGAAAGTTGCAAGATTACTTTGAAGAGGACGTCGAGCTCGTAAATTACCAGAGTTCGCTCGATAAGATTTTCCACAAGTTTGAAAGTGACGGCGTCATCGTGCATCTCAACGCGCGCTCGGGTCAAAGGGATCGAGCGCAGAAGAAGGAGGCGCCGCACGAAAAGATCAAGATTTTTCTAGCGAGTCCCGAGCGCGAGCGCGTTAAGGAGTTGATACCGTCGCGCGTCCCGAAGACGCTTGATCGCGACAAGGCTATTCAAGAGGGACGCAGACTCATCGCGCACATCGACGAGCGTCTTCATGTCGAAACGATCTCCGTCTCAAACGTCAGCTTCGGGTCAGGCGCGACCGCGCGCACGGAGATCAATACGGTCTTCGCGCACGACGCGCAAATCGCCGAGATGCTATTCCGGCGCGTGTTGCTGCATCCTCCGGTTACGCTCGTCGAAGACCAATTGCTCTCGAACGTTTCTATTTGGCAGGCGGAGCGCGAGGTCGGCGACGCGTATCAAGAGTTTAATGTCGGCGGCTCGATCGTGCGCGCGAACCAGGTCATTACGGCGAACGAATACAACTGGTTGAAGACGGAGCGGAGGCTATATCTTAAGACGATGCGCGGCGCGCTCGAACGCATAACGCGCTGGTTCGCTATGTTCGCATTGCTCTCGTTGCTACTATGCAGTTCGTACGTCTTCATTACGTTGCGTTCGTCGGTCGACACGGTCGACGTGCGCGCGCTTACCGTTAAGGAGATGGCGTACTATCTGAGTTTCTTCGCGTTATTTTTCGCGATCGGCAGGCTGTTGCAACTTGCGTGGCCGAATCAGGGAGCGCTGCCGGAACTCGCGCCGCTACTGGTCTTCGTTGAGTTAACGGCGTTCGCGCTTTCGTGGACGCTCGCGCTCTCGGTCGGCGTGATTATGTCCTTTGCGCTCACCGTGGCGAACGGCGGCGGCTTCGATTCATTTATTGTCTTCTGCGGCGCCGCGTTATTCGTCGCGTTCGTATCGCGCAGCATTCGCACGCGGCTACAACTTGTTACGCACGCGTTCGTCTCAGGACTATTCGTCTTTCTGCTCGCCAATCTTGCGGGGTTCCTGGTAAACGACGCCATGCGCCCTGTATCGCCGCTCGATTACTTCGCAAGCGACTCAATGCATATCGTCACGGAATCCGCATATCGCGGACTATGGGCGCTCGGCGCTGGAATGCTAACGACCTGCCTATTCCCATTTGCGGAGGTATATTTCCACATCGTTACGCCGATGCAGCTACTCGAGTACGCCAATCCCTCGCACCCGCTCATGCTCGAGCTCAATCGTCGCGCGCCGGCGACCTACAGTCATTCGATCCAGACCTCGACGCTCGCGGAGGCGGCGGCGGAAGCGATCGGCGCGCGCGCCTACCTCGCAAAGGTCGGCGCGTTCTTCCACGACGTCGGCAAACTGCTCAATCCGGAATATTTCACGGAGAATCAGCACGGGCACAATATCCACGACGAGCTTGAGCCGAGAATGAGCGCGCTTGTGATCGTCGCGCACGTTAAGGACGGCGTCGACTTGGGCAGGCGATACAACCTACCGCAGCAGATTATCGACCTCATTGAGCAGCATCACGGCACAATGCTCGTAGGGTTCTTCTATGGAAAGGCGCTCAAGGCGGCGAAGGAGAACGACCCCGACGTCAAGCTCGACGAGGCGCCCTTCAGGTACCCGGGACCGATTCCGCAGACGAAAGAGGCGGGGATTCTCATGCTAGCGGACGCGACGGAGAGCGCGAGCCGATCGCTAACAGACTGGTCGCCGCGCAGGGTGGAGAGCCTTGTGCGCAAGATAACGGAAGCGCGCATCGAGGACGGGCAGTTCCGCGATTCCGGGCTGACGTTCGGCGAGATCCAGACGATCCAGCAGAGTTTGGTGAAGTCGTTGCTTGCGAGCCGCCATTCTCGCGTGAAGTACGACGAGGACGAGAAAGAGCCGAAGGAGCCGTCGGCGGAAGAGAGCAAGCTGGTGAAATTCGAGTCGAGAATGGAAACCGATTCCACGATTAGACGTAAAAGCGAACTTCAATAGATTAGGCAAAATATGACGGCGAAATTTCAGATAGAACTGGTCGACGAGCAGACGGCGCTGAAGATTGACTTCGAGCGAATGAAGCGCGTTGTAACGAAGATTTTTACCGACGCGGGCTACGCTCGCGTAACGCTTGAGATAGCGGTAGTGGAATCGGCGCCGATGCACGAGATGAACGTGCAGTTCTTGGGGCACGATTATCCGACTGACGTTCTCGCGTTCCCGCTGGAGGACGACGCGGCGCGAGGGCGGTTTGTCGGCAATATAGTCGTCTGTTCGGACGTCGCGATCGATTTGGCGCGGGACTACAACTGGTCGGCGGAGGACGAGCTGTTGCTCTACGTAACGCACGGCGCGTTGCATTTGGTCGGGTACGACGATCACGCGCCGGAAGACGCGCCGATTATGCACGCGAAGGAGCGCGAATATCTCGCGTACGTCGGCGTAGACGCGTCCCATTCGCGCGAGGGAGAGTAGTTGCGGGCGGTTTTTGATAAAAATCGTCTTTTTTCTCAGGTTAGGACTTTCTTTTTCTCGACCTTTCTGTTGCAACCGCGTTGGGTTTGCGTACGGAATTCATGAAAATGCGACCTAATCTGCGTTGTAACGAGGCTTATACTCGCTTGGCAATAAGTCGAGCTTTAAGACGATCAAGCTCGGGTCGGGCGATACGACGTCGTATACGATTACCGGCTTGAATCTC
>ONJR01000261.1 GCA_900318195.1 uncultured Planctomycetota bacterium
AAGATTCCATGCCACCGGCGGCAAGGCGACCGCAGCACCCCCTGTCGGCACCGCGCTCGGTAAGTATGGTCTTAACCTCGGGCAGTTCGTTAAAGAATTTAACGACCGCACGAAGCAATTCATGGATATGCGCATTCCAGTCGTCGTTCGAGTCTACAGCGACCGAACGTTCGATCTAGAAACGAAGAGTCCTCACTCTGTCGACCTCATTAAGAAGGCGATCGGTCTTACCAAGGGTTCGAGCCATGTTCCGAAGGAGAAGGTCGGAACGATTACTGTGGCGCAACTCGAAGAGATTGTCAAGGCGAAGGAAAAGGATCTCAACGCTCGCGAAGTTGAGCACGCGGTTCGTATCCTTGCCGGTACGGCGCGCAGTATGGGCGTCGACGTCGTTGATTAACGTTCTCACGTTGTGGAACGGCGTCTCGTTCGCCGATTGCGACGACTCGCGCTCAGACGGACGTCTGTATTACCGCGCGAGTGAGACAATTCCAGACAGATAAAGAATAAAGATAGGGAAAATGGGTAAAGTTTCTAAGCGCATGAAAGCTATGGAAGCCAAGCTTCCGAAGACCAAAGCTCCGATGGCTTTGAACGAAGCCGTTGAGTTGCTCAAGCAATTTAATACCACGAAATTCGATCAGTCGGTCGAAATTTCTATGCGCCTCGGCGTCGACCCGAAACAATCGGATCAGATCGTCCGCGGCTCCGTCGTTCTACCCAACGGTATAGGCAAGACGCTTCGCGTGCTCGTCTTCGCTAAGAACGCGAAAGTCGACGAAGCGACTGCCGCTGGCGCCGATTACGTCGGCGGTCCTGAACTCGCTCAGAAGATTAAGGACGGGTGGTTTGAATTCGACGTCTGCATCGCGACCCCCGATATGATGGGCGTTGTCGGCTCGCTCGGTCGCGTCCTCGGTCCTCGCGGACTCATGCCGAGTCCCAAGGCGGGTACGGTTACGATGGAAGTCGAAAAAACGGTTAAGGAATACAAGGCAGGTAAGGTCGAGTTCCGCAACGACAAGGGCGGAATCGTGCACGGCGTCGTCGGTAAACTTAGCTTCGACGCCGATAAACTCGTTGAGAACATTCAAGCGTTCATCAACTATGTCGTTTCTCTGAAGCCGGCGTCCGTTAAGGGCGTTTACGTTAAATCGATCGCGATCTCGGCGACGATGAGTCCCGGTATCCGCGTTGTAACGCAGTGATCCGCAGATCGGTCGAATCATCATTAACCGCCTTTAACCGAATGCAAATACAATGAGCAAGTTTGTTAAGAATCTAATCTCCTCAGATCTGAAGAAACGTTTGGAAGGCGTAGAAAACGCGCTCCTCGTTAATCTGATTGGTATGGAAGTCAACGACAGCAATCGTCTTCGCTCGCTCTTGGCTGCGAAAGACATTCGCGTCATGGTCGTTAAAAATAGCCTCGCTGCGCGCGCGTTCCAAGATTCTAGCCTTGGTCCGGCGTTCGACAACGTAACGGGTTCCGTAGCGCTATGCTGGGGCTCGACGGATATCGTAGCGCTCGCGAAGGAAGTTGTCAAACTGACAAAAGAAAAGCAGTTCCAGAAGTTCACGCTCGTCGGCGGCGTTCTCGACGGCGAAGCGTTCGGCGCGGAACAAGCGGTCGAAATCAGCAAGTGGCCGACTCGCGAAGAACAAATCGCGATTCTGCTCGGTCAGATTACTGGCGTCGGCGCGAAATTGTCGTCCCAGCTACTTGCCGGCGGCGCGAATCTCGCGAGCCAGATCAAGCAGAAGTGGGACAAGGACGGCGAAGCAGACGACGCGTCCGCCGAGTAAGCCGACCTCACGTCATAGGAAATACGCGCGCTCGTCGTCCGTTCGAGCGGCAAGCGCGCATACTTGATATTACGTCGCGGCTAGTACCGCGACTGCCAGATTGAAATTTGCGAGCGATCGACGACCACGACGCGCTATTTGTTATCGCGCTGAGTTGTGGAAGATACTCGCAACTACCTTGAAAGGAATTTATAATGTCAGACGAACGCGTATTCTCCGACGTTACCAAAGAACTTGGCGACAAGATCGTCAGCCTCACCCTGAAGGAAGCCAAAGAGCTCTCCGATTACCTCAAGGAAGAATACGGCATTGAGCCCGCCGCTGGCGGCGCCGTCATGGTTGCTGGTCCCGCCGCTGGCGGCGACGCTGCGCCTGCCGCTGAAGAGAAGACCGAATTCGACGTCGTCCTCGAAGACTTCGGCGCGAACAAGATCAACGTCATCAAGGTCGTCCGCACCGCGACCGGTATGTCCCTCGGCGACGCGAAAGCCGCTGTCGAAGGCGCGCCCAAAGCGATTAAGACCGCTCTCCCGAAAGACGAAGCTGAAAAGCTCAAGAAGGAACTCGAAGACGCTGGCGCTAAGGTCTCCCTTAAGTAGTCCGCTTTTGTTCCGATATATCCGATATAAAGGACACG
>ONJR01000258.1 GCA_900318195.1 uncultured Planctomycetota bacterium
ATCCGAAAAAGGGCGCAAAATGATCCGAAAAAGAGTCAACGCGTCCGGACGCTCGGGAAAATACGGCTGATGACAATTCAAACGGTTATTCCCAAAGTGATCCGGTCATGATCCGATTACGGCGCGCCTACCCTACTCGATCAGAGTCGAGTACGTTGAAAAGCGCAAGATCGTTTCTAATCGATTGTAACGACGCGCTAGCCAAGCCCTGAAATGACGATCCTTCGGTAAAAAACTAAGTTCTATTGAATTTCGATTCTCAATTTGGTACATTAAAGGTAATCGACGCAGTCGACGGACGACGCGTCAACACACCAACCCCAAGGGACGTCCAATGCCAGATATACCGCTTTTCAATCCCGGATCGCTTGTCTCCGCGCGAGGTCGCGAATGGGTCGTACTGCCGACTCCAAAGGAATTTACCGGACGATCAGACTTTCTATACGTCAAGCCGCTCGACGGCTCGGAAATCGAAGCGACTGGCATTATGACGGATCTCGAAGACGTCGAGCCCGCGAAATTCGCGTTGCCCGACCCGAAAGAAGTCGGAAACGATCGGTCATGCCGCTATCTCCGAGACGCCTTGCGGTTCGCCGTGCGTAGCGGCGCGGGTCCGTTTCGCTCCTTTGCGCGGTACGAGTTCGAGCCGCGACCTTACCAGTTCGCGCCGCTCATGCTTGCGCTGAAGCAGTCGACGGTACGCTTGCTCGTCGCGGACGACGTCGGGGTCGGCAAGACGATCGAGACTGGCATGATCATTAGGGAACTGCTCGATCGCGGCGAGGCGTCGCGGTTCTGCGTGATCTGTCCGCCGCATTTAGCGGAGCAGTGGCGTCGCGAGCTTTACGAGAAATTCCAGCTGGACGCGACGCTTGTTCTCGCGGGCACGATCAAGCGACTTGAACGCGAACTCGCGCAGGGCGAGTCGGTCTTTCGCGTGCATCCCTATACGATCGCGTCCCTTGATTTCCTCAAATCCGACGTCCGCCGCGAGGATTTTCTACGAAGCGCGCCCGATTTAATCGTCGTCGACGAAGCGCACGCCGTATCCTGCGAGCCGGGAGTTAATCATCAGCGGTACCAACTTGCGCGCAAACTCGCGGAGGACGCGAACCGACATATCGTACTCGTTACCGCGACCCCTCACAGCGGCAAAGCGGACGCGTTCCGTTCGCTTCTGGGACTACTCGATAAGAAATTTTTGGACGAAGACGAGTTCCCAACGGATCTCCGAGGGGACGCTAATAAGAAGCGCCGTCAGGAGCTCGCGCGGTATTTCATTCAGCGCCGTCGGGTCGACGTGGAACAGTTTCTCGACGCGGCGACGCCCTTTCCAGAATGCGCCGCGAAGGATCAGGAATGGACGCTTTCGCCTGCCTACAAAGCGCTCTTTAACCGCGCGCTCGCATTTGCCCGCGAAATGGTAGAGGACAAGAGCGGCGGACGGCGCGAGCAGCGCGTGAGATGGTGGTCCGCGCTCTCGCTCATGCGGTCGCTCGCCTCGAGTCCCGCCGCCGCTCAGTTCACGTTGAGTCAGCGCAGCGGACTCGCGCCGGGGGAGGGAGAAGAAGGACAGGATCTGCCGATCGATAGAATCGACGAACAGGGTCGCGCGCAGACGCTCGACTCCGATACGACGGATCCGGAAGCGGTCGTCGACACGACGCTCGGCGCGGATACGACGAACGCGAAGGATAAGAGCGGCGACTCGACCCGACGTAAGCTCAACGCCATGGCGAAAGAGGCGATGAATCTGCGCGGAACGGAACACGATTACAAGCTGGTCGCGCTCATTAAAGAGGTGAAAAGCCTGCTCAAAGACGGATTCAATCCGATCGTCTTCTGCCGATTCATTCCGACGGTCGACTATCTTCTAGCCGCGTTGCGCGAGGAGTCGCTCGGCAAGGAGGTCGCGATCGAGGGCGTTACCGGCATACTGCCGCCGGAAGAGCGCGAGCGCCGCGTCGAGCAACTTGCCGACGCGAAGAAGCGCGTTCTGATATGCACCGACTGCCTATCGGAAGGAATCAACTTACAGAATCTCTTTAACGCGGTCGTGCATTACGATTTAAGTTGGAATCCGACCCGACACGAGCAGCGGGAAGGTCGCGTCGATCGCTTCGGACAGAGCAGCGCCAAGGTTCGCTCGACGACCTTCTACGGCAAGGACAATGGAATCGACGGACTCGTGCTCAATATTCTTTTGCGCAAGCATCAAAACATTAAGAACTCGCTCGGGGTCTCCGTGCCGCTGCCGTCGAATTCCCAGCAGCTGATGGAAGCGATCTTTAACGGGTTCTTAATTTCGGGCGCTCGCGCAAGTCGTGGCGTCGACGCGTCGCAACCGCTACTGCCGGGTATGGCGGAGTATTATGAATCGCTCCAGGACGAGAAGTTGCGCGCGGCGGCGCGCGCGTTCCACGCGGAGTTGGACGAGAAGGCGCGCGAGCTCGCGGGCGCGCTGGAAAATGAGGAGGAGCTTCAGGAGGAGTCGAAAGGCTCGGACTATAAGGTCAAGCGTCAGTCGCGGAGTCAGACGTATTTCGCGCACGTCGCGACGCAGAAGAACGTCGCCGATATTAAGCGGGAACTAACGGAGACGCGGCGTCTCATCGGCAGTTCGGCGGACGCGCGGCTATTCGTTAAGAACGCGCTGCGCGACGTCGGCGCGAGCGTCGTCGAGCGCCCGGACGGCGCGCTCGAACTTGACCTAACGAGCGCGCCGCAGGAGTTGCGCGACTATCTGCCGAACTACGACCAATGGCGTCTCGCGTTCGATCAGCCGGTACCGGCGGACGCGGAGTTCGCGTCGCGCGCGCATCCTGCGGTAACGGGACTCGCCGACTACGTCATTAACGAGGCGCTCGATCCGACGGCGGAGCGCGCGCTCGCGAGTCGGTGCGGCGCGATTCGCACGACCGACGTTGAGCGCGTCTCGACGCTACTGCTATTGCGAATGAGATTTCGTATGGTCGTTAAGTCTCGGAACGGCGGCGCGACGGAAACGATCGCGGAGTCCGTCGAGCTATTTGGATTTACCGGTCGCGTCGATCGCTTCGACGTACTCGACGAGGAAGCGGTCGAAAAGCTGCTCGACGCGCGACCGACCGGCAATATGACGCGAGAAGCAAAGACGCGCGAGGTCGCGAAGGTTCTCGTAGAGTACGACCGCAATCTCCAGCCCTATCTCAACGTCCTTTTAAGTAAACGCGCAAGGGAACTGCACGACGCTCATCTACGCGTCGCCAACGCCATGGATCAGGCGCGAAAGGTAGAGGTTCACCCCGACGCGTTCGACGTCGTGGGAATATACCGGTACCTACCCGATTTGGACAATACGCGGTCGTAGTCGTAATTCGCTTAACCTTAGATTGTAAAAGAGTTTGTCATGTCGTCACGAGTCAAGAAGTCTTCGGAGCCTGTTTCTCGAGTTCGTACGCGCCGCGCGCCGCGTATGCGCGCGCTAGACGCGGAGTTCAGCGCCGTAAAGTCGGAAGGTGGACTACTGCCGATCGCGCTGCTAACCAAGGTCGCGGCGCGCGATCCGAGTCTTCCGGGAATAAGGGACGAGGACTATAAGCTCATGACCGGCGAGCGCCTGAACGAGAAGATCGCGGAGGTCTGGAATAAACTGAAGCGGTCGTGGGGAATCTTTCAGGATAAGCGCCACGCGCTGGCGAACGACTACGGCACGACGCTCACGCGCTCGACGTGGCTAAAAGACCTCTTTAAAGCGCTCGACTTCGAGGAGCCGAAATATCGCGCTAAGAAGCCGTACGTTATCGAGGAGAAGGAATACCCGATTTCGCACGAGGTCGCGGAACCGGTCGCGCTGCACATGGTGAGTTTTAACCAGAATCTCGATAAGCGCGAAGAAGAGTCTAAGCGCGCGGGAATGCGCAATAAGTCGCCCCACTCGCTTATGCAGGAGTTTCTTAACCGTTGCAACGCGTTTACTTGGGGAATCGTTACGAACGGGCTGAAGTTCCGAATTCTTCGGGACAATGCGTCCCTATCGCGCGCGGCGTCCCTCGAGTTCGATCTCGAAACGATTATGGAGACCGACGCCTTTGGCGAGTTCTACCTATTCTATCTCGTTGCGCACAGAACGCGATTCGAGAAGCGCGCGCCGATCGTAACAAACGAGGAAGAGGAGGACGAAGGGGACGAGGAAGAAGGGAACGACGAGAAGGAGGAAAAGAAGAGCGTCGATACGGAGCCGTGGATCGAGCAGTGGAATAATTATTCCAGGGAAACCGGCGAGCGCGCTAAGGACGAACTCGCAAACGATTTCGTACTCGCTATTAACGCGCTTGGCAAGGGTTTTATCGAGCGGCGCGAAAATAAGGCGCTCAACGAGAAGCTACGCTCCGGAAAGCTCAATAAGCAAGATTACTATCGACAACTTCTGCGACTCGTCTATCGCATTGTCTTTGTTATTATTGCGGAAGATCGCGAGCTATTCTTTGACAAAGACGTTGCCAAGGAGACGCGCGAAATCTATACCCGATACTATTCCCTATCGCGCCTGCGCAAACTATCGCGACGCGCGCGCGCTAGTCGACACGCCGATCTGTGGGAGCAGTTGCTAAGGACGCTCAACTGGTGCTACGAAGGAAAGCGCGAACTAGGAATACCCGCCTTCGGGTCAAGTTTATTCAATCCGGATTTCACACCCGATCTCAAGGACTGCAAACTCGGCAATACCGCGCTACTTACCGCAATACGCGCGCTAACGCATACGACGCGAAATAATATTCTCCAGCCGGTAGATTATCGCAATCTCGGCGCAGAAGAACTGGGTAGCGTGTACGAGCAATTGCTTGAAATGAAGCCGGAAATCGGCGCTAATAACGAGTTCTCGCTCGACGTCGTCGTGGGAAATGAGCGTAAGACGACCGGATCCTATTATACCAATCCAGAGTTGGTGGAGTCCCTTTTAGACACGGCGCTGGAGCCAACAGTTAAGGACACGCTTGCGGTGCTCAAACCGGCGCTAGGATACAAATATGTTACGCCCGAAGAAAAGATCAACGCCATTCTCAATATAAAGGTCTGCGATCCAACGTGCGGAAGCGGACAGTTTCTCGTCGGCGCCGCGAGAAGATTAGGCAGGCTAATCGCGCAGATTCAATCTGGGGAAGACGAACCGGCGCCTTTTATCGTTCGCGAATCAGTGCAAGACGTCGTTAGTCGATGCGTCTATGGCGTCGATCTCAACGAGATGGCGGTTGAATTATGCAAGGTCGCCTTGTGGATTGAAGCGCTGACCCCTGGAACGCCTCTGATGTTTCTTGATCATCGCATTAAGTGCGGTAATTCGCTACTAGGCGCTACTGAAAAGTTACTTAAAGACGGTATACCGATCGCGGCGTTTGAACCGCTCGAGGGGGATAATAAAGAAGTCTGCTCGCAACTTAAAAAGGAGCACAAAAAGTCGAGCAAAGACGTCGCGGTCGGACAGATGGTCTTTTTTGAAGATAAAAATGCCTTCCAGAACGTTTATGATCGCGATATGCTCGCGCTACGTAAAGAATGGGAGGAACTATCTGACAGTGAAAAATACCCAACGCTTTCCGGATACAAGCTTCAGGAAAAGAGATACCATAGACTAATCACAAGTAATATATTTGTTAAGCATAAGTTTTTCCATGATTTATGGTGTTCTGCCTTTGTCAAGGTAAAAACTGACCTTCATGGGAATAATATCACGAATTACGTCTTCAGAAACGCGTGGTTGAAATTTGATCGATGGTTTGAAAGTAAAACGAACCATGACGGTCAAAATGATAACGGCAAAGATCGTCAAAGCGAGGTTAATCTCAATCAGTTTAACGAATGTGTTTCGGCGCTTGCTAGGGAGTTCAATTTCTTTCATTGGCATATTGAATTTCCAGACGTCTTTACTCCGTTTAGACCCGAGTCATCCGGCTTCGACGTCATACTCGGCAATCCGCCTTGGGAAACTCTAGAACTCAAGGAAAAAGAGTTTTTTTCAGACAAAAGCGAATATGTTTACAGCGCCAAAACAGCGGCTATTAGAAAGGCTAGGATTAAACAACTTGAAGAATCTGATCCTACGTTATATCGCGAGTACCTAATTGTTTTTCGGTATTACGACGCTATACGCCATTTTATGCGCGATTCAGGTCGTTATCCATTATGCTCGTTAAAACGCATTAATTCCTACGCAGTATTTGCGGAACTCAATCGCAAGCTTCTTGCGCCGAACGGACGAATGGGATGCATTGTGCCAAGCGGCATTGCGTCTGACGATACCACAAAGCTCTTCTTCCAGTCGCTTGTCCAGACCGGCGCGTTAAGGAGCCTGTACGATTTCGAGAATCGCA
>ONJR01000256.1 GCA_900318195.1 uncultured Planctomycetota bacterium
GGACAGACGCGTCTACTCGGCACGAATATCTGCTTCGGCGCGAATTTCCCGACGAAAGACCACGCCGATCTGCTCGCGGACGCGCTCGCGCGATTCGGCATTAGCGTCGTCCGCCTGCACCATATGGACTCGCGCGATATCTGGGGTAAGAACATTGACAAGTCGACGACAGAGATCGACCCCGAGCAGCTCGATAAGCTCGACTATCTCATTTCGCGCTTTCACAAGAATGGGATCTACGTGAATATCAATCTCCACGTGTCGCGCGCGTTCAAGGAGCGGGACGGGTTCCCTAACGCCGATCAACTCCCGACGCACAATAAAGGGGTCGACAACTTCGACGCGCGTATGATCGAGCTTCAGAAGAAATACGCCAAAGACCTGCTGCAGCACGTGAACCCGTATACCGGCAAAGCGTACGTCGACGATCCCGGGGTCGCGGTCGTCGAGATTAATAACGAGAATTCCGTCGTTGCGAGCTGGTCCTGGGGCGAGCTTGACACGCTGCCTAGTCCGTACGCGGACGAGTTCGCCGAATTGTGGAATCGCTGGCTACTCGAGAAGTACGGCGATACGAAGACGTTGCGCGCTAAGTGGAATTGTAAAGAGTACCCGCTGGGCGCCGAGCAGGTCGCGAACGGGCTCTTTACCGACGAGTTCAAGTTCAATTCGACCCCTAACTGGCGCCTTGAGACCGATTCGACCGCTAAATGCAACGCCGTCGTTCTGTCCGACCGAGACTCGAGCCTCCAAGGTCAGCCGTTGCGTTTCACGGTCGAAGCGGGGGGCGAGGTCGCGTGGCGTCCTCAGTTCAACTGCGTCGGACTAGCGATTACCGCCGGCAAACCGTATCGCACGTCCTTCAAATACCGCTCGGCGAAGCGCTCCGAGTTCAGCGTCGGACTTATCGAGAACCACGATCCGTGGAACGCCGTCGGATACCGCGTTAAATTGCAAGCGACCCCGGAATGGCAAACCTTTGATCGCGCTTTTATCGCAACGGTCGACGATTCCACCGTGCGATTGACCTTTAACGGGTTCGAAGCGGGGGACGAAATCGAACTTGCGGACGTAAGTTTTCGCGAAGGCGGAACTGTCGGACTAGCCGACGACGAGACGCTCGAGTCGCGTACGATTCCCGCGCCGAAGAATTCAGGGGACGCGAAACTTCTCGGCGCCGAAGCGCGCGCCGATTTCACGGCGTTCCTGCACGATCTCGAGAACGAGTACTGGCAGACAATGTACCGGTACGTTAAAGACCTCGGTACGAAATCGCTCACGACTGGCACGCAATTGCAGTACGGGTTCTGGTACAATCAAGGTCGACTCGACTATTGCGATATCCACGCGTATTGGAATCATCCGAACTTTCCGCGCAAATCGTGGGATCAGAACGATTGGTTGATCGGCAATACGTGTCTGGCGAACTCGCCCGCGTCCGGAACGCTCGCTAATTTGGCGTCCGTTCGCGTAATCGGGCGCCCTTTCACCTGTAGCGAATACGACCATCCTTATCCGAACTACTACAACGCAGAGGGCAATCTCATGCTCGCGGCGGTCGCGGCGTTTCAAGATTGGTCGGCGACCTTCCAATTTGCATGGTCGCACGGCGACAACTTCGTGCGCGACGCGGCTAGTCCGTTCTTCGATATGTGCGCGAACCAAGTGAAAATGGCGCACCTGCCGGCGTGCTACGCGATCTTTGCGCGCGGCGACGTTCAAAGCGGACCCGGTAAATTGTATTACGCGCCCGAAATGACCGAAGCTCAAGAGGAGGCGATTATGAACGGCTCGCTCTCCGGCTATCATCGTTCGCTCGCTCAAGGTCTCGAACTCGATAAATCGCTCTCGCTCGCGGTCTATTCCGGAATCGAACTCGTCGATCTCAATCTTCCGAAGAGCGCGAAATTAGAGGGCGCGCGCAAGATTTCAAGTTGGGACGACGTTCCCCAAGAGCTTGGCTCGCTCGAATCGAAGCGTATCGTGAACGAATTCGGCGAAATCTGCTGGAATTTCCAGACGCCGGGCAAAGGGTTCTTCACAGTCGACACGGCGAATAGCAAGGCTTTCAGCGGGTTTATTACGGCGCCGATCGAATTGGACGCGGTTACCTTCGAGGTCGGCAAGACGGAGTTGGGCTGGGCGACGCTTTCGCTAGTTAAAGCGACGAACGCGCGTAAGGACGCGGAGAAGATCGGTCGTCTCACGCCGGGTCGCTATCTCCTTACGGCGACGGGACACATGAAGAATACGGACGCTGTGTTTAAGGAGGTCGGCGAGAAGGACGTAACGACGGCGGGTCATTTCGGCGGCTCGAACGGTCATGCTCCCGTTCTGTGCGAGGGCGTTCCCGCGACGGTAACGCTCAAAGGCTTGAGGTCCGTCGTTACGACGGTTTACGCGCTCGATTCGACGGGCGCGCGCGGTCCGAAGTTGGAGACGACACAAGTCGATGACGGCGTTGCGTTTGCGATCGGCCCGAAGTGGAAGACGCTGTGGTATGAAATTGTGGTCGAATAGTTTGCGCGAAGGAGCGAAAGAATGAAGAATCGATTTTTCTGCGCGGTTGCGCTCGCGGTCGTAGCGACGTCGTTCGCGCTACCGTCGGCGTCGCAAGAGGTAGCGGACGATTCGCGCGTCGTTGTTAATCTAACGGACGACGGGCGCGCGCTTTACAATCCTAATATGGGTTGGACGATGCACTTCTACTCGAATGTAACGACGAATTACGGCAGTCGGCTCGCGCCGTCCGACGCGCTCGACTGGTTTGAAGGATGCTCCGTCGTGTATCTGCGCCTGCCCTGGTCCTACCTTGAACCAGAAGAGGGCGTTTTTAACTGGGCGATCGTGGACACGCCGGCGCAACGCTGGATTGCGCGCGGCAAGCAGGTCGCGTTTCGCTTCACAACGTCGGAGAACTGGCTGGAGTACGCGACCCCTAAATGGGTCTTCGACGCCGGCGCGAAAGGCGTGCGCTATACCTGGGCGGAAGGCGAGAAGGAAGACGGACTTAGCGTCGATCCGGAATTCGACGATCCGATCTACCTCGAAAAGTTGGAGAACTTCCTCGCCGCCGCCGGCAAACGGTACAACGGCAATCCGCACGTCGCGTTCATCGACGTCGGCACGTACGGTATGTGGGGCGAAGGGCACAGCACGCTCGGAGTATGGCGCGGAGGATCCTATTCGCGGATGACTCCTGAACGTACTATGGACGTCGTGCGCAAACATATCGACCTGCATAAGAAATACTTTCCCGACGTGCAACTGTGCATAAGCGACGACGTTTCGGGTCCGGAAGAACCCGGAAAAGACTTTCCCGCTACGGACTACGCGCTCTCACAAGGGGTCTCGCTACGCGACGACAGTATTCTCGTGCAACCGAAGCCGCGCAATTGGTTCCATTCGGAGCTTGCCTCGAAATTCTGGCCGACTATGCCCGTCGTACTCGAACACGAGCATCTCATGGGCTCCAAAGAACGCGGCGCATGGGACGACGAACTGCTGTGTCAGTCGGTCGAGGACTACCATGCGTCCTATATGTCGATCCATTGGTTCCCCGACGTCGAATGGCAAGAGCTTAGCGAAACGATACGACGCATTAATAAGAGGTTAGGGTACCGGCTACTGCCGAGTCGCGTCGAATACCCTAAGAGCGTGCGGATCGATTCCTTTTTCGACGTCGAATGGCGCTTGCAGAACGTTGGGGTCGCGCCGTGCTACGACGGCGGATTCGTCGCGCTCACGCTCAAGGATGAGAAAGGCGGGATCGTGTCGGTTCTCGTCGACGAATCCTTCGACGCGCGCGAACTCGAGGTCGGCGAGCCCGGGAAAGCGCCGAGCGTCGAGCGTAGCGCGCGCTTTCGCGTCGGACACGTCGCTCCGGCAACGAAGCCCGGCGTGTACGACGTCTATATCAGTATAGGCGATCGTGACGGCACGCCGCGTTATGAGTTGCCGCTTGGCGATTCTGACGGCGGGCGGCGTTATAAAATCGGTACGATAGAGTTGACGACGAAGTAAGAGTATGTTAGGCGCGCTTGCGCATAGCGACGCGTTACGCGTTGGCGCGCCTTTCAATAATCGCCTCCGGTCAGTCAAAGGCGCCGATAGCGTTTTGATCGAAACGCTTGTAGTCGAGGGCTCATTGCATTTTGTAGAAGTTCGTGTTAATCGTATACGTCATGCTCTACGTCGTACGCTCGCGCCCACTCTTCGGCGTAGCTGTCTCTTGGAACGTTGAACTTTATATTGGGACAATCAGCAAACGAGTCGCATTCGATGCGCTCGACGCTACGAGGTATAGTTGCTTCCGCCAAGCAACAGCAGCCTTTGAAGGCTTCGCTTTTAATCTCTCGCACGCCTTGTGAAAAATCAACTTTCTCGAGCGCTTCGCAGTTCATAAAAGCGCGTTCTTTAACTTTCCGCACGCGCGAAGGAATGACGACTCGTTCTAACGACGAACATAGCGCGAAAGTGCAAATTTTTATACTTTTAAGTCGTCTTGACAATCTCACGTTCTTTAACGACGAACAGTGAAAAAACGCCGATTGACCGATCGTCTCAACACTATCCGGTATTTCTATTTTTTGTAGAGATACGTTGTAAGTAAACGCTTGACGACCAATTTCCGTTACCGTATTAGCTATCTTTATTGACAATAGCGATTTACAGTTGACAAAAGCGTTAGCGCATATCTTTCGGACGCCTGCTGGGATAATAATTTCTGCTAACGATTTACACCGAACAAAAGCATATTTCGGAATCTTCTCAAGCCTGTTCGACAAGCGAACGCTCGTTAGAGACTGACACCGCCAAAATGCGCATTGTCCTATTCTCTCAACGCTATCCGGTATAACAATGCTCTCAAGGGAATAGCAGTCTCTAAACGCATGTTTCCCTATTATGACGACCCCAGGTTGAAGCGTTACGCGTTTCAGCACAGAACATTCTTGCATAGCGCTGGCGCCTATCTTTTTGACGCTTGACGGAATATCGAGGTTACGTAACGATAGACATCGGAAAAACGCGCCTTTGGCAATATATTCCATCCCTTCGGACAAGACGATTTCCTGAAGAGATAGACAAAAAGCAAATGCGTTTACGTCAATTTGTTTTACACTATTGGGTATGACGATTCTTTCCAAAGACGAACAGTTGGCAAACGCTAACGCCCCTATTTTGGAAACGGTACCCGGTATCTCAACTTTTTCCAACGCGTAACAATTGACAAAAGCCCCTTTCGGTACCGTTTTGACGCCTTCCGAAATTACTACGCTTCTTAATGACGCGCATGAGCCAAATATAAAGTGTCCAAACCTTCTGACGTCTTTTGGAATTACAACGCTTTCGAGAGACGAACATTCTCGAAAAGCTTGTTCGCCGATCTTCTCCACACCGTCCGGAATAATCACGCTCCTCAGAGCCGAACATTCAGAGAATGCGCTTTTACCTATTGTTTTAACCGTATTAGGAATGACGACCTGCCTAAGAGACGAGCAATGCGAAAACGCGTGTTGACCAATTAGTTCAACGCCGACCGGAATAATCATGCTCTCCAGAGCCGAACATTCAGAGAATGCGCTTCTACCTATTTTTTTAACTGTATTAGGAATGACGATCTGCTTAAGGGACGAGCAACGAGTGAACGCGTGTTGACCAATTAGTTCAACGCCTTCTGAAAGAACAACGCTTTCCAACGCTCGGCACTCAAAAAAGGTTGCGATTAACACGTAATAACAACCTGGTATTACCACACTTTTTAGAGACGAACATTGAAAAAAGACGGCAGGTCCGAGATATTCAAGTCCGTCGGGAAGAACAACGTTTTCAAGAGACGTGCAGAACGAAAAAGCCCCTACGCTTACTATTTTAAGACCAATGTTAAACTTCACTCTCTTCAAGGAGCTGCATGAATTGAAGGCGTTCATTTCAATGGTTTGGACGCTCGAAGGAATCTCGACGTCTACTAGTTCCGAACATTCGGAAAACACACTGGGTTCGATCTCCTCCACGCCCTCTGAAATAACGAGCGTTCTTAACGACGAACACTCTCTGAAGGCGGAGTTTTGAATTCGCTTGACCCTTTCGGGGATCGTTACCTTTGTTAGCGATTTACAGCCCGCAAAAGCAGAAGAGCCGATTTCTTCAAGACCCTTTGGAAGTTCGATATATTGTAGCGCCGAGCAAGCGGAGAAAGCGCACCGGCTAATCGTTTTCACGCTTGACGGTATTGCGACGCTGACTAGCCTAGGGCACGCGCAGAACGCAAACTTGCCGATCTTCTCGACGCCAGACGGAATAACGACGCTCGTTAGCGACTGACATTCCTTAAAAGCGGCCTCTCCAATCGCGATTACGCTCTTACCGCCGATCTCCGACGGCAGGATTATATCGCCGCCGGGAAACGCGTCGACATTATATCCGGTAATTGCGACGCCGGTTCCAAACTCGATTGTCGAGAACCAAGATTCTTGCCCGTATGCTGCTCCTGAACCGATATTGTTAGCGTTCGTCGTCATGGTTTTGTCTCTTCTTATCGTGCGGTGAATTATTCATCGCCATCGACGTTAGCGCGGTTATACGCGCTTTCGATGCGATATTGGGATTAGGTCGCTCGCTCACGACGAAACGTAAACGAGCTATTCTTTACGCCGTTAGCGCCGTCTTCTTAATACCGGCGCGCTATAGAAAACGTTTCGTCGCGCCCGAGGTTGCGCGTAAGTCGGCGCTATTCGTCCGTAATTGATTTTGTGCTCTTGCGCCCAACGTTCCGCATAGCTACCCTGTGCGACGCGTAATTTAACCGGACTTCCGTCAAAAGCAAAATTATCGATCGCTTTTACGCTCGCGGGTAGCGTAACCGAGTTCAACTTTTCGCAATATGCGAACGCGCTCGCGTCAATAGCTTCGACGCCCTCGGGCACGACGACGCTCCGTAACGAAGCGCAGTATGCAAAAGTTCCCTCTCCAATCTTTTTAATTCCCTTAGACAGGACGACGTACTGTAACGAGTCGCAGTTCCAAAAGGCGCCGGCTCCGATAAATTGAACGCTCGAAGGCATGACAACGCTACGTAGCGCGGAACAGCCCAAAAAGGCTCTCTCCTCGATTCTCGTTACGCTCGCCGGAAGTTCAACGTTCGTGAGCGCGGAGCATCTCCAAAAGGCTTCGACCCCGATTCGTTCGACGCTAGACGGAATCGACGCGCGAACCAGCGATTCGCATTCTTGAAACGCGCAATCGCTCACCTCTTTGACCCCGATAGGAAGCTCGACTGAGAGCAACGAAACACACTTGCTGAACGCGCCGTGCCCGATCGTTTTGACCGTCTTAGGAACCGTATAACGACGAATCGCGCTACTGCGCGGAAAGCGCAAAAGCGTACGTTGACTCTTATCGAAGAGAACGCCGGAATCGGAGGAGAAGTTCGCATTCTTAGGGTCGACTTCTAGCGCCGCGCTGCAGTCTAAGCCAAACGCGTTCTTGCCGATCTTCTCCACGCGCTGAGGAATCGAAATTTGTTTTAGCGCCGAACAGCCCTCAAAAGCCGCGTCGCCGATCTCCTTAAGACTCTGTGGAAGTTCGATCCTTTGCAAAGAAGAGCAATTCGCAAAGGCGCCGTCGGCAATTCTTTCGACTCCCTCTGGCACGCGGACTTCTGTAACCGCGAAGGGGTTCGGTACGTCTTTCGCTTCGACAACGACGGTTCCCGGCGGAATACGTACTATTTTACTTTTACTCTGTTTCGACTCCGACTCTTGGGGGGCATCGTCGATAAGCGTGTCTTCTACATTATCTTGACAGGGATTACAAACAGATCCTGTGTTAAATCTATTGTCGTCGTCGAAATTCGTTCCCGGATCTATTGGAGCTTGCCCCATCGCCATGATCGGCGCCCCAGCAAGGGATAGAAGCAATATGAAAATTGAGATACGAAGCGATCTGGTCATAGTATTTAACCTTGGGTTAGGCAGTCGCCGCTTGTCCTTGCGAACAGTATTGGGCGTTCTTTTACTCGGAAAATCCCACTGATTTCCCTTCACGCCGTCTATAGAGTTTATTCTTCGGTTTTTTCAGTTAAAAAAGACCAATCAGAAGATTATTTTAGACGCGAGCGTTCTAACGGGCAAATTCCAAGGGCTCGCATAATAATTTACGCGAGCCTTTTCACGCGCGCGCCAAGAAGAATGGGCGTAGAAACTACAGGTTGACGGTTAATTCCTCGACTTCCTGGCGACAGCGATCGGCGACGTCGTTGACGCAAAATCGGTCGTCCGGCAACTTAAAGAGTTCGAGTTTTTCGCTCTGTTCCGCGCCGTTCGTAATCGGCGTTCTTTTGAGGAACCACTCTTGCGTAACGAGCGCGCGCTCGCGCGAGTCCGCGTCTTTCGCAACGATCAGCTCGCGTTCGCGCAACGCGCGCGTTTCGTCGGCGAGCAGTTCAAGGAGATTGGCGCCGGGCGCGTCGGTTAGCGGTTCAACGCGCGTCGGCGTCGAGCGCTCGTCGTTTGGCGTCGCGTCCTCCTCGGCGCGCGCGTCGCCAGACCATACGCCGGCAAAGGGCGAGACTTCAACCCGTTCGAGCCGCCAGAATTCCTCGCTTTTGAGCGTCGGCGCAAAGTTCGACCATTCTTTTATCGTCGCGTAAACGTCGCGAGGGTCGCACAACGTAGGCAGTCTGAGCGTAGCGCCGGTCGCGTCGGGTAGGCGTATAACGAGCGGCGCTCGCGTTTCTTCCGTATAGAAGGGCGATCCTAGCTCGCCTTGTCTCGGAACGCCGAGCGCGGACGGCGCGCCGAGCGGACAGCCGCGCGCGCCCGAGAGCAGCAGTAACGTTTTCGATAGTATCTTGCGCTCTTTGAGTAGTTCAAGGAACCCCGCGAGCGTCTCGTCGAACGCGACGATACCAGCGGCGTAGGCTTCCAGTACGCTCTGTCGTCGATCGTCTTCGTCGAGCGCGTCGAGTCGAGCGCGTTCAGAAGGGGGCGTTCCGACGTTGCCAGCGTCGTCTTCGCCGGTTTCACGTCGCGCGGCGCGGCGATGGCGCTCGCACGTCGGTTCGCGTCGCCAGTACGGAGGCGTAATCTCAGCGTACGGTTCGGGGTCTTCCTCGTCCTCTTGGAACCGTTTGCGCATTTCTTTCGGAAAATCCCATCGTTCGTTCCATCCGGAGAGGTGCGCCCATACGCACCACGGTTCATGACTGCGTCGCGTTTCGTCGTCTAGTTTCGATATGAATCGCGCGAGTTCGGCGAACTGCTTAAAGAACGCGGTCTCTTCGAGCGTTTCGGCGGGCGATTGCGCGTCAATTGGGTCGAGCAATAATCGCGCTTCCAGTTCGTCGCCGTCGATCTCAGGATTGAGCGCGACGGCGTCGACGTCGGAGACCAGGTAATTTCGAAATCCTTGCGCCTTGAGCGCGCCGAATAGCGAGAGGCGCTCGTCGCCTCGCGCACAGTAGGGCGCCTCGCCGAACCAGAACGCGCGAAAGAGCTCGGTTAGATCGAGCGAGGTCGCGTAATATGAATCGAATAAAATCGAGTCGGCGGCGAGCGCGTCGAACCCCGGCGTGTCGAGCCAGGTAGCTCCGTACGCGCCGAGACAATCGGAATTGAGGCGATCGACCGTTAGGCAGAGAATATTGCTTTTACCGCCGTGCGCGACGTTCGCGCGTCGAGTAACGATTTTCATATCGATTCCTTTTAACGTCCAGTACAAGTGATTACGCCGGCACGGGGGTTGGCGTCGTTTTCGAGGCGCTAGTCGCGCCCGAGGTTTGACCTTCCAGGTATTGAACGACTAATTTAACGAGTTCGTCGGCGACGTAATTCTCTTCGCATAGCACAAGCGCCGAACCTTCGCGTTCAAGTTTCGAAATATTGAGTCGATATCGCGCGCGCGACGCAATTACAACCGTTGGATTGAGCGCGCGCGCCGATTTCACCACGTTGATCGCAAGGTCGTCGCGCGGCACGGTTACAAAGACCGCCGACGCGCGACCTATTCCCGCCTGACGCAAGACGTCGTAATTCGCGCCGTCTCCCGTTACCGTGGGAACCCCGTTCTGATTGAAAGGATGCAAATTCACTGGATTGAAGTCGACGACGCAGACGGAGATTTTGTGCGCGTTAAGCTCGTTGGCGAGCGTCTTACCAATGTGCCCGGCGCCGACGATGATCGCGTGTCCTCGCGCGCCTGTAATCGCGCGGTACAACTCGGGGTCGATATCGGCGTCGGCGCCCGTTAGCTCCGGCGCCTCGGGCTCCATACCGAATTTAGTCATTGCGATCTTAATCATATTCGGGGTCAGTACGAGGGACGCGACGGAGACAAAGAGCATGGTGTTGTAAGTTGTGTCGTCGATAGCGTTCTTCTGAAACGCGATCGTTAGCAACATAAAAGCGAGTTCTCCGATCTGCGAAATACTAACGCCAAACGCCAAAGCTCCGCGTCGATCCATTCCGCAAATTCTCAAGGCTGCAGTCGCGCATACCGCTTTGAACGCAATTGCTCCGACGAGCGCGAGCAGGCATACGATCGGATGATGGAACACGTAGGAGAAATCGGTGAGCATTCCTAGCGAAATAAAGAACATTGCGGAGAACGCTTCCCGGAAGGGTAGAATGAGCGCGTCGATCTGATGCGTTAGTCGATTCTCGCCGAGCGCAATACCTGCGGCTAGCGCGCCTAGCGCCGCCGTTAGTCCCAACGCCTCCGCAATGACGCACATTCCGAGCAGTACGACGACCGCGTACAGAATGACCATATCGTTCGAGCGCAACGCGGCGAGCCGGTCGATAATGAAGCGCATATTGGCGAACTTAATCAGTAATACGATCGCACAGAACGTGATCGACTTAATCGTCATGTCGATCCATGGATTGTCGAAAATATAGGAGACGTCCTGTCCTTCGTCGGCGCCGAGTACGATCGGCAGAATGAGCAATAGCGGCACGAGCGCGACGTCTTGGAAGATGAGCAGTCCGAGCGTCGCCTGGGCGCGTCTCGTATCCGCCTGACCGAAGTCCGTGAGACTCTTATACACAAGCGCCGTCGAACTCAACGCAACGACGCTACCGAGCGCAAGACCCGCGACCCAACCCATCTTAAAGAGGACGCACAGCGCCACACCCAGCCCGATCGTCGCGCCCATTTGCAACGACCCGCCAATGAACATGTATTTGGCGGTCGCCGTGAGTTGCGCGAACGTGAATTCAATGCCGATTGCAAAGAGCAACAGTAGCACGCCGAATTCCGTCGCCGCTTCGAGCGCGTAGCGTCCGTGCTTGATTTCCGAAACCGCTTCGTCGCGTTCGTGCGCGTTATGCTCGACGGCGTATCGGCTTTCGCTCGCGGCTAGCGCCTCCACTTTTTCCGCAAGCTCCTCTTTGAGCTCGATATTTTCCTCCTCAACTGTGAGCAGCGCAACGAACGCGCCCGACGATTCCTCACGATTATGACGCTCTTGAATCCCGTCCAACTTGGCGGTTTCGTGTTCGTCCGCGTCCACTGGACGCTCCTCCTGAACCTTCTGAAGGTACGCTTCGTCGCTCTTCAACGCTTTTTCAATCGCTCCGGAACCCGTTAGGTCGAAACCGCCAGGACCTATTAACGCGCCAACTACCAAGTAGCCAATTAGAGGCGACGCCTTAAAACGCTTGCAGATTACGCCCGCGATGAGTCCAGATACCAGAATAATCGTTATGTTGAGAACGAAATAACCGCCCAAAGTGAAAACCCTCCTTGTACTGGAACAACGAACGCCGACCGCTCGGCGCGCGCCGTCCACGACGCGTACAACACACATAAAACGCTAGGTTGTCATTATAAAGCGGAACGCATTTCCTGTAAAGAGCTATTTTCACTCGCACAACCATTTCACCCCCTTTTTACAAGAATTGAACGACAAGACGAGGATAAGAGCGAGAGATTTTTTAAAAAGCCTATTGACTTAGTAGGAGTTTGTAGTATGATTGTTTCTGAGCCTTGTGGGAATCGTTCCCTAATAGGCGAGGTTAAGATGGTAAAGCGGTCGCTCACGAGCGACGAGTACGAACGGAGTGAATCGCGTAATGACGACAGAAAACGAACGAGGCGACGTCAAGAGTATTGAAACGAGATGTTTGCACCTTTCGCGCGCAGAAGAACGTCGGCGCTACGCCGAGACTTTTGGCGCGATAAGTTATCCGATTTATCAAACGGCGGCGTTTGAGCATCCCGGCGTTAGGGATGATTACGAGCCAGGTCAAGATCACATTAGCCTTAGCGCGGGTTACAACTATACGCGCGAGTCTAATCCTACGCGCAGTCATTTGGAGAAGGTAGTCGCGCAACTTGAAAACGGCGAGTTTGCGCTCGCGACGAGTAGCGGCATGGCTGCGATAACCTTGTTGCTCAACTTATTTCATAGCGGCGACCAGATAATAGTCGACAGCGATTTGTACGGCGGTAGCATCAGACTCTTCTCGGAGTACGAGTCGCGATACGGTCTGACATTTACGCGTTGCGATCTTACGAAGCAGGATCCTTCGGAGTTCGCGACCGATCGTTTTAAGGCGATCTACTTCGAGACGCCGACGAATCCCATGGCGCACGTTTCCGATATTGAGAAGCACGCGCAGTTCGCGCATGATAGGGGCGCGCTGTGCGTCGTCGACAACACGTTCCTGTCACCTTATTTCCAGAATCCCCTCGATTGGGGCGCGGACGTCGTAATTCACAGCGGCACGAAGTTTCTTTCGGGTCATCACGACACGATAGCCGGCTTTCTTGTCGTTCGTGAAGTCGGTTTAGCGGAGGAGTTACGTTCCCTTTCGACGACGGTCGGCAGCGCGCTCGCGCCTTTCGACGCATGGCTCGTGCTTCGCGGTATCCGTACGCTCGCGGTTCGACTTGATCGCGCGCAGGAGAACGCGATGAAGATCGTTGACTGGCTGCAGTGTCAGCGTCATGTAAGGCGAGTCTTCTACCCGGGTTTGGAAAGTAACCCCGGGTACGCCGTCATGAAGAAGCAAGCGCGCGGTTTCGGCGCCATGCTTTCCTTTGAGACGGATACGAAAGAGCGCGCGATTAACGTTCTGACGAAGGTCCAAACGATCGTTTTTGCAGAGAGCCTTGGCGGGGTGGAGTCGCTGATAACGTATCCTATCGCGCAGACGCACGCATCTGTGCCGTCGGACGTCCTTGACGCAAACGGTCTGACCGATAGAATATTGAGACTTTCAGTCGGGATAGAAAATGCGGACGACTTGCTCGCCGATCTCGACCAAGCTCTCAATTATTAACGAAAGGTTGACCTATTATGCCGGAACGTAACCTCGACTTTGACGCTCTCGTTGATCGCTATGGAACGGATTCTCTTAAATTCGATTCTGCGTTGCAACGCGGTATGCCGACGGATCTGCTGTCCTACTGGGTTGCGGATATGGATTTTCAGGTTTCGTCGTATATTCAGGACGCTCTCGCACGCGTGGTGGATCACGGCGTCTTCGGTTATACCGAGCCGGACGATCGTTATTTTTCCGCAGTTCAAAATTGGATGCTCACGCGGCACAACTTCGCCGTAACGTCCGATCAGCTCGTTAAGACTCCAGGCGTTGTCTTCGCGCTTGCTCAAGCGATCCGCGCGTTCACCCAAGTCGGCGACGCGGTTCTCATTCAGCAGCCGGTGTACTATCCTTTTTCCGAGGTTATTGTCTCTAATGGTCGTCGGCTCGTTAGCTCCGATCTCGTCCAGGACGCTACGGGACGTTACCAGATCGACTTCGACGATTTTGAACGTAAGATAGTCGATCATAACGTTAAACTCTTCTTGCTCTGCAATCCGCACAATCCTGTTGCGCGCGTATGGAGTCGGGACGAGTTGACGCGACTTGCGGCGATCTGTTTGGAACATAACGTTTTGGTTGTGAGCGACGAAATCCATCACGATTTCGTCTTTCAGGGCGAGCACACGGTTTTCGAGACGCTTAGTCCCGAGGTCGCTGATATAACGATAACGTGTACGGCGCCGAGCAAGACGTTTAATCTCGCCGGGTTGCAAGTTTCCAATCTTTTTATAACCAACGAGAAATTGCGAGCGCGTTATCGCGCCGAAATGTACGCGTGCGGCTATAGCCAACTCAATACGCTTGGTCTTGCAGCGGCGCGCGCGGCGTACGAACACGGCGCCGAGTGGTGCGACGCTATGCTAAGGTATATTGCCGAGAATATCAAGTTCGCGACCGAATTCGTCAATTCCGAAATTCCGGGTATTTCAACGCGCGCAAATGAAGGCACGTATCTTATGTGGCTCGACTGTCGCGCGCTTGGTCTTTCGGTCGACGAATTGGACGATTTGATCGTTAAGGACGCGAAACTGTGGCTCGACAGCGGTCGCATCTTTGGCGCGCCGGGCGCAGGTTTCCAGCGCGTCAACCTTGCTTGTTCACGTCGTTACCTTGAAAAAGGGTTGGTTCAACTTCGAGACGCAGTTCTCGCGCGTCGGTCATAACAGTATTCAACGCAGTTAGTTCGACGTCGGAGTGTAAACGATATGATACAGAAGTTTAACGTGTGGTTTGCGCCATCCGGCGAAAATCGCAGAATTCACCTATACCTTCCGGACGACTATTATCATACGACCGAGCGTTACGCGACGCTCTATATGTTTGACGGGCACAATCTATTTTACGACGCCGACGCGACGTACGGCACGTGTCTTGGTCTTAAGGAATTCATCGATCATTGGCGCAAGAAGCTCATCGTCGTCGGCATAGAAAGTACGCGCGACGATTATGTTCGCGTGCACGAGTTTGTTCCCTACGACGTCGTGAGTCGTCAGTACGGACCGATCCATGGTCGCGCCGACGCAACGCTCAATTGGTTAGTGCACGATCTCAAACCGAAGATCGACGCGGATTATCGCACGTACTATTTCCGCGAAGCGACGTCGATCGCCGGCTACAGTATGGGCGGACTTACCGCGCTTTACGGCGTCTTACGATATAATCGCTACATTTCCAAGGCCGCGATTATATCGCCCTCGATTATGATCGCAAAGGACGCGTTCCTTCACGAACTTAATACGCACGAGTATTATTCCGACACGCGGATATTCTTTAGCTGGGGTACAAACGAGTACGACGCGAAAACGAATTGGGAAGTTTCGCAGGATATACTTGCGGTCGAAAAGAAGATTCAAGAGAAGGGTATGAAGACGTATATCCTCTGTCAGCATGGCGGCGCACACTGTGAAGCGAGTTGGCGCGAGCAGACGGAGACGTGGATGAATTTCCTGTGGTTTTAACCCCAAGTAGTACAAGTTAGGGAGGCGCAAGATGAACGTCGTCTTTCTTTCACCGAATTTTCCCGAACATTTTTACCTATTCTGCGCTCGCCTTAAGGGACTGGGCGTCAATGTTCTCGGGATAGGGGACGCGCCGTACGGAGCGCTAGCGCCAAGCTGTGTAAACGCCGTGACGGAGTATTATTATCTTCCGAGTCTCGAGGATTACGACGCGGTATATCGCGCCGTCGCGTACTATATTCATCGGTACGGACGCGTCGATTATATCGAGAGCCAGAATGAATACTGGCTACCCCTCGAGTCGAGATTGCGCGAGGATTTTAATATTGCGAACGGTATGCGTCCCTGCGAGTTGGAAAACGTTAAATACAAGTCGCGAATGAAGCAATACTACGCCGTCGCGAAAGTTCCTACCGCGCGGTACGAACTCGTCGAGTCGCGCGAGCAGTTGCGGAGGTTCGTCGACCGTGTCGGAACCCCGGTCGTCATTAAGCCCGACTCAGGCGTTGGCGCCGCCGATTCATGGAAAATACGCAGCGCCGCCGATCTCGACGAGTTTTGGGCTAATAAGCGCGCCGTAACCTATATTGCGGAAGAATACGTTAAGGGCCGCGTTGAGACGTTCGATGGAATTGTCAACGCGCGCGGCGAGATACTATTCGCAACCGGTCAGGTCATGCTGGTTAATCCTTTGGAAATGGCGAACGAACATGCGGAAGCGACGAGTTACACGACCGACGTGCGCGCGACAGGGATGTATGAGATTGGCGAACGTGTGCTAAAGGCGTTTGATATTAGAGGTCGATTTTTCCACTTGGAGTTCTTTCGCCTCCTTCAAGATCAACCTGGCTTAGGTCGTCAAGGCGAAGTCGTCGGTCTTGAGGTTAATCTCCGCGCGCCAGGCGGGTATATCCCCGACAAGATGAATTATGCGTACGACGTCGACGTCTATCAGATATGGGCGGAATCTCTTGTGTATCAGGAGAATCGGTCGTTTCACGATTACGAATTCAAATATTACGTCGCGCATATTGGTCGTCGTCCGAGCGTCAATTATGCGCATACAGTTGGCGAGATTCGCGCGCGCTACGGGGCTCGACTCGTTCTGGAGAAAGAACCTCCGAAGTCGTTGAACAGTACGATGGGCGCATATATCTTCCTGTTGCGTTCAACGTCTGTCGACGAATTGCGCGAGCAACGCGAGTTTATTTTAGCACATAACTAATAACGCGCGTAACTTGCGCGTGTCTATGATTTCAACGCTACGCGCGCCCTGTAAAGAGCGACGCGCGATGAGAATGCGTCTGTGAGTTGTGATATGTTCGGATAAGAATAAGGTAGTATTTCGCATAGCTCGCTATGTGGGAGGCGAGATCGCAATGTTGCATTATCAAGACGAAAGTGTCAAGAGTCTTTTGTTCCAGGGTAACATAGGGCTAGAAAAGGAGAGCCTTCGCGTGGACGACAAAGGTCGCATGGCGCGTACCCGCCATCCTTTTTCCGAGGACGATCCTCATGTAACGCGGGACTTCTGTGAGAATCAAACAGAGGTGAACACGTCGATTTGCTCAAGCGCGTCTGAAGCGGTCGCCGAAGTTGCGCGTTATACGGCGCGCATTCAGCGTAAGTTGTCGCAACTTCCCAACCGCGAGTACTTATGGTCGTTCTCCAACCCGCCCTATATCGAGGATGAAGACGATATTCCAGTGGCAGTCTTTGAAGGCGCGCGCGCTTCCAAGACGACGTATCGAGAACGCTTGGCGGATATTTATGGCAAATATAAGATGGCGTTTTCCGGCATACATTTTAATTTTTCATTCGGCGACGAGTTATTGCGCGCAGATTTCGCCCTAAGCGGAGAGTCAGATTTCCGAGATTATAAAAACCACCTCTATTTGGAGCTGGCGGAAAAGGCAATAGCCTACGGCTGGATACTCACGGCAGTAACGGCGGCGAGTCCGGTTATGGACGCGTCTTTTTTTCGTAAGGGCGTCAAAGGCGAGGACGCGTTTGTCGGCATGGGCTCGGTGCGTTGCAGCGAGTTGGGATACTGGAACCATTTCGTGCCAATTTTGAATTACGACGATATTAAGTCGTATGCGGCGAGTATTCAGCGTTACGTCGACGAGGATATTATTAACGCGCCGTCGGAGTTGTATTATCCGATACGCTTGAAGCCGCGCGGACTTAACAATCTTTCAACCCTTGTCAGCGAGGGCGTCGACCACGTTGAATTGCGTATGTTCGATTTGAACCCGCTCGTTCCTTCGGGAATAGAAGAGCGCGACGTGTTATTTGCACAGCTCCTCTTGATCTTTTTGGCGTCGACTCCGAGATTGGAACTGACTCCGCGCGCTCAGGTTATGGCAGTGCACAACTTTAAGAACGCCGCGCGTTATGATCTTGATAACGTTAAAATCCTATTACCGAACGACGCCGCGTACAGTATGACGTCGGCTGGCGTCAAGATATTAAACGCAATGAAGAAATTCTTTGCCGATTCGTCGCCGATCGTCCTTGAAACGCTCGACTTCCAATTGACAAAATTCACGAATCCGAGCGCGCGCTATCCTTGCGCCGTGCGCAATTTATACGGCGAAGGATTCTGGAAGAAAGGATTGCAACTTGCAAAAGAAAGGCAGGCAGAATTATAATGTGCGAACTATTTGCCGTAACAGGTCGACGTAAAATACTCCTCAACGACTATCTCAGGCAATTCTTTGCCCATGGCGACCGTCATCCGGACGGGTGGGGAATCGCTTCTTTCCAGGGCGCGTTTCCGTCGATCGAGAAAGAGCCTGAGCGCGCGGTTACGAGTCGGTATTTAAAGAATAAATTACGAATGAAGATAGAGGAATCGATTCTTTTAGCTCATATTCGCCGCGCTACGGTAGGAGCGCTCGTTTATGAGAACTGTCACCCGTTTGTTAAACGCGACGCGACGGGACGCGCATGGACGCTTATTCACAACGGTACAATTTTTAACGCGCCCTCGCTCAACAAGTATGTAGCGCGTCAATCGGGAACCACGGACAGTGAACGCGTGCTCCTTTATTTCGTCGACCAAATCGACTGCGCATGTGAAGCGCTCGGCTCCGAGTTGAATTTCGAGGAACGATTCGACGCGCTAGAACGCGCTGTTATAACGCTAGCCAAAAGCAATAAACTGAATCTCGTCTTCTACGACGGCGAGTATCTCTACGTTCATTCGAACTACGCAAATTCACTTTACTGTTTCGAAGAACAGGACGCCGTCGTCTTTGCGACAGCGCCTTTCGGCAACGCGCCCTGGCGGCGAGCGCCGTTCACGACGCTATGCGCGTACCACAACGGTACGCTCGTCAAAAAAGGAATCGAGCATGGAATGATTTTCGTTGATAAGCCCGAGGAGACGAGGTATCTATTTATGGATTTCGCCGGACTATAGAACTCGATTGCTCAACGACCACGCGCACGTCATTGTTTTTGCGCGCCCGATTCGCAATGGCGTACGCAGAAGGTTCAAAGTCCAGCTTAGGAATTCGAGACGCCGCCGCTCAATTCTTGCGTTCCGGGAAAAACTCGGTTAGCAACTGACGTCTGTAGTCCAAATCGAGAACGGCTCTGCAGACGTCGCCGCTACGCCCGACCTCCTCCAACTTCCTGACCAGCTCTTGAATCATTGCGTCATTCTTCTTAGCGCCTTCCGCCAAAATACCAGGTCGAGCTTCCTCAATGATTCTAGGTCGAGCTTCAGCAATAATCCTCGGACGCGCGTTTTTAACCGCTTCTTCGTTCGACATACGAAGTAAATTTTCTAGTTTAGGTCCAAGCATTTTCTTATTGCCTTTCTGCGCTACGCGGCTATTGTAATTCTTCTTATATTCCGAAATTGCGTGAAACTTCCAGTAGATTAGCGAGACGATATGCAACGTACCAGATTGATTCGATTCGCAATGGCGCGCGTTGAAAGATTATTCGACGTTTTCGAGAGGCAATTTAACTCAAATTTCGCGTTCCGGAAAAAACTCGGTTAACAACTGCCGTCTGTAGGTCAAATCGAGAATGGCTCTGCTGATTTCGTTGCTACGTCCGACCTCTTCCAACTTTCTGACCAGCTCTTGAATCATTGCATTATTCTTCTCAGCGCCTTCCGCTAAAATACCAGGACGAGCTTCCTCAATGATTCCAGAGCGAGCTTCCTCTATGATTCCAGAGCGAGCTTCTTCGATGATTCCAGTGCGAGCTTCCTCAATGATCTTAGGTCGCACTTCTTCAATAATCCTCGGACGCGCTTTTTTAACCGCCTCTGTGTTCGACATACGAAGTAAATTTTCTAGTTTAGGTCCAAGCATTTTCTTATTGCCTTTCTGCGCTACGCGGCTATTGTAATTCATCTTATATTCCGAAATTGCGGGAAACTTCGGATTTAATTTCGTCGAGGTTTTGAGCGTCTGTAATAGTTCCGCGATCTCGGAACCGTCGTCGACGCACGCCGTTAAATAGATTTCGCGAAACCCGTTGTCATGGTACTTGCCAGTCTTGGGTTCATACCGTTTGATTTCGTGCACAACCTCGCCGTCGTGATATTTGTCATAGTCCATAATAAAGAGGACGACGACGTCGGGAATATCGCGAAATTTCGCTCTTGTGGGGGTCAATCGAGTCGTAAGTAGCGAGCCGTAATATCGTACGCGCCGCTCTTCGTCGTCGTCCGCATGTTGCGTCTCGACGTTGATAGCGCGTCCGTCGCCCAGTCGGCAAAACGCGTCGAGTATAGCGCCGCGATTGCCAGGATTAGTAAGCTCGTGTTCGGTGTGAATCTCTTCGACGACGAGCTTAGGATCGCCCAATACCACGCGTAGAAACTCCGTCATGATCTTGGTTTCGCGGAACGCGTCCTTAAAAATTCGATTGTCCAGAAGATTAACTTCTTCGTGAATTTTGTCGTACTCGTCGACGTTAATTTTGTCTAACATAGCTTCGTCCTACGTCTGTTCCTTCTGCGCCATTCTTAGAGCGCCAGACCACAGGTCTCGGCAAACCTATAGGTTGGTTCGCCGAGACGCTTGCGAGAGCGCTATTCACGTGTCCAGACGCATACGCCGCCTGGTCGATCTTCGAGCGTAACGCCTAGTTCCTTGAGGCGATTGCGAATCTCGTCGGCGGTTGCGAAATCCTTATTCTTTTTCGCAGCGCGGCGCAGATCGATGAGTAGCGTCATGAGCGGTTCGACGAGCGCGTCGTTCGCGCTGGCGTCTTCTTCGACCGGCGCGCGGAAGAGTCCTAGCGTAAGGGCGAGTTCGCGAAAGATCGTCGTCGCGACCGTTAGCGCGTTCTGCGCCGTTGGATCCTGCTTTGTTTCCAATTGCGTCTCTTCGATGAACTTATTGACCGCGCGCAGGTAATCAAAGAAGACGCCGAGACCGCCAGCCGTATTGAAGTCGTCGTCCATTGCTTCTAGGAATCGCGCGCGCAGTTCGCGGATATGCTTGGCGAATTCTGGGTAGACGTCGAGCGCTTCCGACTTTTCGTAATCGTCGCCTTCCAATCGTGTCTTCGCTGATTCCAGGGAGTAGAACGATTGCCCGGTTACGCTCTCAAAGCGCTTGAAATAGCGATAAAATCCTTCTAGTCCCTTGCCGACTTCCTGGAGACGTTCTTCGCTGTAGTCGATTGGTCGACGATAGTGGCTGGAGAGTAGGAAGAATCGAATATTTTCCGGCTGGAACTTCTTGAGCAAATCCCTAAATGCGGACGCGCCCTTCGATTTACTGATCTTACCAGCCTCTTGGGACGCTAAGTCGCCTTCTTTCGCGCCGCTCTCTTGCGCCTCGCGGGTCTTGCGTCCGCCTACCTTGCCGACTTCGTTTGACGCCTGCATGAGTCCATTGTGCATCCAATATTTTGCCATTGGCTTGCCGTTGCGCGCTTCGCTTTGAGCGATCTCGTTCTCATGATGCGGGAACTGTAGATCGAGTCCGCCGCCGTGCACGTCGAACGTTTCGCCCAGTAGGCAACAACTCATCACACTACACTCAATATGCCAGCCCGGTCGTCCCTTACCCCAGGGCGAATCCCACGAGGGTTCGCCCGGCTTGGCGGATTTCCATAACGCGAAGTCGAACGGCGAATGCTTACGTTCGGCAGTTCCGCCCCCTTCGCCGCTCATCTGGTCAAGCGTGCGATTACTCAGCTTGCCGTATTCCGGGAATTTTTCCACGTCGTAGTAGACGTCTCCTTCAGACTCGTACGCGTAGCCCTTGGCGATGAGGTCTGCGGTGAAGTCGACGATCTGCTGAATGTAATCGGTGGCTTTCGGAAAGACGTTGATCGTGTCGACGCCCATCGCCGCAAGGTTATTCTTGTAGTCCTGGGTCATTTCATCAGCGACCGCGCTCATAGGAATACCGCGCGCGTTCGATTCCGCGATCAACTTGTCGTCGACGTCCGTGATGTTAACGACCCACGTTACCTCGTACCCTGAGTACGTCATGTACCGTTTAATCGCGTCGAAAATTACTGGTCCGACCATATGCCCGATGTGACTCGGCTTATAAACTGTCGGTCCGCAAAGGTACATGCCGACCTTACCAGGCGTAACGGGTTGAAACTCTTCCTTGGTTCGCGATAGTGTGTTAAAAACTCGCAACATATTCTTCTCCATGATTTGTAATTTTAGACGCTTTCACGTTCGGTTCGCCGTGCGCTAACCGTCGGTAGTATTCTAGTCTCGATCGCGATTTTTGTCAAGATTAGCGACGTTTGTTCGTCTTCTGACGCGTTTGCGTAGACGAAAAAAGGACGAACGCGACGCGCGCGCTCGTCCTGAATAGGGCGTAAGGACCTTTGAATCGAAGACTATTCGGCGGAGCCGTAGGAAATCTCGATTACTTGATTCTTCGACTCAATATTGACGGTTTTCTCTTCTTTGAAGGTTGCCGGCGGGAAGTCCTTGACTTCGTCGACTTCCAGGTCGGGATTGAGCGTCGGATCCGGCTTAATCTTATTGCCCGTCTTCTTGGAGCCGTAGACTTGGACTTTCTTCTCGCCTAATGTAACGTCGGCTTCGAAGGTACCGTCCATAATCTTCGCGCCTTCCTTCATGCCAGCGGCGTCGGTTCCTATGAAGGTAATAGCGCCCTGGTCGACCGTTTCGCCGTTGACGGTAACTTTACCGGTAACGTGGACTTTTTTCGGACCTTTATCGCATCCTAGCGTGAACGCCGCGCAACATAGAATAGCGACGCACGCGATCATAAACTTCTTGTGCATTCTTTCGTGTTCTTTCGTTATGGAAATGACGGCAAAACGCGCGGAATAATCCCAACGTCTTGCCGTCGAATTTTGAGCGTAAGCGGACGTTACGCATTCTTGTTAGAACTAGAGGTTGACGTTCGTCTCGCCGCCGCGGGTTGAGCCGAGCGCCTTGTACGCGTCCGCATTGACCGTGTCGGAAATGAAGCGGACGGAGCCGTCGCATAGCGCCGCGTTCACGCCGCCGGAGTGGTTCGAACGCGCGGCGTAGAATTCAACGCTACTCGCTTCCTGGCAAGGACGACGAATATCAGAAGGACCTGCGGACGTGGTTACGTCGGGGCACTGACCGGAATACATCATGTCGGGAGACGTGCTGTTCGGCGTGAGCATCGTGGAGTAGCCGGACCCCATACGGTCGTCGTTGTAGACGTCGCCGCGCTTATCGGAGTCGACCCCGCTGTCGACCAGTAGTAGCTCGCTAAATAGTAGCGTGTTCGACATTCCGTCGGTAATATTGCCGAGCGTGACGAACTTGCTCAAATAGAAGGCTGCGCCGTCGAACTTCTCGTAGTACGCCTTGTGCTGATCCGGAACTTCATCCGCGTGATAGTACGCGCGGTAGCCGTAGCAACCGACGTAATTGCAACGCGAACGACCGTACGTTTGTGAGCGAACGATTTCATTATTCGGCTTGTCGCTCGGGCAGTACAGCAGATCGAATTTAGCGCTCTCGCATGCAAGCGGGTTGCGATTGGCGTTAGCGCCTTCCTGGTTGTTGGGGTACTGATAGAAGTGCTTGCTGAAGTCGTACTGATTGGCGAGCGGCATTTGCTCGATGAAAGCGTACATACGCGGCATCCAGGTGCACCGAATCCCAATACCGCAACGGCTGGCAGAGTCGCCCATGGTAGCGCCTAGCGGCAGATGCTGCTTGTTAATGTCCATGTAGTTGTGGACGGCGAGAGCCCATTGCTTCAGGTTGTTCGTACACTGCATACGGCGAGCGGCCTCGCGCGCAGCCTGAACAGCAGGTAAAAGTAGACCGATCAAAATACCAATGATCGCGATGACGACGAGCAGTTCGACTAGCGTAAAACCGCGCGAGGTGGATTTTCTCATTCCATGACTCCTAAATGTACGGATCGTTTGAATAATAACAGCGCCGCGCGCGCATAGGGTGAGTCTCAAAGGGTGCGTAACAGAGCCGCGCGCGGCGCGACGGTATGGCGAATTGGCGGAAACCGCCTCGTCGACCGACCGCCACAGTGTATCATTAGTTTAATCTTCTGTTGCATTATCGTCAAGTCTTTTGCGCCCCTTTTGGAAAAAAAACTTGAAATTTGTCAAAAAAGAGCGAAACCTTTTGTGAAGGGCGCCGTTTAACCTGGTTGGTTGATTGTGGAGGGTTAAAATTTTACCCTGACCGCTTGTCTTTAACACGATTCTCGAGTATGATAACGGTAGACTTTGCGCTAGGGGCGAGCAAGCGCGCGGCGCCGCGTCCCGAACGCTCTCACGACAATAAGCTATAGGATAACAATGACACACTCGTTCATGATTCTCTTGCAGGATTCTTTCATGCTGACGGCGATCATGTCGCTCTTCGCTAGTTTTGCGGTAGTCGGTTCCGTCCTTTCCGGTACGGACGCCGAGGACGCCTCCGAAGGCGAACTCGACGACGACTCGCAGTTTCAGTTCTCAGCCGCCGCGTTGCGTCAATACCAGGAGATGGTTGCCGAGACCGACGCGCGCATAGCGGAGCTTGCGGATCAACTTGACGACGACTCTTGCACAGATCGTCGCGAGGCGCTCGAAGAGCTCGCGCAATGCTATTTGCAAAATGCGGCGCGCGCCCAGGAAGAAGGCGAATCCGAGCGCGCGTCCGATTACTACGCCGCCGCGTTCGCGCGGTATGAAGAATGTCTCAATGAATTCGGCGAGGAACGCGAAACGCTCAGGCATTACGCCGCCGGTCAGTTGAACTACGCGATTCTCCTCAACGACGACGGCGATCTAGAGGACGCCGACGAAGCGTACCTTGCGGCGCAAGAGACAACGCAAAAGCTCGTCGATATGGGAGATCACGAGGCGGCGCTTGACCGCGCCGGCATTAAACTCAATCGCGCGTCGATCGCTTTCGAGCTCAACCAACGCAGTCGTAGCTTCGATATGCTCGACGAAACGGCGGAGGAGTTTCAGGCGCTCGTGGCTGGTCAGATGAGTCAGAGTCCCGAGGCGTACTACTATCTTGCGAAGACCTATATGACGAAGGCGAGTTTTCTGAGCTCAACGAGTCCAGACGTGGACGCGTCGTCGCCGAACGTCGTGGAAGCGTGCGAACTCGCGAGCAAAGCCGTCGAAATTTTCCGCACGCTAGTGAACGCCGGGCACACGCAGTATCGTCGCGAACTTGCGGACGCGCTCGTTATTGTCGTGGAGCTTTCTCCGCAGAGCGAGAAGACGCAACTGGACGCGGCGCTCGCGTTGCTAGACGAAGCGAAGCGCGAGTACGAAGCGTGCGTTGCGATCGGCGAGAGCGAAGCGTGTCCCGATCTCTTTACCGCCGTGATGGAGCGCGCTGAGCTTCTCGAGCGACTTGGTCGCGCGGCGGACGCGGCGGCGGAGTACGATTTCGTCGTCGACGCGTTTGCGAGTTTCGCGGACTCGAACGATCTTCCTGCAGTCGAGGGTCTTGCGCGCGCATTCCAGCGTCGCGCTATGTTGCGCAAGAGTCCTAAGACGCGCAAGAGTCTCCTTTCGGATCTCGACCACGCGATTCATCTTCATCTTCAAGTCGCCGATTCGCTGATCTATTCTCTTTCAGACGCGGAGTCTGACGGCGGATGCGGATGCGGACATGACGATTGCGATCATCCGCATGAGCATTCCCACGACGGTTGCGGTCATTGCGGCGCTTGCGAGAGCGACGGTTGCAGTTGCGGAGCGGAGCACGGGCATAGTTGCGGTTGCGGGTGCGGCGGTTGTAGCGAGCACGAGCGCCGTTTTCTCATTGATCGCTGGGTTTCGGAGAATTATAGAGACCTAATGGACGCGTACTACGAATGCGTTACGGCGCACATGGAAGACGGTAATATGCAACGCGCGCAGAACGTTTGTTTAGCCGCCATGAGACTGCACGCCGCGTATCACAAGGTTCTGCGCGCCGACGAGGCGCTTGACGCGGAATCCTATAAACTGATGCGTCAGCTTGCCGACTCGTTCGTCGTATGACCGTAACGGCGCGCTCTAACGGATAACAACCGCAACAGACGACAAAACGCCCCCGGCGGTAGAACGCGCCGGGGGCGTTTTGTTTGGCATTATATATTACGCTCCGACGTTAGTAATTTTCCCGATCGGTTCGCCTAGTTTAACGGGCGTCTCTTCGCCTCGGTTGGAGGCTTCGACGATCTCGTTGTTGAGCTGAACGCGTTCTTTTTCGACGAGTACGATAATCGTGGATCCACCGTACAGAAAGCGTCCCTTTTCTTCGCCGCGTTCGACCTGCGCTTCGCCCGGCGTGAGATTCTCGATCTTGCCGACGAGTAGCGCGCCGACCTCCATTTGAACGACGCGCCCGAGATTGCGGGTCGTTATTACGGTGTAATCGCGGCAATTTTCGATAAAGACTGGCGACCGTTCCAATGCGATCGGCTGCACGGTGTGCAATTTGCCGGCGATGAAACGATTCGCGCTTTTTACGCCGCTCTCGATATAGCTGTAGCGATGGTAATGATGCACGCACAAGCGGAAAACGAGGCACCATCCTCCTTCAAAACTTTCGGCAAGCTCTGCGTCCTCGACAAGTCTAGCGATCGAATATTCGCTCTGCTTGACCGGAACGACTAGACCAGATTGAATCGGATACGCCGTGAGTAGCCCGTCTGCGGGCGCAATGAGAACGTCTTGCTCTTGTGCGATCGTTCTTAGCCCCGGCTTAATCTTGCGGTAGAAGAATTCGTTGAAGGAGCGCAGACCGTCCGTCTCATATTCGGAAACGTCGATACCGGCGCTTTTAACGAACTTCGGAATCAGAATCCTCGAGAGTCGACTATCCATGAAGGCGCCGGCGACCTTGGAAACGAATCGGGTCGTGAGCGGCTTGAGAATAATTCGACCTAGCGCCGTATGATAAAGGAAATTCAACATACTTACGTCAATCTCCTAGCGATTCCCAAGGTCGTGCCAGCGGTAGATGATTATGCCCAAGATGAACTCGATCGCCCCGACGATTATCATGAAAATGAACGCCTTATTACCCGGTTTACGCAATCTGAAGTTCGCAATAAACAGGAAACCGACTATTATCATGACGGCTTGGTACGTCAGCGTTATATCGATCGGCTTGAGGTATGGGATAAGAAGTAACGCGGGAAAAATGAGAGCGGCGGTCGTAACCGGTAGACCGACGAAATACGGCTTGCTCGTGTCGCCGTTGAGCTTTCGCTCTTCGACGAGCACGTTGAAATACGCGAGTCGAATCATCGCGGCAAGGACGTAGAAGAACATAACGACCATGAGCCCAAAGGAGAACCAGAAATCGAATTTCGTCGAGACCCCAATGAGCGAAACGTGCGGAAACTTCTCGCTCACGCGCGCGAGACTCAGTCCGATGCATCCCGGCAACGCGCCGAACGCGAGGAGGTCGGAAAGCGAGTCGATCTGTACTCCGAACGATTTTTCGCGCTCCGAACGATTCTTCTTCATGCGCGCGACCTTGCCGTCAAACGCGTCGCACAGACCGCTGATCAACAAAAAGAAGGCGCCGTAATAAGGGTGTCCTTCGCCGCTCAACGAGGCGACTATGCCTGAGACCGCCGAAAGCAACGAGAGGTATGTTAAAACAACCGTATAATTATAAAACCCAATCATAACATCGTCGTCAATTAGTTTAATCGCGGATGGAATCGACTGCCGCCCGCCCGCGTTATCCGCGCGTCTAAAGCAGTCCCAGCGCGCGCCCATTCGAGACGCGACAATTATATTGTAATACGCGTCCCGCTAGTTGGCAAGATTTGACGTCTAGTATGACGTTGTTTTTCTACAAAACGCAAACAGGAATTAACGATCGCTCCAAAGAGTCGTCATGAGTTTTGTTGTTTGTTAAAACCGATACAATCGCTGTAATCAGTAAGGGTTCATGGCTTTTTGTTACCCTTTTGATTTTAACATTAAATGAAGTCATAGTGTTTCATCCTGAAAAACTATCGCAAAACTTCGGCAACGGCGCTTGTCGCTAATGAACGTTCGATTTATACTTGCCAGAAAACGCGACAGTTTCCACCCGGAGAATGACGATGATGAAAGAGACGCAACGCGAATGGCGATTAACTACGCGAAAGATTACGTTCGAGCGCGCTAGGATCATGGCGATCCTCAACGCGACTCCCGACAGCTTTTCCGACGGCGGGCGTTTTTTTGATTTGTCCAGTAAAAACGGCATAATTGATTTAAACGTGCTTGAAGACGTCGCCGCGCAACTCGTACGAGACGGCGCCGATATCTTCGACGTTGGGGGAGAAAGCACGCGTCCTGGCGCCGAGCCGATCGACGCGAGCGAAGAATTGCGACGCGTTATACCGGTAGTGCGCGCGCTCACGCGCTTCAATTTGCCAATTTCAATCGACACATACCGTCCCGAGGTTGCCGAGGCGGCTCTTGACGCGGGCGCGGAGATCGTGAACGATATTTCCGCCGGACGTTACGTTTCGCGCGACGATCGGTTTGCGTTAGTCGACGAGCGACGCTCCGAGGAAATGGCGCAAGTTGTCGTGCGGAAACGCGCCGCCGTTGTTATTATGCATATGCGCGGCGCGCCGAAAACGATGCAGACGAATTTGCGCCCTTACGATTCGGGGGTAGTTCAGGAAACCTTGGACTTTCTGCGCCAACGTCGCGCCGCGTTCGTTGAAGCCGGCGTAGAGCCTGACAGGATAGCGCTCGATCCAGGCTTGGGATTCGGCAAAAGTTACGAGGACAATTTTGCGATCTTGCGCAATGCAGGAGTTTTTAGATCGTTAGGTTCTCCGTTGCTTGTCGGTCATTCGCGCAAGAGTTTTTTACGCGAGACGGCCGCGCGTTACGACGTCGCTCGCAACGTTGCTCCGGACGCGAACGTCGCGCGTCTCGACGCGCTGACCGCGCAGACCTCAGTCGCGCTCGTTGCGCGCGGCGTCGACATTCTTCGCGTCCACAACGTCGCTGCTACCGCGCTCGCGCTCGAGCTTGCGCGCCGCGCCGGAGCCTTCGAGTCATAAAAGGAGAATTCAAAATGACAGCGCATGAGTTACGAACGACCGCGCCGCCTGAACGCGTCTACATAATTGGAACGGACGAAGCGGGCTACGGACCTAATTTGGGTCCGTTGCTCGTCGGCGCTTCGTGCTGGTCTGAGCCGACAGGTTCGCTTGGCGTAACGTTGCGCGACGAATTCGGGACCCAGCTTGCCGCGCCGCCTGTTGCGCCTCCGTCGAGCGAGTCGGTTAAGCCGCGCGCAAAGAAGCGACGTTCTTTACCAAGCGCGACTCTGTTCGATTTGAATCCGGAAAGCGTCGACGAAACGACTGTGTTGTCTCCAAACGTTGAAAAGTCGCGCGCGACAACCGATTCTCTCGTCGAACGTCTAAACGTTGCGCTCGCGCCTGTTTCTAGCGCACGCGGCGCGTTTCCGCTCGTCGATTCTAAACGTCTCTATTCCGGCGCTAATTCGCTCGCTAAGTTGGAGCGTTCCTTTCTGATCGCGACGCGCGCGCTTGGTCTCAAGGTTGCGTCTTTTCAGGACGCGATTCGAGCGATCTCGCGCGAACACACGCGTGTGGCTCCGCCGTGGGAGCAGAACGCGGACTTGACGATCCCGATCGCTCCTCCGCCTCGCGTTGCGGCAACCTCGCTCGACGCCGCCGTCGCCTCCGTGCGCGAGTTATTATCGCGAGAACGAGTTGAGCTGCTCGATCTGCGCGCTCGCCGCGTGCACGCCTTGGAATTTAACGCGGCGCTCGACCGTCCTATGCTCAAAAGCGACCTTATTGCCGACGTTACCACCGCGACGCTCGCCGAAACGCTTGTCGAGCTATCGCACAGTCGTCCCGATTCTGATTCCGAGCGCGCGCCGCTCTACGTAATCGCGCTCTGCGACAAACTCGGCGGACGCGATCGGTATCGTCATGTCCTCGACGCGCGCTTTCCCAACGCGCCGTTGGCAACGCTATTCGAATCGCGGTCTGTAAGCGCGTATCGATTGCTTATAACGCGCGCGCGCGATCGCGCCGGCACATTAATAGAACTTGCGCGTCCGATTGCGTTAGAGACGCGGTTTACAGCGAAAGGAGAATCGAACGCGCCGACCGCGCTCGCTTCGATCGTGGCAAAATACTTGCGCGAGTTGTCCATGACGCTCTTTAACGAATTCTGGAAACGCGCGACGAGCGGCGTCGACCTTCAGCCGACTGCGGGCTATCCGGTCGACGCCGTAAGGTTCAGGAACGCCGTCGACTCGACGCGGGTCGCGCTTAATATAACGCTTGCAGAATTCTGGCGCAATAAGTAACAGGAGCGGAAGACGATGACGTCAAAGAATTCATGCGAGCGGCGAATACCGGCGAGCGAGATAACCTATAATGTGCGAACGCCAATGCGCGTCGCGGTGGAAAGACTCTTTGCCGCGTGCCGGTTTTTATATTATCTCTTCTATTGGGAAAACAATGCGATTAAACTATCGCGGTACGATATTGTCGACGAAAAGATTCCGCAACGCCTCGGCGTTATTAAGCTGGCGCAACTCTCCGATCTGCATGGCAAAGTCTTTGGCGAACGTTCGCAACGACTATTCGACACGCTGGCGGTCGAGCGGCCCGACGTCGTGCTCATTACCGGCGATCTAATCGACGAGCGCGTTTACGATCTCGAATACGTAGCGGACGTTACGCGTCGCTCCGTCGAGCTTGCGCCAACTCTATACGTAACCGGCAATCACGAAGCCAATTTCAAACCTCAATATTTTGAGCGCTTTCTCGACGTCGTCGTTTCGTGCGGCGCGATCCCGCTCGACGGCAAGCGTTTCGCAATTGAACGACGCGCGGGACGAATTGCGCTAAGTGAAGTCGCGCAATGTCAAGTCAAGGACGGCGTTACTATCGCGGGGGTCGCCGATCCGGTGCGCGCGGGTCGAGAGTACAAGATTCGGCTCGCGCAAGACTTGGCGGAGGTTGCTCCGGCGCCGAACCTTTTCTCCATTCTGCTTTCACACCGTCCAGAAACGTTCGAGCTTTACGCGCGGCATGGGTTCGATCTTATCTTCTCCGGGCACGCGCACGGCGGACAATTCCGGTTGCCCGGCGTTCTGCCAATGGGTTTGAACGCGCCGCATCAGGGCTGGTTTCCTCGCTATACCGGCGGTCTTTATCTCGATAGAGGCGCTCGTCTAATCGTTTCACGCGGGCTTGGTCCGAGCGTTTTGCCGACACGTCTTTTTAATCGTCCAGACTTAGTCGTTTGCCGACTTGCGCGTTCTAAGGAGATCTTAGAAGGTTAATTTTAACTTCTAACCCTCGCTCTTTGTTAGGACTTTGTAGTCGTTTCGCGTTTGATTAAACAACGGTGAGATTTTTAACTTCTCGCTTGCAATCTTGTTTTCGCTTTGTTATGATGGTTTGGTTGAGCGTCGCGTCGGCGCTCTTTAAGCGATCACCATAGGATGAAAGAAGATTATGCCTTATTTCGGCGTGCATGAATCGATATCGAATGGGTTCGACGGCGCTGTTCGGACAGTAGCCGCCAATGGGTTTCAGTGTCTCCAAATCTTTTCCGCGAACGCGTCGCGGTGGAAGAATAAAACGATCGAGCCTAGCGCCGCGAAGAAGTTCCAGGACGCGCTCAACGACTGCGGCGTCGTCATGCCGCTCATTCACGACTCGTATCTTATTAACTTAGCTTCGGTCAATCCCGAGCTTCACGCAAAGTCAATCTCCGCGTTTACCGAGGAAATACGACGCGCGCACGCGTTGGGCGTTCCCAAAGTCGTTATGCACCCCGGTTCCTCTAAGGACGATACGCGCGCCAACGGGTTAGCGCGAGTTGCGCAATCTTTTGACGCAATCTTCGCGTCGAGTCCCGAAATTAGCGTCAAGGTGTTGCTTGAAACGACGGCAGGGCAAGGCTCTTATCTTGGCGCGACTTTTCAAGAGTTGAAGACGATTATCGACGCGACAGATTTTCCCGACCGCTTCGGCGTATGCTTCGACACTTGCCATGCGTTCGTCGCCGGCTACGATATCTCGACCAAGGACGCGTACGAGCGAACTTTTGACGAGTTTGACCGCGCGTTGGGAATCGAACGATTGGAAGCGTTTCATCTGAACGACACGGTTAAAGGACTAGGTTCGCATCTTGATCGGCACGCGCACATTGGAGAGGGAGCTTTGGGAATCGAACCGTTCAGATTCATTGTCAACGACGCGCGATTTCGAGAAACGCCTATGTACTTAGAGACGCCTAAGGAAACAACCGCAAACGGAGAATCCTGGGATTGCGTTAATTTGCGTCGACTCAAAGAGCTACTCGCCTAATCTCAGGGCTTCTCGATATGATATCTTTTGGATAGGAGTGAAACGATATGAAACGTATCACGCTTTTAACGCTAGCCGCGCTCGCGCTCATAAGCGCGGTCTTTGTCAACGCCAATCGCGCGCAAGCGGTTGAAGAGTTCCCACTATGGCCGGAACTTGCGCCTGGCGAGAAGCCGGACGCGACGAAGCCGACTTATGAATACTGGGCGCCGGAGACGAAAACGACTGACGCGTGCATGATCGTATGTCCAGGCGGCGCGTACAACAACCTTGCGTACGCGCACGAAGGCGACAAAATCGCGAGGTATTTTACCAGTAAGGGCGTTACCGTCGTCGTGCTAAAATACCGCGTGCCGCGCCGCGAGGGACTGCCGAAGCATATGGCCGCGTGGCAGGACGCGCAACGTTGTGTCCGCGTTGTCAGATCGCGCGCTAAGGAATGGGGAATTGACCCTGAGAAGATCGGAATCATGGGCTTTTCCGCCGGAGGACACCTCACCCTAATGGTCGCGACGACCAGTCAAACGAACTCGTACGAACCGCTCGACGAGCTCGATAACCTACCGTGCCACGTCAACTTCGCAGTACCGGTTTATCCCGCGTACGTGCTCGAAGACGGCGTGAACGGCGCAAATAAGAATAAGGGTCTGGACTCCAAAATGGTTGGCGATTTTGCGTTCGACGCGAAAACGCCGCCTATGTGCTTTATTCACGGGGACGCGGATCATTGTTCGCCTTTGGGCTCCGTCGCCCTCTACGCGAAACTTCGCAAAATGAACATTCCGGCTGAGATGCATATTTACGCGGAAATAGCGCACGGGTTCGGCGGCAATCCGACGGACGATCACGTGGGTTCATGGCTTGATCGTGTGTATTACTGGATGTGCAAACTGGGCTACTAATACGTATTTACGCGCGCCGCGACGAAATGTTGGCGGCGCGTTCACCTTTTTCTCAACTTTATCGTCGGAGCGAAAGATAATGAAACGCATTTCGATACTATTTTGCGCCGCGCTCGTTATGATCAGCGCGTTCGCTTTCAATACTAACTCCTCCGCGCTCGCGTTTGACGAATTCGACGTCTGGTCCGGAATTGCGCCGGGCGAGAAACCAGACGCGACGAAACCGACTTACGAATACTGGGCGCCGGAAAATAAAACAACCGACGCGTGCCTTATCGTCTGTCCGGGCGGAGGATACTACGGACTCGCGTACGCGCATGAAGGCGATAAGATCGCGAAGTATTTCACCGGCAAGGGCGTTACCGTCGTCGTACTAAAATATCGCGTGCCGCGACGCGAGGGACTCCCTAAGCATATGGCGGCGTGGCAAGACGCGCAAAGAATGGTTCGCGTTGTCCGATCAAGAGCTAAGGAATGGGGAGTCAACCCCGAGAAGATCGGTATCATGGGCTTCTCCGCCGGCGGACACTTAACGCTTATGACCTCCACGACAAGTCAAACGAACTCGTACGAACCGACCGACGATATCGATAAGTTGCCGTGCCACGTCAACTTCGCCGTTCCTGTTTATCCCGCGTACGTGCTAGAAGACGGCGCCGACGGCGAGAATAAGACGAAGGGCAACGATTCGACTATGGTCGACGATTTCGCGTTCGATGAAAAGACGCCGCCGATGTGCCTCATTCACGGAGACGACGACGTGTACTCGCCTATGGGCTCCGTCGCCGTATACGCCAAACTGCGCAAGATGAATATACCCGCTGAAATGCATATCTACGCCAAGATTGCGCACGGTTTCGGCGGCAACCCGACCGATCAGCACGTCGGTGATTGGCTCAATCGCGTCTACTTCTGGATGAAGAAGATGGGGTTCTAATAATCTTTTTACGTTGTAACGCGAACTTGCGCGCCTTCTCGAGCTTACGCGTTGACGCGTAAATGCTCGAGAATAAGCGCGCAAGCAACCAACCTAACCGGTGAGACGCGACTTAATAGCGCAACAAAACCGATAAAACTTTGCCTCTTATTAGTTTTTTTCTTGACAGATTCTGCAAGCTGATTTAAAATAAAGGATAACGGGGGCGGGAGCGCCGTTGCATGCGACTCCTTACGACGTTATTGTATATTACGCAACGCGGCGAGTCGACTCCGAGCGCTAGAACAGCTTGCTCTGCGCGACGTTCGCGCGTTCATTCCTCCGTGTCGTTTTAATGCAACGCTTCGCGTTGCGCAACTCCGTAGCTATACTTTTGAGAAGGTTACAATGACAAAGAAAGAAATCGCGCGACTTGTTTATAACAATACGCAACTCAATCTTGCCGATTCGCAAGAAGCCGTGCAGGCGACCTTTGAATCGATTATCAAGCTACTCGTCAAATTCGACCGCGTTGAACTACGCGGATTTGGCGTCTTCCAGATTCAGAAACGCGCCGCGCGTAAAGCGCGCAACCCGCGTACTGGCGAGGAAGTATGGGTCGACGAACACGAAACCGTCGTCTTCAAGCCGAGCAAGCTTATGAAGACCGAAATTCAATCGAAGCGCGCGCGCGCCGCTAAGAAAGTCAAGAAAGCCGCGCCGGTCAAGAAGGTTGCGACTAAGAAAGCCGCTGCGAAAGCCGCGCCGGTCGCCGCGCCCAAGAAGCCGGGTCGTCCCGCAGCCAAATTGGCCGCGAAGCCGGTCGCCAAGACGCCGGGGCGCGTCGGTCGTCCGCCTAAGAGCGCCGTCGTCGCTAAGCCCGCAGCGTCTAAGAAGGTCTCCAAGCCGGTCGTCGCTAAGAAAGCGACCAAAGTCGCCCCGACCGCCGCGCGCGTTAAGACGACCAAGAAACGAGGTCGATAAGACTAGCGTCGCATAACTTTGCGGAAGACAAAATGGAAACAGCCGAGGAGCGATCGAACGTTCCCCGGCTGTTTTCATCTGACCGTAGCTCGAATTCAAAACGGGCGCCAAACGTCGTCCGCAAGGTTGAGCGTTACTATTTCATAGCCAGGCGATTTCTCGCTCTCGACGACGAGCAGCGCGCTAACTTCTGGACGACGCGCGCAAATCTCGCGACTACCTTCGATCCCGAGAACAAAGAACGCAGTAGAAAGCGCGTCCGCTTCCGCGCCGCTAGGCGCTAACGCCGTGGCGGATAAGACGCCAGAAGCCGGATAACCCGTGCGAGGATCGATTATATGCGAATACCGCTTGCCGCCGCTCCAGAAGAATTGGTACGTCGCGCCCGACGTTGCGAGCGCGCGATCGCGCAACCAGAGCTCGCCTAAACGGTGGTCAGGCGCTAGAGGGTGCGATACCCCGATCGTCCAGCCAAAGACCCCAGCGCGCGACTCAGAACGCGCTAACGGCGCCGCGTCCCCTGCAAGACCGAGCATAGCGGCGACCGCCTCGTCGTCCGTCTCGACCGCCTTACGCGCGCCAAATCGTTTCGTAAGCCCGCTCTCCTCGTCGAGCTCAAACGCGTCCGTAGCGTCGGCTGGGCGAACGTTGCGCGGACGAAAATCGTCGTTCATTCGCCCGCCGCGCGCAATGGCGCCGCTTTGACCGCCTTGAACCAAATAATCGCCGACGCCGCGGTCGTCCAGAACGCGCGAAGCGCAATCGAGCGCGATACCCTTGCCGATCGCGCCGAAGTTTAATTCGACCCCAGGCTCGTCGAACGCGAGCGTGCGCGCGTCCTCGTCGAGCCGTAAATGGCGAACGCCCGAGAGCGCAAGCGCGCGAGCCAACTTGTCAGGTTCGGGGAACTCTCCGTCGCGCCGCGCGAATCCCCATGCGCGCCATAGCGGCGCGGACGCGACGTCGAATGCGCCGCGCGTTTCGTCGCCCAAGCGTAATGCAGTCTCAAGCCATTCCCACAATTCGTCGTCGAGTCGAACGTTCATTTCAGCCGCCAAGAGATTTGCGCGACTAAGAGCGGAAGTCGGTCGAAATACGGAGAGAGCCTCTTCGACGCGATCAACTTCGTCCAAGGCGTCGAGCGCGGCCGCAGCGGCAAACTCATTAGCGCGCTCGTCTGACGCGTCGTTGACCGCGACTTCAAAAACCGCCGCCATCGCACGACGACTGAAGACGGTGAGCGGTCCGGGCGCAGAAAATTCGTCGAAGATTTCGTCCATAACGTCCTCCATATCACGCGCGTTCGTTGTTACGTTCCAATAGAATAACGGCGCGCGCCTCGATCGCTTCCATGCGACCTACGGGACCGACCTGCTCGCCTGTTTTCGCTTTAACGTTCACGCAGTCGCTACTTACCCCTAAAATCCCGGCGATTCGATCGCGCATGACCTGTTTAAGCGCGCCCAACTTGGGTCGTTCCGCGCAAACAACGCAATCGAGATTAACGACGCGCCAGCCTCGCTCTTCGACCGCCGCGAGGCACAAGGCGAGGATCTCGCCGGAATCACGACCGCGATTCTCTTCGCTCGTATCCGGGAACATTTCGCCAATATCGCCCAATCCGGCGGCGCCGAGCGCCGCGTCCGCGATCGCGTGCAAGAGAGCGTCCGCGTCTGAGTGACCGATCGCCGTTTTATTAAAAGGAATAGAAATTCCGCCCAATCGTAACGACGCCCCGTCTGTAAGACGATGTAAATCACAACCGTAACCTATGCGAAACATAAATCATGCCTCCTGACGCTCTTACAGCGCCTTTGTGTAAACCAGTCTCTTTGTGTAAGTTTACAATTAATTGTCAGCGTCTGATTCTTCCTTCAACCCTTCTGCCGCCGCGCGACGTTCCTTTAGCGCAAGGACTTGCAATTGGATCGCGTTCCAACTGTTGTGCCATAGAACGTAAATCGTCGGTCCGAGCGCCGCAAGGGGGTTGGCGTAATGGGACGCGAAGTAAATCATTGCCCCGGTGTTCTTTTGCCCGAGGGTCTGACTCGCTTCCTCCTTGAGCCCTCTTTCGCCGACGAAGTATCCTATCGCGAAGTTCAAGACGCAGATCGCGAGCGATAGCCCGGCAATTTCCGCAAGTATAGTAGGTCTAACGCCGTTTCCGGGATTGTGTATAAATTCGGACGCGCGGCATGAAATCACGGTAACCATAACCACCCATGCGTAAAAGGTCGCGTTCTTAAATCGTTTCGTCCAGGTCGCGCTATTAGGATAGAGGCGTCGTACGAGGCGCGCGGCGATAATTGGCGCGACGATCGTACTGAGCACGCTCGACGCGACTTGCAGAAACGCTTTGAAGAATTCGCCGCTCGACTCTTCGATGTGCAGCGCCCAGGGCAACGCCAAAGGTAGCGCGATCGCGACGCCGAGCGTCGTCAGTAGCAAACCGGTTACCACGTACTCCACTTCGCGCTTTAGGAAGGACGCGATCGCGGGCGCGGCGGTCGCAGTTGGCGCCAGCCCGGTAAAAAGCGCGGCTGCGGCGAGCGTGGACCAGCGTTCGCCGCAGAGTTTGAACGCCTCGCAACTTAACACGCCGATGAGGATATTGAGCGCCAGGATAATAAAATGACTGCGTCGTAATTTCATCTTATGCACGTTCAGACCCAAAAAAGTCATGAACAGCATAAATCGCACGAACCACGGAATCGTCCATGCGAATTCCGCGCCCTGCGGAAAGAACCAGCCGACGACAAACGCGCACATTAACGCGATCGGACGAATCATAGCGCCCATTTACCGCTCCTCAAACTCGCGCCGAACGCGAGCGTGTTATCTTATACTACGACGTTGTTACAGCGTGTCCAGCGGATCGACGTCGACGATCCACTGGACGTCGCGAGGACGTTTTAAGTCCCGCGCTTCAATGACGCGTCGCGCCGCTTCGCGCAATAAGTCGCCGGGAGCGCCCATTGTCTGAAGGTGGTAGCGATACGCGCCGCGCAATTTCGCAAAGGGCGCCGGCGCCGGACCGAGCGCGCGCACCAAGAGCGGCGGTCGCGGGCGACGAGGTCCGCGTAGAGATACGAACGAACGCCCCGAAGCGTCCCGGGTTACTTCCTCTTCTACCGGCGCGGGCGGATTATTCTGATCGTATCCTTTCTCCAAATTGACGTCGTATACGGCGCGTTTGAAGGCTTTTGCGAGTTCGAATGAGAACTCTCGCGTCTCTTCTTCGTCCGGTCCGCGTATGACGAACCGAACGGCAGATAGGAAGGGCGGGTATCCTAGCGTTCTACGGGACGCGAGCTCCGCTTCCGCGAACCCGACGTAATCGCCCTGGATCGCCGCGACGATCGCAGGATGATCCGGACAGTACGATTGCACGACGACTTTACCCTCTTTATCGCCTCGTCCTGCGCGCCCCGCCGCTTGTAGAATGAGATTAAAGACGCGTTCCGGCGCGCGAAAGTCCGGTAAATATAGCGCGGCGTCCGCGTTCACGATACCAACGAGCACGACGTTCGGAAAGTCTAGTCCCTTCGCGATCATCTGCGTGCCGAGCAGGACGCGGTAGTCTCCGCGCCGAAAGGCTTCCAGCGCGCGTTCGTGCGCGTCTTTTGCCTGCGTCGTGTCGGAGTCCATGCGTAAAATCGGCGCGTTGGGAAAGCGCGCGCTGAACTCCTGCTCCAGCTTCTGCGTGCCGAACCCGCCGTATTTAATACCGGCGAACCCGCAGTACGGACATTCCTTTGGCGCGGGAATCTGGTAGTCGCAATAGTGGCAAATAGCGATCTGCTGCGTTATATGGTGCGTAAGCGCGACGTCGCAGTTTGGGCATTTCAACGTCTCGCCGCAACTTGGACATTGTATATGCGTTGAGTATCCGCGACGATTAAGGAGTAGAATGATCTGGTTCGTCGGATCGTCTTCTAGCGCTTGTTCAATATCGCGGCATAGCCGTTGGCATAGCGCGCCGCGCGTAAAGCCTTCTGCGCCGCGATCACGCATATCGACGGCGTAGACTGGCGGCTGCGGTAGGTCGCGTACGCGCCGCGGAAGCGACAGTAATTTATAGCCGCCTAGTTGCGCGTTGCGCCAGCTTTCCAGAGACGGGGTTGCGGATCCTAATACTAGCGGAGCTTTCTCCTTTTCCGCGCGGTACCTTGCGACGACGCGCGCGTGATATCGCGGCGCGACGTCCTGCTTAAAGGAGGTCTCATGTTCTTCGTCGATGACGATGAGTCCTAGGTTTTTACACGGCGCGAAGATCGCGCTGCGCGCGCCGACGACCACTTGCGCGCGCCCGTTAGCAATTTTATCCCATTCCGCTTTTCGCTCGAGCTCAGTGAGTCGACTATGCAGAACGGCGACCTCTCCCAGCCGCGCGCGAAAGCGCTGAACCGTTTGCGGCGTCAGACTAATTTCCGGTACGAGCACGATCGCCTGCTTGCCGTATGAGACGACCTCTTCGATCGCGTCGATATATACTTCGGTCTTACCGCTTCCGGTCGCGCCGTGTAGTAGAAAGACGTCGCTTCGCACGTTGCGAATCGCGTCGAGTATTGCGTCGAGCGCGTTGCGCTGATCCGTATTAAGTTCGTGCGGAACAGCGCGTTCGGTCGACTTGCGCGCGTTCGCAAGCTCGTCGTAGAATTTACTTGTTCGTCGCGCGCGCTTCATGACGACGAGTCCTAGATTTTTGAGCGCAAGAATCGGCGCGTTCGAGCATTTAGCCATTCGCGCAAGTTCGTTCGTGGTCGGCGGTTCGGCGGCGCGTCGCAGTTCGTCGAGGCAGTATCGTTGTTTGGGCGTGAGCTGGTCGTATAGCGTTTCTCCTTTTTCGTTGACGCGTCGCGTTAATCGCTTGTCGAGGTCGTTTACGAGCGTGCACACGGAGGTCGTGCGCGCGCCGATTTCGTCGCGCACGCACGCCGGGATAACGCCGTCGAGCGTTTGACCTAACGGACACAGGTAGCGTTTCGAGAGCCATCGCGCCATTTCGAGCGCCTTGGGCGAGAGTAGCGGCGCGCGATCGACCAGTTTAATGATCTCTTTAATACGGAACGATTTGCGCGTGTTCGGATCGACGACGGTTTCCTGCGATTCGTCTGCGTCCTGGGGCTCGTCGAGTTGAAAGAGGGTCGGTCCGCTCGCGTCCTTTTTAGTAACGACTTTCGCATGCGGTTGCGGTTTGTCGAGCGGTCGTTTATTGAGCGCGACGCAGTATGCGATCACGGCGCGATTGCGAGCGCCGAGCGGCGCGAGCACGCGCATACCGACCGCGATCTGTTCGCGCAGTCGTTCAGGCGTTTTATAATCGAATTCTCCGTCAGGACCGTCGGGAAAGACGACGGTCGCGACGAGCGTTTCGGCGTTGGGGTCGTAATTCTCCCAGACGGGTAGGTCGGGGTCGAAAAAACCGGTTTGCTTCTCGTTGGTCATGCTATCGCAACGTTTTTCCGCGAGGTCTTTACTTCCATAGTTTCCTATCGAGCGTGCGATAGGAGAGCGCTTCAAAGAGGTCGTCTTGCGAGATATTCTGTCGTCCTGCCAGGTCGGCTAGCGTTCTGGCGACGCGTAGAATTTTATCGTGCGCGCGCGCGGAGAAGGCGTGCTCGTCCATAGCGCGCTCGAGCATTTGCGAGCTCGGTTCGTCTAGCCGCGCCCACTGCTCCAAGTGTTTGCGGCGCATTTGGCTATTAGTCGAGATCGTTTCGTTCGCGTACCGACGATTCTGAATCTCGCGCGCGCGTTCGACTTGCGCGCGCATTTCCGCGCTCGACGTCTGACGCGCGGTTGACGCGAGATCCTTGTACGCGACGGGAAGCGTTTCAATATGCAGATCGATTCGATCGAGTAGCGGACCGCTAATGCGCGCCATATACCGTTCGATCTGTTGCGGCGTGCACCGGCATTCGCGTTTGGGATCGGTGCGGAATCCGCAGGGACACGGGTTCATTGCCGCGACGAGCACGATATTCGCGGGAAAGACTTCCGTTTGGTTGTTGCGCGTAACGACGACGCGTCCGTCTTCGAGCGGCTGGCGTAACGCTTCGAGCGCCTTGCGATTGAATTCTGGCAGTTCGTCGAGAAATAGCACGCCGTTGTGCGCGAGGCTAATTTCACCGGGAGTAGGTCGCGCGCCGCCGCCGATGAGTCCGGACTCGCTAATGGAGTGATGCGGATCGCGAAACGGTCGCGTAAAGATAATCGGCGCGCCGTTGAGTTTTCCGACGGCGCTGTAGATTTCCGTGGTTTCGAGCGCTTCTTCTAGGGTAGGGGGCGGTAGGATAGTCGGCAGGCGTTTCGCGAGCATTGTTTTACCGGCGCCGGGCGACCCGAACATGAGTAAGTTATGCCCCCCTGCGGCGGCGATCATTAACGCGCGTTTCGCCATTTCCTGCCCTCGCACTTCCGCGAAATCGACGTCGTACCGCGAGTATTGCGCGAACTCTTCGCTGGTTAGACCCGGCGCGGGCGCGATTTGTTTATTTCCGCTGAGAAACCCGACGGCTTCGTCGAGACAGCGTATCGGAATCGCCTCGATTCCTTCGACGAGCGCGGCTTCGCGCGCGTTTTCAATCGGCACAAGCAAGCCGCGTAGCCCCATAGCTTTCGCCGCGCGCGCGGACGCGAGTATTCCGCGACATGGTCGCGTGCGCCCGTCGAGCGCGAGTTCGCCTATAATAGCGTATTCGTCAATGCGCGGTAAGACCTCGAGCCCGGACGCGGCGATCTGACCAATAGAGATGGGCAGATCGAAGGACGCCGCCTGCTTAGGTAAATCGGCCGGCGCTAGGTTGACGAGCGTAAATCCTCGCGGAATGAAGTATCCTGAGTTCTCGACCGCGAGTCGCACGCGGAACGCGCTCTCGCGCACGACGGTTTCTGCTAGTCCGACTATAACGGTTTTCGGCTCAGGCTGATTCTTTTCTTCGTCGAGATTGCCGTCGTCTTTGTATGGCGTAACGGAGACTTCAACGTCGACCGAACGCGCCGTCGCGCCTAGTAGTGTGAAGGTCTTTAATTTCGTTAGCATGGTAGTAACGCGTTATTAAGCGCGGCGTCGTAAGTTGGTTTTGCGCGGGTGGATTAGATTTGAGACGAGCGCCCTACGTCGGCGTCCGAGTCGTCGGTCGGCGTCTCGGACACGCTTGTCTCTAGCAGATCGCTCGTAAAGACGCCGTAGTTGCGGAAGCGTTGGTATCGCGCTTCAACGAGTTCGGCGATCGGACGCTTCGTGAGCTCGCGCAGCTGCGCGCGAAGATATTTCTTCATATTGAGCGCCATGAGATGATGATCGCGATGCGCGCCGCCGAGCGGCTCCTCGATAATATCGTCGATCACGCCGAACCCGAGGAGATCTTTGGCTGTGAATTTCAGCGCTTCCGCCGCTTTGTCTTTGAAGTCGCCGCTTTTCCACAGGATGCCGGCGCAACCTTCAGGACTGATCACGCTGTAGTAAGAATGTTCGAGCATAGCGATCCGGTCGCCGACACAGATACCGATTGCGCCGCCCGACCCGCCTTCGCCAATGACAATACAGATAATCGGCGTGCGCAGGGTCGACATTTCGAACATCGATTCCGCGATCGCTTGCGCGACCCCGCGCTCTTCGGACGCTATTCCAGGGTAGGCGCCCGGCGTGTCGACGAGACAAATGATCGGCAGTCCGAATTTCGCGGCGAGTCGCATTTTGGCGCTTGCTTTTCGGTACCCTTCGGGGTGCGCGCATCCGAAATGGCATAGTTGTCGCTCTTTGAGATCGCGTCCCTTTTGGTGTCCTACGACCATGACTTTGAATTCGTCGAGTTTAGCCCAACCAGTGCGAATAGCGCGATCGTCGCCGAAAAGTTTATCGCCGTGGAGTTCTACGAACTCGTCGAAGACGAGATCGAGGTAGTCTACGGTCTGCGGTCGGGCAGGGTGCCGCGAGGTCTCGACTGTTTGCCATGCGGTGAGATTAGCGTAGACCTTTCGGGTTAATTCGGCGAGTCCTAGACGTAGCGTCTGAATCTCTTCGCGAATTTCCGGCGAGTTTGCGTTTTTGCGCAACGCGTCGAGTCGCGCTTCCATCTCTACGATCGGTCGTTCAAAGGAAAGTCGTTGGTCTTGCGCCGACATAATGGTCTAGCCCCATCTCCTGCTAATACTACGTTCCAAGCTCGTCCAGGAGCCCGACGCGCACGCACCGCGCGGCGCGCCCCTATATTATAAGCGACCTTGGAAATATAGCAATAGCCCCGAAACGTCGCGGCGCGTTTGCAAGTTACGCGCCCCTTGCGCGCTGAAGTCGAGCGCCGTTGTACGCGCAACTTGCGACGCTCGTTATTTTTCGCGCCTCGGACGCTTCTGATTGTACAGCTTAACGGCGTTCTGATACGATTGTAATTCGTCCCAATCGAGCCCTTCGACGGTTGCCAATCTTAGCGCCTCTTTCGCCCACTTCGTCGCGTTTTGGAAATCTCCCACTTCAGCGTATGCGGCGGCGAGCGTGTCGAGTATGTAGAATGATTCGTAGCCGGTCGCATGCGCGGCGCGTTGCGCGTACTCAAGCGCGAGTTCGCCGTTGCGCGCGTCGTCGTCGGGAGCGGTCGCGAGCTGGAACGCGAGGCAGTTGAGGATTTCGGGGTCTTTGGGCGCGAGTTCTAACGCTTGTTGGGTTTGCTCGAACGCTTTTTGTTTGAAACCGAAATCTTCGTTTACGTGCGCGAGATGGTGTAGCGCTTCGGCGTCTTTGGGATTCTTTGCCATAGCGTCTTCGTAAGGTTTACACATGCGCTTATAGAGCGCGTCGAGAGCCTTTTGACTAGCGTCGAGCGTCTCTTGCGACGGCTCTTTGAACTCGTGTAGCTCCTTCGTTAGTACTGTTTCTAGTCGATCGATCTGTAGTTTGGACGAAATGACTTTTCCATCGCGATCGACGAGAATGAAGTGCGGTTTGAAGATAGCCATAGGGAGATCGTAGTATACGAACGGATTGCGATATTCCTTTCCGCCCGCTTCTTTGCAGTCGTCGTTTCGTTGTTTGCAGACGATTGACCAGGGTAGTTGGACTTCCTCTTGAAAATCCTTGACGTCGTCAAGATCTTTATCGGCGCAATAGAGAATTACGTCGAATCCGGAATCGTGATATTGACGATAGAGTTGCAGTAGTTTCGGGAACGTCGGCTCGAAATGTTCAAACTGAAAGGCGCCGAGCGCGACGACCGTAATTTTACCGCGATACTTTGCCCAATCGAGTTCGCTCGTATCGAGCAACAGCCCTTCGAGTACGAGCTCGGCGCCTTGCAGTTCCTGGAAGCGTTTCTTACCGGCGTCGGCTTTTTCGTCGGCGTCGCGTATTTTAGCGAGTCTTTCTGCAAAGTTGCGGCGCGCCTCGTCCTGCGACGCGCTGAATTTAACTATAATCGAATCGCGTAGTTCGGCGTACAGCTTGGCGTCGTGGTGCGAGACGTGGCTGAGTACGTAGATCAGTTCGTCGACGAGCCAATCGACTGTTTCAGACTGCTCGACAATGAGAACGCTGAAATTGCGTATCGCTTCTTTGTCTTCTCGTTTGCACGCGTAGTCGAAGGGCGTGAGCATACCTAAGGTTATTTTGAATCGCGTTCGCATCTGCTCGCCGCCCGAGCGTATGCGACGCGCCTTCGACTTCAGTTTCGCGTGATTGACAACCGAGTCGCTGGCGAGGAATTCGTCAAGCTGATCTGTTTGCTCGTTAAGAACGAGGATAATTATGTAGAGATCGAACGCCTTTTCGCAACTTGCGACGTCCTCGGGCTCCGACGACGGCGCCAAATTTTCAAACGCGACTTTAACCGGCGCGGCGAACGGCGCGATATCGCGAACGAGCGTCGGAAAAGATTGCGCCGTATGCAGGACGTCGTGCGCGCGCGACGTGAGCGACTCGAACGCGTCCCGATAGAACGCGGCGTCCCGATCCTCGGGTAGATTGAGTAGCGATTCGTCGAACGCGGACGCGCTGGCGTTCTCAGCGGCGTCGCGCTCTTGGGCGTATGAGGGAATAAACGTTAGCGCGACGAGGAACGCGGCGACCGCAACGAGGAAAGACTGACGTTTCGACATGGCAAGCTCCTTAATACTACGCGTTGAGTTGGTAAGGTTTCAGTTATGCGAACGGCGATCGTTTCGTGATTGCGCGTTCACTCCATACCATTTTACTGCGGCAAGAAGTGGAGCACAAGAGAAGATTTGCGACTATTGCTGCGTTTTACTCTCCGCGTCGCGCGCATGCCAATGGGGGCGCGGGTCTGACCTTGTGTAGTCGACAGCGTGTTAAAGGACGCCGCAACGCTTGGTAAGTTCATTAGACGCGGCGAATCGCTATTCTACCAAAGCGTGTCGTAATCGCGCCGATTCATTCGCATCCATTGTTCGGCATAGCTTCCTGGATGAACGACTAGCAGTGCGGAACACTCGTCAAAAGCCTCCTTGTCGATGACCGTTATGCTTTGGGGAAGGATAACAATAGGTAGGGCAGGGCAATAGTCAAATACGTTTCTTCCAATAAATTTAACGCCTTCCGGTATGTTAATCTCTGATAATTGACAACAGCACGCAAACATTCCGTCTGACATTTCTTTTACCGTAGGAGGAAAGTCGATATGCGTTAGTGAATCGCAGAATTGGAAAGCGCCTTCGCCAATCTTTCTTACGCCGTAGGGAATCGTTATTTCACTCAATGAACATCCGGCAAAGGCGTAGTCGACGATGCAGTTTACTGTGTCTGGCACGTAATAAAACGACTGTCTGTATTCATTAGGAAAGTGGCACAAGACACGCTGAAGTTTGTCAAAGAGAATCCCGTCTATCGAACTGAAGTCGGCGTTCCTGGGATCGACGTTGATCGTTCCACCGCAGAACTGAAAGGCGTCAATCCCAATATCCTTGACGCTCTCGGGAACGACGACATTGTTTAAAGAACTGCAATACTTGAAGGAGCCCGGTTCTATTGTGAGGATCCCGCTTGGAATCGTGTAGTTCGTAATCGCCGATTTTTGTGGAAATCGGACAATTGATCGTTTTAGGCGGTCAAAAAGAATATTGTCATAGACGTTGTAGCGCGGATGATTGGGAGCAATCTTTAATATTACGCTCGTCATATCGAAAGAGCCAGGATTAATTTCCTGAATACTGTTTGGAATGAAAATTTCTTTTAACTGTGTACAAAACGTAAACGCGTCGAATCCTATAATCTCGACCCCATTTTCTATTTCCACGCTCGATAATTGATCGCAATGGTAGAAAGCGTTGTTTCCGATTACTTTAATATTCGATGGAATCGCGACATGGGAGAAAGTTGAACAAAATGCGAAGGCAAAAACTCCAATCGCAACGACGTTCCTTCCGCTGATTGACCTCGGAATTCGCAGAGAATCGTTGTCGAGCGACCGATTTTTGTCAATGCCCGTGAGGACGATTCCTTGTTCGGTATCCTCGTAGATGAAATAATCGGCAGGAGTCTCCTTGACGCTTTGCGTAAAACCTCCGCGTCCTGTTACCGATCTTATTACGTCGACGTGATTCGGTCTATTCGACGGTCTCTGTGAAACAGGCGCTTTTGCATCTCTCTGGGTGTGTGAACCGGATTGTTGGGAGCGAGCGCTTGTCTGACGCGGTGGTAACGGGACGTAAGAACCCCTTGTTCCAGGGGTAGGAACGCCGTTCGAGGTCGATCTTGGGCTCTTGAGAACCTGATATTTAGACGCATGCTTACGCGCCCAATTCTCCGCGTACGAGCCTTCGTAGACAAAGAGCGTGACGGGACAATTGTCAAAAGCGTTGGCGCCGATGTGAATTACGCTTTGTGGAATGGTTAGCTTTTGGAGGGATCTACACCAGGAGAAGGCATAATTTTCTATACGCTCGACGCCTTCCTCTAACGTAACTTTACTTAGGTTCGAACAAGATGAAAAAACGAAGCTTACTAACTGTTTAACGCTCGAAGGTATTCTTATACATTCTATTGCCGAACATGAAAATGCAGATGAAGCAATCTCCTGAATGCTGTTACGAAGAATAACCTCTTTAAGCGTATTATTCCCCAAAAAACAATCTTCCTCCAACTTAACGACGCTAGCCGGTATCTCGTATAATTTACGTAATACTTTGGAGGGAAAATACAAGAGGGTTCTTTGCTTTTTATCAAAGAGCGCACCGTCGTGTGAAGAATATCTTTGATTCTTGGCGTTCACTTCAACTTTACATCCACTCCAAGTAAATGCTTTTGAACATATTGAAGTTACTGTTGACGGTATCGTTATAACGTCTTGTGGATAATTGCCGCTAAAAGCGCATTCCTCAATTATTTCTACGCCGTTGGGAATTGTCAGTGGCTTCGAGTCTATCGCCGGGTAGTGTAATAGTCGTTTTTTTCCTCTATCGAAAAGCGCTCCGTTATGTGAACAGTAATACTGATTCGTCTGATCTACTTTAATTGAAGCGCCTGTGAATGAAAAGGCGCCTTTTCCAATCTTTTTAACAGTCTTAGGGACGGCCACGTTTTTGATCCCAGTTGCGCAGAAAGCGTCGTCTCCTATCTCTTCAAGTCCGTTATGAAGAATGACGCGCTCCAGCGAACTACACGAGTCAAAAGCTTCGGCGTCGATTCGTTTCAAAGTGCGTGGGAGAGCGACGTGAGACAACCCCTCGGAATCAGAAAAAGCGTGTAAACCGATTTCTTCTATTCCCTCGGCAATAGCGACTCTTTTTAATGACTTGACGTCGTAAAAAGCGTCGTCGCCTATCGCTACGACCTTCTGATCTTTTATTTTTCCTGGTATGATCAACTCGGAGAAGACGAGCGTCTCTGATTCGATTAGCCCTGTAATGACAATGCCCCTTGGCGTTCTTTTGTATTTATAGACGTTCCACGTTTCCTCGGCGTCGTTATTTTCTGAGCCATGTTCTGTTTGCCAGTTGGCTAGATTGAAATCGTGGACGGTATCGACGCGCCATGCCTCTGAGGTATCGTATGGCAATAGCTCGGTTTCGAGTTGCTCTTGCTCCTGACTTTCTAGCTCTTCGCTTCCGTTGTCTGTATCGTCGTCGCTGAGTAGACCAATTTCTGCGCTTGTGTCAATAAGTTGTAGCGTATCTGTTGGGACGACGTTAATTGAGTCGCTCTTTGCTTCGGCTGAATGATTCCTATCGTCGCCATTCGTGTGAACTATTGTGGTCGTTGGCTTAACCGGGCAGAAGTCGAACGCGCCTTCGCCAATTTCTGTAATATTCTCGTGCAGATTGAGGCTCTCGAGAGAAAAACACCGTGCAAACGCGCCGGCGCCAATTCGTCGTACGCTGGGCGGTACCACAATTTCTGTTATCGCCGCGCAACGAGCAAACGCCAGTTCGCCTATCGATTCGACCCCTTCGCTAATGACCAATCTTGTAATGCAGTCGCATCCGACGAACGCCTTGGAGCCGATTGCGACAACCGGCTTACCATTGATAAATTGCGGCGTTATGAGTTCAGCATACGAACCTACGAGCGATCTATTGACTCCAGTGACGACGAGACCCCCGCTTTGCTCCTCGACGATAAATAGTCGTGCGGCACGATCGAATAACTCGTATTTCTTGCCATTGAGCAACGCCCAGCGTTCTGCATAACTATTTTCATAAACACGCAACGTCGCCGCACAATTTTCAAACGCGTCTTCGCCGATTTCCTTGACGCTTTTCGGGATCGCAACGCTCTTAAGGGACGCGCATCCGCTAAAAATAGAGTCGCCTAACTTCTCGATTCCTTCAGGGAGAGATATTTGCGTTAGAGAAGGGCAACCTCCGAACGCCCACGAGTTAATGCGTTTAACACTTTGGGGAACGACCGCTTTTTCGAGCCAAGGACAGTCCCAGAACGCCCAAGAGTCTATCTCTTCAACTCCCTCGCCGACGACGATGACTTTCAACGAATAATTCCACGCAAACGCGTCGCGTCCTATTCCGACAACTGGTCGACCGTTCAACGTCGTAGGGACTATCAGCTCAGGTTGAAACGCGTCCGGGGAGTCTAACGCTACGCCCGTGACGATGAAACCATTGGCTCTTTCTTCCGTGAAAAACGCTTGACTCCTTGACATTGCCGCCTCTAACGCTACACGATGGTTTGTTCCCTTGGGATTCAGCCTGAACTGCCGCGTGGACGCCACAGTTCTGAAGGTATTTTATCAGACTCGAAATGGTTTTCAATGTGCCTTGGGTAATTTAGGAACACTTTTTATTAAGGGGTGTGTCAAGTGGAGGTTCGTGTTAAGACCACGCGCAAAACAATTGATTTCCCAACGCTCTATTGGCGACCCGTCTGTCGGCGGTTTGCCTGGTCGTAACGAGATTACGAATCGTCGCGGGTTAGTCATTCCGTAACCCCTAGGAGTATGGGTCTGCGCGCTTGGGAATGTACGGAATTCATTCCTAACCGTATGAGCGACCAACGTGAGCGTGAACCGCCCGTCGCGCGCGGTAGCGCGAATTGGGATCCCGCCCAGCGTGTTCGGGGTTTGCCTACGGAGCGTTGTGCGCTAGGAGAATGGGCAAACGACCACGAACCCGGAACCCGCTCTGCGGTAGCGACAATTATAGGCGCGCTGGCGTAAATAGGCTCTTGATTTCCATTTATCAACGAACTATACTCAGAAACAGTCGGCGTCGCCGTATTCAATTAAACGGAAGCGCCCTGACGACGCGGATTACTCGAGACGTCGCGAGTCGCGTGAAATTACGACAAGCGCGTTGTTCACGAAAAATAAGTAAATTAAGAGACGAACGGATTATGGCTAAAAGAAGAAGAACCGCCCAATTTTCGTCGGAAGCGGACGATGACCCGATCGCGTGGATTCAGGCGAAACTCCGCGAGGCTGCAGAACCGAAGTACGCCGTCTATCTGCGCGGAATCATTCCCAAAGACGTCGCCTCGCCGATTATGGGCGTTAAAGTCGGGTTTATTCATAAACTAGTCGCGCAACTTTCAGACGACGCCTGTGAAAAGACGCTACATAAGGTTTTCTTCTCAAAGACCGCCGCGCCAATGGAGAACGTCTTTCCCTACTCGCTAGAAGAACGGCTCGTCGTCGCGTTTATTATAGGACGCGTTGACGCGACGTTCGACCGTCGCGTAGAACTCATTGAAGCGTTTCTGCCCTGGATCGATTCCTGGGCGGTCTGCGACGAATTCGCGACCGTTTTGAAATGGCGCGCTAACGAAAGGAACGAACTACTAGATTACATTTCAATGTGCCTCGCGCGCTCAGAGCCGTACACCATTCGATTCGCGCTCGTCGAGATCATAAAATGGTTCATTACCCCAACTATGATCGACTTCGTGATCGAAAGCATTGAAACACTCGCCAAACGCAATCTCAACGAGCGCGTCGTACAAACTGCGTGCTCATGGACCCTGACCGAAGCGTTCGTGAAGTTCCCCGAAACGACAATGCAATACCTGCGCAATAACTCGCTCGACGATTTCACGTATAATCTAACTCTGAGAAAAATTGGCGATTCCTTGCGCGTAGACCTTGAAACGAAACTCGAAATTCGTAATATGACCCGACCGCGCAAGAGGGGAAAATAGCCGTTGTCCTGAGCTACGAACGCTCGAGCACGTCCACGAACTCGCTAGATTCAGTTTCGACCGTACGCGCGGCGCCGCTCGCGCCTACGCGTCGCTTGATCGCGTCATAGACCGCCATTGCGCACGGCAGGAAACGCGCTACGTCCGACGCAAGCCCGCCGCGAGGAACAAGGAGCGCGCGCAATTCCGACGACAAACCGTGCAACGCCGCGCCCAAAATCGTACCGCGCCAGACGTCATGACCCTGCGCTATAAGACCTGCGATCACGCCCGTCAACGCGTCCCCGCTACCGCCCGTCGCAAGATTAGCCGTGCCCGTCTCGTTTACAGCGTACTCCGACTCCAGAGCGATCTTCTTAGACGCGCCAGATTGAGCGCCTTCGACGACGCGCGCGTACGAGCGTGCGACAACCGTTCGCCGTCCCTTCAGTAGCAGAACCGCTCGCTCGTCGCGCTCCGCGTCGTAGCAGAACGTATGGCGCGAAAGGCAAATCTCGCGAGACGCCGTTACGGCGCGCGCAATGCGATCGTCGAGCTCGGCGCTCGGCTTGACCTTGAAAAGGCGCGCAAACTCGCCGGGATGAGGCGTTAGAACGCGCGCGCGGTAAGGTTGCGACGCGCGCGCGAGAGTCGCGTCGAAAAACCGCGTCGACGCCAATGCGTTCAATGCGTCCGCGTCGAAGATCGCGCACTGGGGAAGATCAAGGTACAGACGTTCAACCAGCCGGTCAAGCTCCGGAGAACGACCGAGCCCCGGTCCGACCGCGACGACCGTCGCGCTACGCGCAGCGTCAAGTATTGTTTCCAGCGCGGATTCCGAAAGCCGACCGCTCTCGTCGCAGGCGGCGCCTATCGTCGTGTACTCCGCGTGATAACCCGCTACCACGTCCTGAATCGCGCTCGGCGCTACCACGCGAGTTAGACCTGACCCGCAAACGAGCGACGTTATGCCAGCGAGCGCAACCGCGCCGCTCATACCGCGCGAGCCGCCGACGATTAGCGTCGTGCCAAAAGAGCCCTTGTGCCCGTCGGGAGCGCGAGTCGGTAAGTCCGGGAGCGAGCGCCAGAAGGCAATGCGCGCGCTCGACTCCGACGTTTCGCGTTCAACGAATTTACGAAAGATTGCGCTTGATCGCGCGTCCGGAATATACGTTTCCATACCGATCTCCTTTCTAAATTAACGCCGGTCGTCCGAACCGTTCCGCGCGTTACTGTCGGGTTAGTTCATTCGCTCGGCAATCCGCAGTCTTTCGCGTTTCGATTAGCGTACTTTCATTCATCGCGCGCGCGATTCTCTAGCGCCAGCGTTCACCCAGCGTTCTACGCCGCTATCATACGACAATCTCTGGTTGCGCGCAAGTATTAACTCCCAAAAAGTCTGTCCGACTCGTAATCGTACCCGATCTTGATCGGATTTTCACTTGTCAAACGTCGCGTTCGCTCATTATAATTATGCGTGTGCCTGCTACGAACACGCAACGCAGAAGCAAGAGGAGAAGAAAGAATCATGACAAAGTCGAATAGCGAGCGGTCGAACCTTTACGCGGTCGTAATGGCGGGTGGCGCCGGGCTGAGATTATGGCCAGAAAGTCGCGCGGCGCGTCCCAAGCCGTTCCTCCCGCTCGGGCGTGACGGCGCGTCGCTCCTGCGCGCAACGTACGATCGATTTTCCGGACTCGTAGCGCCAGAGAATCGTCTTGTAGTAGCCGGTCGCGCGTTCGAGGATTTAACGCGTCGCGAGTTGCCGGACGCTCCGCGCTGCAATCTTCTACTTGAGCCGGTTGGACGCGACACGGCGCTTTGCGTCGCATGGTCCTCGTTCGAGATAGCGCGTCGCGACCAGGACGCTATTATTATAACGTCGCCGTCAGATCACGCCGTCGAGCCGAGCGATCGCTTTCGGGACGCGTTGCGTCGCGCGGTAGAACTTGTGCGCGAGGACGAGACGCGTATTGTTACGCTAGGTATCGCGCCGACCGTGCCGTCGAGCGCGTTCGGGTATATAGAACGCGGCGAGCCGCTCGACGCGCAACGCGACGCGTTCCTAGCGCTTTCGTTTCGCGAGAAGCCTGACGTCGAGACGGCGCGCGGCTATCTAGCGACGGGCAATTATCTTTGGAACGCTGGAATTTTCGTCTGGCGCGCTTCGACGATTCTCGCGCTGATCCGCCGTTTCGAGCCGTCCCTTGCGGAGACGCTCGACGCGTTTGAGGCATTGGCGGCGCATGACCCTAATTGGCGAGATTCGCAGTCTTTTGCCGACGCTTTTGCAAGCGCGAAACGCGTCTCGATCGACCGCGCGGTACTCGAACGCGCGCCGAACGTCGTCGTCGTGCAAGCGGATCAGTTCGTATGGAACGACCTTGGTTCCTTCGACGCGTTGGAACAGGTCGCGGTTGAGCAACCTGACGGTTCTGACAATCTCAGCGTCGGCGCGCCGCTCGTTGCGCTTAACTCGACCGGCGTGCGCGCGCGCGTCTGCACGCGTTCGTGTCGTAAGCTAGTCGCGGTCGTCGGTCTCGACGATCTCCTTGTCGTTGACACTCCGGACGCGCTTCTGGTCGCGAAACGCGGGGACGCGGACGCGCTTAAGGAGCTTGCCGCACTGATCCGTAAGCAGGGATATGAAGAATTCCTGTGATTTGGTCGAGCGGCGTGAAGGATTGGCTCGGCGATTGCCTTCTGCGCTACGTCTTGCTTTGCCAGTTACGTTGTGGTATAATAACTGACGCGTTGTCGGCGCGGTCTGGTAATCGCGAATTATCCGCAAAAGGAAACATGGTAAAATGACATTACATGAACAAATAGAGCAATTGAGCGGCTCTCGGGTCTTTCTGCACGACGCGTTCTTTGCGGCTGCGCTGAAATACGAAGGCGTGTTGGCGGAAGTGATCGAAACGATCACAGGGCGCAAGTTGGAAGTCGCTCGGATTCAAGTTGAAGATACGGTCGACAATCGTCCGTATCATTCAGTGCGTCTCGATTCGACGTGTTACGAGAAAAACGGTACGATTTGGAACGTCGAGATCGAGAACTGGAGCGGCTCGGAGTTAATGCGTCGTATGCGCTTCAACGGAGACGTGATCTCCGCGCGCAATTTCAACCCTAACCGACCTTATAAGGAAGTTCCGAACGTTTGCGTCATCTTCATCGCCTCGTTCGACTATATAGGGCTTGGTCGCGTTCTCTACGTTCCGACGCGCAGCCTTTGCGCGCTCTCGGAAGAGGAACGCGCGGAGAACGAACGCATGGCGGATTTCATCGCCGCGAAACTGGACAACGGACGATACGAATATATTGTGAACGCGTCTGCTCACGACGAGACGAAGATAACGAAACTCGTCGAAGAACTCGTCTCGCAAGAGATCGTGCACGGGGAAATGTTTCCACACGTGATTAAAATGAAGGACGCGTTACTCAGAACGCCCGAAGGAGAACAGAAAATGATTCAATGCATTAGCGAATACGAAGAGAAGCTGGCGAAGGACAACTATAATCGAGGA
>ONJR01000244.1 GCA_900318195.1 uncultured Planctomycetota bacterium
CAAGTTATCGACGCTAGCGACCAACGGGAGCGGGTTTTCATAACCGAGCGGAAGCTCGAACCGCCAGCCCGGGCTCCGGGTCGCCAGCTCGGGCTCCGGGTCGCGTTGATAATAGCAACAAGCCCGACGCGCCAAAAGGTCGTCGGGCTATCGGTCAATCGTTGACGTCTCAGGTTATGCGGCTTGCGCAGGCGCAGACGCATCGTTCGTCTCTTCGCCGTGCGCGTCGTCGTTCGGCTGAGGCGTCGTCTCCTGCTCAGGGTCAGATTCCTGTTCCGGGTTAATCTCTTCGCGCGGCGCGTTATAGTAATCTTCGATCGCCTTCATGGTTTCAGTCGGATAGTCGGTCGCGAAGGAGGCGCTACCGGCGTCCATGAGAACCTTATAGGTCAAATACTTATCGCCGTTCGTCCAGGACAGCGTCTCGAAGATTACGCCCTTTTTCCGCAGTTCGGTTCCGCAGTATCTCAGGACGTCAGGGGTCGGCTTGACGTTGCCAAGCTCGTCGACGACAACGTGCACCTGCAGACCAAAGAGACCGGCGAAATTCTGGTCGCGAATCACATTAAAGCGATCGACGAGATCTTCCGGCGTTCCCGCCCAGGTGGTCGGCATCCAGAGCATCGCCTTGGAACGCGGCGCGTACTTCTTCCATTCCTTGATTTCGTCGTAATTGGACGACGCCATAATGATTTGCGGATGAACCTCGCGCGTCGCGTCCGCAAGAATCTGGAAATCGACTTTCTTAATATCGAAGAAGATCAGTCGTTGCGGATCCTCTTTAAGCGCGGCGATCATTTCGCCAAGATCCGCCATCTGCTGACCCTTGTACTCCTCGCCCTTATACGCGCCGACGTCGAGCTTGCGGCACTCGTCGTACGAGAAATCTTTAACGCCCAATTTCCGAATCTCTTCTGGCGCGTCAGGAATGATGCGCTGGAAGTTATTGTCATGGAACGACATAATGATTCCGTCGCTCGTCATGCGAATATCGGCTTCTGGAACCAAGCCCTTTTCCCACGCTTCCCGGAACGTTTCAAGCGTCCCTTCGGGGCGCTCGTTACCCATTCCGCGATGTCCCTGTACGATCATCTCTTTAAACGCAATATTGTCGCGCACGTTCCAATCTTCCGGCGACTCGGCGTAGAATTCGTCGATCGCTTGGTACGCGCAGTCGGGTCGATCGGTACCGAACCCCATCGAGCCAAGTTCAATGAGCGTCTTATAGAAATCGATATCCGTCTCCGCGTGAGGGCATTCCTTTGTACGCCACGGCATCGTTTGGAACTCGATTCCACGCGCGCGACATTCCTCGGCGCGCGCGCGAATGCACTCGGGAGACGGACGCAACGCGCCGTTCTCGTCTTTCGCGATATGAATCTGTAGCCGTTTGATACCCTTGAAGTTCTTAGCGCGCAAGGTTTCAAAACGCTTCTCGACGTCCTCGTCGGTATACTTGCCGAGTCCCATCCATAGCGTAGCGTCGTACCATTCGGGGTTAATATCAGCCCAGCGTGCGAGATCGTCCTCGTTTCCGGAGGTTAGCGTAACTTGGAATCGTACGGGCGCGACGGCGTCGGCGAGCGCTTGGAAATCGACCTTCTTAACGTCGATAACGACCTCGCGACGATTGTCGACCTTAAGCGCTTCGACGATCTCTTCGATCGACAACACCTTCTCGCCCTTAAACTCCTCGCCGCGATACGCGCCAATATCGAGCGCGCGCACTTCGTCGTAGGTCATCGACTCGACGCTCGACTTGCGAATCTCCTCCGATTCATGAGGACAGACGCGTTGGAAATTGCCGTCGTGGAACATCATAATGTGTCCGTCTTTGGTCGTGCGTACGTCGACCTCGGGTATGCCGCCCATTCCCCAGGTTAGTTCGAGCGAGGACAGGCAGTTCTCGGGCGCAAGGTCGCCCGCGCCGCGGTGCGCGACAACGGTAATCGTCTCGCGCGCCTTATTCCGAATCGTCCATTGCGCTTCGTCCGCTCGTAGCGACGAAACGAACGAAGTCGCGAGAAACGCTGCGAGCGCCAAGAGCGCGAAGTTTCGTGTGGTCATTTTGCAAAGTTCCTATGGTTGTCGTCATGGGCGCCGAGACGCCAATCTGTTGTTTTCACCATTACGCGCGCGTTACATCTGCTCGCCGCCCATATCGTGATCGAAAGCGCCGTCGTCGCCGAGCGGTTCGCCGGAGCCGGCAGACCCGGAAAGCTGCATGCCGCCGCGCGCCCAGTAGTGCTTGCGCAACGTGTCGAACGCGTTAAAAACACGGCTAGGCTCCGGCATATTCTTCATTTCAACCTTGTCGTCCGTCTTATCGCTCGTGTAAAGCCAGATCGTGCCGACTCCGCCCTTGAAGTACTTCTGCCAGAACGACTGAAGACTCTTGACGTCCTTAACCGCGCCGATATGCATTGAATCCGTCGTCTTATTGAAGATGCCGCGCTTAATGAGGAAAGTCGTCGCGCGAGGATTCTCTTCGTCGACCCGCAACTCGTACTCCACCCCATAGACCGCGCAAATCCAACTCGCGCCGCGCCAGATCCACAACGCGACCGGAACAATCAGGCAGCAGACCCAGATCCAGAGGATCTTATTCCATGGAATCTTACCCTTTGCGGCGGGCGGCTCCTGGGCGGGCGCGTCGGCGCTCGTCGTCTGTTCGGCGTTCGGCGCGAGAGACTTCGACTCGGCGGGCGCTTCGGGCGCTGTCTGTTCGGGGTCAATCGCCACAGACGCTTCGGTCGCCGCCGGTCCAGGTTCAGGCGTTGCAGGCGCTTCGGTCGCAACAGCGTCTTCCTGCGCGACAGGCTCGGGCGCCGTCGTCGACTCTTCGGGCGCAGCGTCGATTACGAGTTCCGTTTCCCCCGATTCCGTCCCGTCCAGCGCGGGCTCCTGCCCGTAGACCGGCGCGCAGAAAAGCGAGAGCGTGGTAACTTCTGCGGGCGCGTCGCCAGTTTTCGCCTTTTTAATCGCGTTACAGCTAAGCTTCGCGCCAAGCGCTATGAAAGCGATCGTAATGAGCGTGAGTAAAAAAATCTCGGGATAGAACGCCTTAAACGAGGGACGCCCTGATCTCCATTCCGTATTGGTCGTAGGGCTAGTTGGTGTTTTAGCCATAATTTCGTTCCTTAAATTAGCGCTTTGCCATGATGATCGCGGGGTCGTTACGACGCCGCCATGCTGGACGACGCGGCTACAGCGCCGAGCGTCCCATTATAGTAGATTGTAGTCGACGAGTAGCCCTAACGCAACTGCAGACCCGAAATTTTTCAAAAATAAAGTTCTTTCTCGCGCTCATAAGACGCGCGCCGTTACGATTGACGCGATCTACACGTTCGCTAAAAGCGGCGAGCGACCGATACTTTTGACAGCCTTTCATGAAAACAAGGTTGTCGAACGCGCGCATTTTGCTTATACTAATGGAAAATGTCCGGATCCCAAGCGAGGCGGCGACGACGACGCTACGCAAAGGATCGTTGCGTTACAGAAAGGCGCCGTTATGGAATACCATCTTCGCACACACAGCGTCGCGCGCGCGGCGCTCACGCTCGTCTTTGCGCTCGCGCTCGCCGCGCAACCGCTCGCGACCGCCGCGCCTGGAGACGAACTCGTCGATTCCGGCAAGGGGAAATACCAGTCTGCGGACTACGACGGCGCCATTCAGACGCTCACTCAGTTCGTTACGCAGTATCCTCAGAATCAGCAACGCAACGTTGCAGAACTATACCTCGGATGCTCCTACCTCATGCGCAAAAACGGCGAGGATCGCGCCGACAACAACATAGCGCGCCAGCATTTCCAGTTCATTATAAACCAGGGTAAGGCGGAATCATACTACCGAGAAGCGTCCTTCCACAACGCGCGGTCATACTATTGCGAAAAAGACTATGCGTCCGCTATTCCGCTACTGCGTCAGTTTCTCGCAGACTATCCAAACGACGATTTCGACAAATACGCGTACTACTACCTCGGCGTCTCGGAATCGCAAGTCGGTTCCTTGCAGACGGCGGTCGCCGATCTCGACGCCGCGCTCGCCATTATTACGCAGCAGGATTCCGTGCTACGATGGTACTGTTTGCTAGAAAAAGCTATGATCGCTGGAAAACTAGGACAGTACGCGTCCGCTGATCAACAGCTTGCGCAAATATACTCCGGGGGCGCGCCCGTCGATATCGTTGGACAAGCCGCGATACAGCGCGCGCTCATTATGCTAACGCAACAGCGCAACGACGAAGCTATCAGTCTGCTAAACGACTACATTAATCGCTACGGCGCCGATCCCGCCTCCGCTATCACCGTGCAGGAAGCGTACGTGTATCAAGCGTACTGCTACTTCGCTAAACGCGACGCCAATAGCGCGCTTCAGGTCGTGCAAAGACTTGAGTCCGTCGCACAATCTCTACCGCCCGAAGCGGCGACGCTCAAGATCAAGCTGCTCCTCAATCTCGGAAGAATACAGGAAGCCGAAACGCTGCTCAATCAGCTAGCTCAGTCTTCCTATGGGCAGACGCTGCCGGATCTCATTACGTTATACCGCGCTATGGTCGCGCTCGCTAAGAGCGATAGAGATTCCGTTATCTCCTCGCTAACTAATATGTTAGGTCCGAAAGTCGTATCAAATAGCCCGCCAAGGCTAGAATTCAACTACTTCAAAACGCAAAGAAATTACCTTGCGCCGCTCGATTTTACCGAAGCGTGCGGTATTCTCACTCTCGCATACGCTGGAAGGTACGCTAATAACCCCAACCGCGTCGCAACGCCGACAAACGATCCCGACTACAACGGACAAGAGCTCGTATACCAAGCGACGGCGGATTACGTGAGATCTCAAAACGATCCCGCGATCAATATGGTTCTGAACGCAGTAGATCAAGGGCGCAAAAAGATCATCTCGAACCCCAACGCGGCAAAGCAGGTTCAAGAGGGACTAAGCGTGCTCGCGCCGGGTTATAACGCTCAAAACGGCAACGCCATGGGCGCCGGAGGGTTCGCCAACCCGACGGATCCGCAGAATTTTCAAAACCCCGGGCTAACAAACGTCTCGCCAAATTACAGCGGATACGCGCCAGCAGGTCAACAAGGACAAACGGCGCAACAAAATCCTCAGCAGGGAATAACCTACCCGAATCTACCGGCAAACGCCAACCAACAGGCGCAACAAGCGAATCCAAACGCGCCCAACGCTCAAAACAATCAGACCGTCCCCAACGCGTACGCTCAACAGAACGCTCAGCCCGCGCAAGGAAACCAGCCGACCGCGCAAGCCAACCAGAATCAAGCGGCAAACTATCCCGCCGGCAACCAGCCGACCGCCGCGCAGAACGCGCAAACGCCTACCAATAACGTCGTCAACAATTCAGCGAATCCAAACGGATACGTCGACCCCAACGCGACGGCAAATCAGCAACAGCAGCAACAACAGCAAGCGCCGACGCCTGCGAACGAAGTCGCTGCCCCGCTAACCCCGCAAGAGGCGCGAGAAGCGCTAAAAAAAGCGACCGCATACTTTCAGAACCTCGAGTTCGACCGCGCAAACGACGTACTGCTACAAGCGACGACGAAGTCGGAGACCTTCTGGACAGACTGCCCGGCAGAGGCCGCGAGAATCGCTATTCTACGCGCAAACGTACTCTTTGAACTCAACAAACGATCGGAAGCCGCAATGACGTGCCAGGATCTCATCGACCGCGAACCGAACTCGCCGGAAGCCGCGCTCGCGAACTTCTACCTAGGTTCGCTCGCTGATTCCGTGGGGAGAGCCGAAGACGCCGTCGATTACCTACGCGCCGCCACGCGAGGACGCGCGGATTTCCCATATACCGACGTCGCGCTCTATTACCTCGGAACAAACGAACTAGAACGAGGAGACGTTACCGCAGCCGCTCAGACTTTTGAGAAACTATATAAAAATTATCCCGATAGCGCGTACTGGAGTCACGGCGCATGGAGACTCGCTAAAATTGAAAGCGATCGGAGAAACGACGTGCCGGCAGAAAGAATCGTAAACGACGCGCTAGCTCACAAGCCGGACGCCGCTATTATCGACTACCTGCTCTTCCTAAAGGGTGAAATTGCGCTCCGCGCAAAGGACTACGATAAAGCGCTCGTCGCGTTCGATATGATCGTCGATCAGTATCCTGAAAGCGTATGGTACTCGCGCGCTAAAAATAGAATCGCCGCTATTCCAGAAGCCTATAAAGGAGCGCAAGTTTTCCCACAAGAGGACGAACAAGTCTTTCTAGAAGACGACCTCGACTATTCAAAAGAAGACGACTTCATTCCAATACCGCCGGCAAACGCGCCCAATCCGACCCGCGTAGAACCGAACATACTCGATCGGCAATACGCCCGACCGGGTCAGAACAGCGCGCCCGTTCGTAACGGAGGCGGCGCGCAAACGAACCCCGCGCCAAGCTCGACTAACCCCGCGCCAAGCTCGACTAACCCCGCGCCAAATTCGTCGAGAACTCAATCGCGCGAACCTGAACCGACGACGCGGAACACTGTCGGCGTCCCTGCGAGCGACGCGCGCGCAACGAACCCGCCGACAAGATCGAACGCGCGACCGTCCGCAACTCCTACGGCGACGGCGCCCCGCGGCGCTAGGTAACCGCGCGTAGCGGCGATCTTACTCGATTTCTATCACTCCGCTATAAGGAACACGCAATGAACCTTTCACGTTGTCTCGCCGCGCTCGCGCTCGCGTTCACAATATGCTCAAGCGCCGCTATGGGGCAGGAAGAGCTTGTTATTTTCGACGGGCGAAACGCGCTCGATTCGATTCGCGCGCAGGGCGTCGAAGTTACGCCGGTCGCGACCGGCGGTATCGCGCTCCGCAACGGACTGGACGACAATTGGCCTGGCGTTCACTTTACGGGCTTGTGGAATCTGGGAAATTACGATCGACTCGAACTCGCCGTTCGCTCGACGAGCGCCGAGCCGATTACGTTATACTGCCGTCTCGACTGCCGTGAGAGCGACGTTTCGACCATGGACGGAATCATTACGCGCGAGATTAAATTAGCTCCCGGCGAACGCGCCGTATGGAAAGTCGAACTACCCAACTATCTCAATTGGGAAACGCGTCAAAAGCTCTTCGCAATGCGCGGCAAGCCGGGCGGTATCAAGACCAACGACTACTCTGTGGATCAAAAGATCCCGTTCGACAAGCGCGCAATCACAGCGATCCGCCCCTTCGAGGTGCAAAATCAACGGCAAGACTCCTGGATTCTTGAGAAGATCGTTGCGATTCCTACGCCGAGCGAAACGCTCGCTGAAAATGAGTTTCTCAACTGGTCGCCGGAAAAATTCTTTCCCATGATCGACCAATTCGGACAATTCCGGCACAAAGACTGGCCCGGCAAAACGCGATCGCTTGACGAACTACGCGCGCAAATTGAGATTGAAAACCAAGAGCTCGACGAGCGACAACCGGTCGAATTCGACGAATATGGAGGATGGCTAAACGGTCCGCAACTGGATGCGACAGGCGCGTTTCGCGTCGAGAAGGTCGACGGCGCGTGGTATTTCGTCGACCCGATTGGAAAACTATTCTGGTCGCACGGAGTCGACTGCGTGGGGCATTCGAGCGCCGTTACGCCTGTTACCGATCGAGAATTCTATTTCGTCGACGAAGTCCCAACTTCGCGACAGTCGCAATCGCCCTTCGCCAAGTTCCTCTCGACTTCTAGGAGTAGCGTGAACAACTATTACGTCGGACGCGGGGAATACTTGAATTTCAATTTCAGCGCCGCAAACCTCTATCGAAAATATGGCGAAGACTGGAAAGAGCGCGCGCGCGAACTGGCGCGACGAAGACTGCGAAGCTGGGGAATGAACACCTTCGGAAATTGGTCAGACTTCAGCTATATTCGCAACGCCAAGACGCCGTACGTCGCGACCTTCTCGGTTTCGGGAAACGCGCCCGCGATTGAAGGAAGCTCGGGATACTGGGGGAAATTCGCCGATCCCTTTGATCCTGAATTTGCGATCGTCGTACGCAGGGAACTAGAACGGCAGAAGGGCGAGACCGCTGAAGATCCATACTGCTTAGGGTACTTTATCGATAATGAAATTAGCTGGGGAGAAGAGGGGTCGCTTGCGCGCGCCGCATGGGCCTCGCCGAAGGGACAGGCGGTGAAAATAGCGTTCGTCGAATGGCTAAGAGAACGATACGATTCGATCGACAGCTTCAACTCCGCGTGGAAGATTAACCTCGAATCATGGAACGAAGCGTTAGAAAAGCCACTGCAAGCCCCTAGTAACGAGCGCGCCGATCAAGATTGCAACGAATTCTACAAAGTAATCTGCGAACGATACTTCGCTGAAATAGCTCAGGCGGTACGCGAGTGCGCGCCGAAAAGATTGTATCTTGGCTGCAGATTCGCTTGGACAAACGATCTCGCGCGCGCCGCCGCTCAAAAATACTGCGACGTCGTAAGCTATAATTTCTACAAAAGAGAGATCGGAGACTTCAAACCGGTCGAAGGAGAGGATAAGCCGGTAATTATCGGAGAATTCCATTTCGGCGCGCTTGATCGCGGACTATTCCACACCGGGCTTGTGCCATGCGAGGATCAGAACGCGCGCGCTGAAGCATATCGACGATACGTTGAAAGCGCGCTCGGTAATCCCTGGATCGTTGGAACACATTGGTTCCAATACGCCGACGAAGCAACCACCGGACGGTTCGACGGCGAGAATTACCAAATAGGACTAGTCGACGTATGCGATCGTCCCTATCCTGAAACGATCGCCGCTGTGCGCGACGTCGGATACAAGATGTATGAAACGCGCGCGAAGCGAGCGACCGCTCGATAGCGATTATAACAAGCAGGTTAAACAAAAAGCTCCCGAGTAAAACTCGGGAGCTTTTTTTCGGCAACCTTAGCGCGCGCCGCAAGCGCGGCGCGGAGAGAACGAGGGCGCGACGGAATCGACGCGTGCGCGACGATTCTGACGAACGTCGACTCAGAAGGTTGGTCTAGTCTTTTCGATGGCGAATCTTGGATCGCATTCGTCGCTTCTTTCTTCCGAGCTTACGTCGTCCTTTTCCAGTCTTTTTCGTTCCCACGTTAATCTCCGTTAATCTTTGGATCTAAGGTGATCTCGTATCTAATCCGTAACGCCGCGCTTCAACGCGCGTATAAACCAAATCGCAGAGCGCAACGCCTACGCGCGCCCCTGCGCGTTAATCGCTTACCATGCCGTAGAAATTCTACAGCGGCTAACAGTATACCAAATAAACGCGCTTTGGAAAGGGGGCGCTTATGAATTTTCGCGATAATAACAGAACGCGGCGGCGGTCGACTCGGTACGATCAGCGTCTATACCAAAAAAGCCCCGCGCCAACGACGCGGGACTTCCTGATTCTTTCAGTCGCAACCGAGAGTAACTCGATTGCAAATGAGACGCGCGCAAACGCGCTACGTTATATTAAACTCGAAACTACTTCGTGTTCTTCGTGAGAACGCCAGCTTCGACGAGTTTGTCGATGAGTTGCTGCATGCTGTTGAACATGGAGAGGAACGCGAGCGGCGGCATGATGACTCGTTCGGACGGTTCCGGCTTCGGAGCTTCGCCGTCGCCAGCGGGCTGGAGGGTTACGAAGTCAAAGCGGACCATGTTGCCAGCGAAGTGGATTTGGCCGACGCCGTCGGCATAGATTTCTTTCTTCATTTAATCAATACCTTATGTCTAGTGGTAGATTATGGTTTCTCGCGCGCTCAACGATTTGAGGCGCGTTCGCGAACGCTAAGCGTCTCGCGTCGCATTCGCATTAAGCTAAATTATACCGTCTTCTGGGAAATTGACGCCCCTGATCGGGAGGAAAGTGCGAAAAAACTCGACTTTCCATTACGTATTCTTCCCATTTTAACGATTACGCTAATCGTTCCAAGCGTGCGCAAAATTCAAGCGCTAAATCACGCGCCTGCAACTGTTGCGATCGCTTGTCTTCCGATTTACGCCTCTTTTGACGTCGAACGTGCGACAATAATTCCCGCTAACTTTTAAAAAAGAATCAAAATACCTTACAGAGGCTGCTTAAAGCGATTATGACAATTCTACTGTCTATCGTTTGCGCAACCGCGCAATGAAAAAGCGCGGTCGTCGGAGAATTCCAACGCCGCGCCAATATCGACACGTTAAAAGGCGTCAATAAGAATCGATGCCGAGCAACTCATTGAATTTGATCTTCTTTTCAAGCAGATGATCTTTGAGCGAGTTCGCGTCGACGTTCACGTTCGCTGAGCCTGTGCCCATGCCGCTCATCATACCGCTACCGCCCATATCCATCATGCCGCCGCTCGAGGAAGGACCTTCTTTAATAAACGTGTTCATTTCAGCGAATTCGTCGAGCGCTTTCGTGAGCGTTTCCTTCATTGCCTTTTGCGCTTCGTCGCTATCAGAGAGCTTCGCCTGAACCCCGGAGCCGCCGTTCTTAACGCCCTTAATTGCGCGTTGGATGCTGTCGAAGCCGTACTGAATACGCGCTACGATCGCTTCCATACTCTTCGCGTTCTGGATCGTGCCCGACATGCCGCCGCCCATACCGCCGCTCATGCCCATACCGCCGCCCATCATATCCATACCGCCCATACTGCCCATGCCGCCGCTACCGCCGCCCATGCCGCCGGTCATACCGCCGCCAACCTGGTTCGCCGCCGTTTTAACAACGTCGCGAACAAGCTCAGCGTCGATATAATTCATCTCGTCGACGCAAAAATCGCGCGCTAAAAGAACGAGCGATTTCGAAAGATCAAGGTAGTTGTAGTTATTCAGCGAATCCAAGTCCATATCGCCGATCGCGCGCGCCGCGAGGCAACGGAGATCGTACGAACGTTCGCCGTCGTCTAGGATACGCTTAAAGAGTTCGAGCGTACCCGAGCCGCCCTTCGCGCCGGCGGGACTCTTATAGCTGGCGAGACCCATGAGCGCCTTCTCTTGGAACCACTCGTAGACCTCGGCGCGAATTCCGCGTTCTTCAGCGTACGTGGGATCAAGGATCTTCGCAAAGAGCGACTTGACACTGTTCGCCATTTTTTCGTCTTTAATACCGAGCTCCGCGTGACGCACGAGACCAATGAGCGCCGCTAGACGAACATAGTCGGGAACCTCCTTCGTCGAGTTTACCATACTCGCAAGCGTCGTAATCGCGCCTGCGTAGGGCGTCGCGCCGCCGCCGCTACGATCGCCGGCGACCTCGTTGAGCATACCGATCGCAAGCGCCGCGTTAAAACGGCACGCGGGATAGCAGTCCTTGGAGCCGGCGTAGCTCTTCAGCGTGTCAACCGCTTCCTTAAGAAGCGTCTGTTGCGCGGAACCGCTTCGCGAAGTCGCGTCCGTTTCAAGCTCCTGACGGAATTTCACGAGATTCTGCGCGTTCGCGCGAACCGTCCAGCGCGCGAGATAATACTTGCGCATAAAATCCTTGACCGCCTTCGCGTCCCCGCCAGAAAGAACGGAGTCCTTCTGACCGGCAAGCGTCTCGTCGACCTGCGCCTCCTTGTACTCCTGGCCAAACGCGCATAGACTGACAACAAGGCTGCACGCGCCTAATAGCATACAGACGCGCCGTAGGAGCGCGCGTGGAAACTTACGCGACTCTGATTGCGAGGATGATCTTCTCATTGCTTCTCCAAACCGACTGAGGGAGTCCCGGGAATTAGTACGTCAAGAGTTCGCGCGCGAGTGTGCGCTACGCGGCGACGCGCCAAGACGCGAGCGCCGAAACTCTAATCTATCTACTATATCATACCTTGAAAGAGCGCGCGGCGTCAAGGCTTTTCCCATTTTTTTACCAAATACAGAGAAAATAACGCGCCAAGTAGAATGAAAGCGCTAATAAAAAGGAATCGATTCCGCATGGGGGCTTGGTGAATTGCCAGTCGAGATTACAATGGAGCGAGTCGTTCGCGGCGTCGACTACGCGAACGAGCGCCGACCAATATACTGAATGCGTCATGTCAAAGAACCCAGCCAATTACCAACTCGTCTTGAACGAATGCCGTCGTCAAATCGACTCGCCCTATCGCGCGCTTCCCGTTCCGCCGCTTCCATTAGTTATAACAGGCGTAACGGGCGTAGCGGGCTATGGAACGCTCGCTTATTTTCAGTCGCGTTTTCCCGAGAAAGTATTCGGGGTGGTTCAGGAGACCGACGTCGACTTTCCAGCGCCGAATCTGATTTATTCGAACCTTCGCGATTATGAAGCCATGTCGGGGCTCTTTGATCGAGCTGGGGTCCGAGCTATTTTGGACTGCGCCGGTAACTGCGCGCTGAAGGCGTGCCAGCTTGACAGGCGAATCGCGTGGGATTTAAACGTCGAAATCGTGCGTAATCTTGCGCGATACTCGCGCGAACGTTCGATTCGTCTCGTACATTTATCAGTCGATATGGTCTTTAAGGGTCGTCCGCGAGGCGCGTATAAAGACGGCGAGCCGACGTGTCCCGCAAACGTCTATGGCGAGTCGATGGTTGCAGGCGAGCGCGCGGTTGCCGAACTCGATCCTTACGCCGCGACCTTGCGCATTTCCATGCCAATGGGAATAAGTTATAATTGGCACGCGGGCGCGATCGACTGGATCGCGGCGCGGTTTCGTCCGAATCGTCCAGCGACGCTTTATTACAACGAGGTTCGGACGCCGACGTACGTTGACGAAATGGCGCGCGTCTTTCGCGAATTTTTATGCAACGATTTTTCCGGCGTCGTCAATTGCGGCGGCGCGCGTCAGGTCTCGCTCTATCAGATGGCGCAGATCATTAATCGAACAGGCGGGTTCGCTCCCGAGTTACTGTACGGTATGCGAATAGAAGAATCGTGTCCTGTGCCGCCGCGCGTTCGCAACTGCTCCCTTGATTCCTCCAAGCTAGCGGAGATTCTAGGCTACAGTCCGTTCACACCGTGGCCGGGCGATCGCAATCACCTACCCGATTCTCGCAGGTGGCATTATAATCGTCGACCGAATGAACCTGGCTCGACGCCGTATATGAATCGCGTTCTCTGCTTCTCCCCGACCCTGTACGCAAAAGGCGTCGACTACTTAGCGGATCTCTTTTAGCGACGCGAAGCACAATGCACAAGGTCGTACGAACACGCCGTCGCGCGCGTCGCGACTGGAAATTACTCTGACATTTTGGGCGATTGAATTTGACGTCTTTACTCTAACGATATACAATAAAGTCGGGACAGCGCGAAATGGCGCGCTGGCTGAATGCGTAAGAAAAAGAGGAGAAACGATGAGCGCTGACCTAGAGGAGTCCGAAACTGGTTCGCAAGGTCGAGAGGACGATCGCAACGACGCATACGAAGGGCTTGAATTATCGCCAGGCAAAACGCTCTTTCGCGATATTAAGATATACGGCTCGTTGCACGATTCCTTTTTCCATTATTTCCAGAAGGACAGGGAGATTGCGATCGAGAGTCTTCGGAGGTGGTTTCCGGAGCTTTCAGAGCGATTGGATTTCTCAGGGCTGAGGATTCTATCGAAGGAGTTTTTCACACCGGTTTTGCAGAAGCGTTCAGTAGACTTGATCTATACGGCGCCATTGCGGGACGGGAGCGGAATAGCGCCGTTAGCGATCATCTTGGAACACAAGGCTCAGAGTTCGCCGCAGATGAACGCCGCGACGCTCGCGCAAACGTTGGGGTACGTCGCGCTCTTCTGTTAGGAACTAATAAAGGAACGCAATTCGGATCAGAGCGCCGCGCAGATTTTGCAGCCGATACCGGTTGTGATCTACACGGGCGAAGACGTCAAACTTACGAGTTTGAATTGGAGCGACTACTACCGTCTTCCGAGTGAGACGGAACAGTTTCTCGTTTCATTTCGACCATACTTTTTAAATATGACGCGCATGTGTCAAGACGGCGAGTTCGACGCGTCGCCATTTTTACTGGTCGCGTACAATCTCATGGCGTTAGCGAGTCTTGGTCGGCTCGAGGGTGCGGAGACTTTCGTTATGGCGCCCCTAAGGGACGTTGAACCTTGGGAACAGCGTGAAAAGAATCTCTTCATCGCCATGGCGTGTTATTTCATACGAAGCGCGCTCAACGCAAAGATTGCGTTCGATCCGACGAAGGTCAACGCTCTATTAGAATCGGCTAATCAGGACAAGGGGGATGTTATGAATTCGCTATGGAATGAAATCGGAAGGGAAATTTGGGCGGGGGAAGAAACAAGAATTAGAGAAGAAGAGTACGCAAGGGGCGAGAAAGATGGAATAGAAAAAGGGGTGGAAGGATTGCGCACCGCGATCGACAACGTCGTCGCCAATCGTTTCAAGACCCAATCCCCCTATTTGATGGGACAAATCAAAAAAGTACGCGACATTACACAGCTCAACGCAATTTTGAACTACGCAATTGGGAAAGCCTCTTCCGTAGACGACGTCGCAAATTATGTCGGCTCTATGCTATGAGCGTGGCGCAAGGGTAATATCTATGGTTCCGCGATATAAAGAAAGCTCTCCATTCATGCGAAGCGACAATTTGAAGTCTGCGGAGTAGTCGCGGGGGACGCTCGAGAACAATGCGGCAAGTCGACCCTCGTAGGATCACACAAAATCGGATGGAACCACAAAAAGTAGCGGAGAGTAATCCGCTTCCTATCGCGAGACAAGACGCCCCGGCAACCTCGTAGGTCGCCGGGGCGTCCTGAATTTCATCCCCAAACGGGAAGCAGATTTACATTAGTCCGCCGCCCATCATTCCGCCGCCCATCATGGCGTCGTTTGATCCGTCGTACCGACTAAGTTCGCGCCCGTCCTCTTTTATTTCGCGCACTTGCAGTAATCCATTGGGCTCAAGAATCATGACCTTGGCGGGCGAAGTGAGTTCGCCTTCGGACAGTTTAACGCCGCCTAGAGCGTCGACTATGGTAATATCGGAGATATGATTGACCGTCGACTTTTTACCCTTGCCGCCCTTGCCCTTCTTAGCCCCGCCGCCGTAGTACATTTCGCTCATCATATCGGAAGACATACCGCCCTGGACGTTGACAGGATTATGCGACTGGTTCATGAAGTTCGCAACGGCCCCGCGTTTGAGCTGTTGATTCTGGACAAGGGACTCGGACGCGGAATCGGCGTCGAAATACACCGACGCCATCATAATGCGCGGTTCAAGTCCCGGTTTGGTCGGCGCGACAACCTCTTGTGCAAAGACGCGCGCGTCCGCGCCAAGCGCAACCGGGTTCGACGGAACGCTGAACTCTGATTCTACGAACTTCGTCTCGACCGTGTCGGGATTCTCGACGAACTCTTCCTTGACGCCGTAGTTCGGATTCGCAAGGATGAGTTTAACGCGATAGACATAGGTCTTCTCGGGCTCGACTTCAAAATCGAAGTAGCGGAAAAGGTAGTAATCGACTGACAGGGACTGTTGCACCTTCATTCTGGAACGAGTAATTGCGTTCTGATTAACGAGCCAGGAGTTATTGTCGCCGCCGTTCATCGACCCGCTTCCGCCCATACCGCTCATACCGCCGCTGGACGCGCCGCCGCCCATCGAGTCCATACCGCCCATCATACCGGCGCCCATGAACGCGCCGCCCATACCGCCGCGAGCGTCTGCAAACGGATCGCGATCGAGCAACGTCGTCTCGTCCATCTGCTGCATTTCCTCTTGCAGTTTATTCCATTCCTTCATATCGTCCGCTTGAACCGCGATCTGCTCCGTCGAGTTCAGCGGGATATTCGGAAGGTTCGCAACCTCTTCGCCGAACGGCTTATTCGCCATTGGCGGGCAACTCATAGCCATCGGCGGGAAGTTCGCGACGATCGGCGCTTGGTAATTGTATCCTACTTGGTCCGTACCGGCGCCAGCCCAGAGATTATTCTCTTTCTTAATCGCGCGAATCACGTCGACCTTCTTCCAATCGACGGCGCCGCCCGCGCCAACGGTTCCGCGTTGCAACTCGTAAAAGATATAGCGCGGCTGGTCGCGCGCGTCGTCCATATACTGCGCGTCGCTGAAAAGGTCGCTATAAATCGACTGCTGCTTGCGAATCGGAATCGAACCGGTTATGGTAATCCACTGGCGACCTTTCAGCTCGCCGCTCGCGCCCATACCCATACCGCCGCCGCCCATCGCGCCGCCCATGCCGCCGCCCATGCCGCCGCCCATCGCGCCGCCCATGCCGCCGCCAGCGGCGTTAGCGCTCGCGGAAACGTCGTTGTACATAATGGCGCCAATACAGGCTTGAGCGCGAAGATTCTCAAGGGGTAGCGGCTTAACGTCGGGACGCTTGTTCTTATCGGGAAAGAGCGACTGCTCCCAGCGCACGGGCGTCTCGTAGGCGTTGACTTTAACCGACGTCTTAATGAGTTCGGCGTACGCGTCGTAAGGATAAACTACGACCGCTTCGTCGTACTCCTTCGGCGTTACCTTACTATTCTTAATATTCTCTTCCGCCGATTGCGAAGACGAGTTGATCTGTTCCGGCGTGAGCGTAAACTTCTGCAGACCGCCGCCAAGCGCGACGAGCGCGCCGAAGACGACGACCGCAAGCGCTATAACCATATACTGTCCGTACATCAAGAACGGACCGTACTCGCTTGGCGGCGCGTTGTTCTTCTTCTTAGGCTTCGCCTTCATTGCGGCTTTTTCAGCTTTCGCTCTCGCCTTTTCTTCCTTAGCAGCCGCTTTCGCCGCCGCTTTCGCTTCTTTATCTTCTCTGGATTTCGCGCACATGGCGTCCCCTGTTATCTCTTATGATCGTAGGATCGTAATTGGTATTATCGGAAAGTAACCGGCTCGATTGCCGCGAACGCGTCGACGTCCGACTGTTCGCGACAACGCGGGCGCGAATCTTTAGTTAGTCGGAGCCGCGTCGGTTGCATTCGCATCGGTTGCGGCAGGTTCAGGCGCAGGCTCGGCTGCGGTCGGCTCAGAGCTCGTCGTCGCGGCGCCGGAGTCCGTTGCGTTCTCCGTTACAGTGGCGTCAGTCGCTCCGGATTCGTTGGTCGTTTCACCTTCGCTCTTCGTTTCGCCGTTGAGCGCCGCTTCCGCTTCCGCGTCTGCTTCTTCCGCCGACGCGCCTGTTGCAAAGGCTTCTTTATTCGGCTTATTGAAGATATTGATGACGCCGTAGAGCTCGACTCGAATCGTATCGACGCCATATTCTGTCTGGCTGAGCTCGGAACGACCAATTTCAATGCCGCCCATGCCGCCCATATCGCCAGCCGCGCCGCCCATACCGTTAGCGGCGCCGCGACCGCCGCGACCGCCGGCGGCGGAATCGCCGCCCATACTGCCCGAGCCGCTCATCGAGCCGCCCATCATACCGCCGCCCATCATGCCGCCGCCCATCATAGCGGAGGCGCCGCCGGCGCCGCCTTCAGCGGTCATATTTTCAAGCGGAATCGGCATAACGAAAGGCACGTTATTATCGGGACTGACGCGAACGTGCTTAACGTCGATCGGCATCGCGCTATTAGCGCAACTCACGAGCAGGTCGGGAATATGTCGTTGATCGATCGCGAGCTTGAGACAGACCGGCATCATATTGAATTCGGAATACGGAGGTTTATCCTCGGCTTTCAGGGGCGTGTTGTCTTCGCCGATATAGCGACCGGTGAGGATCTTCGTCATCGCTTGCTCTTCGGCGTTGCCAGAAAGCGAGAACATTCCTTCGCCGCTGCCGCCCATCATTCCAGCGGAGGAAGAACCCATCATACCGGAGGACATACTATCGGTTCCCATTCCAGCGTTACCGGCGGCGCTCTTACCGGTAAGGTCGCCGATCGTCTGCGAAAGCGTTAGCCATTCGACGGCGGCGTTCTGTCCGATGAGCATCTGCTCGACACATTTAATCGGCGCCTTGGAAATATTGTCGGGATAATCTTTATTCGTATCGGCGATTACGCGAATGAGAGCCTCATAGACCCAGAGCGTCTCTTGTGCGTACCAGACTTCAATCGATTCGGGATGCGCCGCCGTCTGCTCCCAGGTCGGAAGAGTATAGACTTCAGGATCAGGCCAGTCGACGTTGCCGACAATGCGACGACGCTCTTTATAACTCGGCAAACCGGGAAAGATCTTTTGCGACCAGCTCGGATCTTCTGCGGACGCGCCGCCCATCGAATCGCCGCCCATACCGCCGCGACCGCCGCTCATACTAGCGCCGCCTGCCATTGACGTACGAGCGCCGCCCATACCGCCGCCTGCCATTGAGGTGCGCGCGCCGCCCATACCGCCGCCGGTCATACCGCTACCCATACCGCCGCCGGCTCGACCGCTACCCATACCGCCGCCAGCGCCGAGACCGCCGCCACCGAGTTCTTCAAGGGACGTGCCGACAACCTGTTCCGCCGCAGGATCGTAGCCGTCGCCCGGCACGGCGCCGATACCTAGTCCGGCGAGTCCGCCGCCCATACCGCCGCTCATCGAGTCGCCGCCCATTGAGCCGCGCGCGCCGCCGGAACCGCCCATACCGCCGGAGCCGCTCATGCCGCTACCCATCATACCGGAGCTACCGCCGCCCATCATTGCGCCGCCTCCGCCGCCAGCCGCGCCGCCCTCGGTCCCCGCAGAAGATATCGCCTGGACAATACCCTGGAGGTCGTTCGCGGCAACGCCGTAGATTATGTTGTCTTTCGGCATAAGAATCCAAGGATCGACGTCGAGATAGTAATGCTCGTGCTTTGCTTTCTTCAGAATGGCGTCGTACTGTTCTTTGCTTTCAAACTTCGAGACAATATCGCTTTCACGATTATAGAGGTACGCGTCCGCAAGCGGCGACTCCTCGTCCTCGATATTGCTATGGATACCAATATAGAGAAATTCGTTGCCGTCGGCGTCTTTATCGACGTAGATCGGCCAGAAACGTTCGTCATAGTTCAGTTGCAGACTATTGAGCTCAGCCTTCTTCAGCAGTTTATAATCCATCACCTGGCAACGGCGACGATTCATCTCCTTAATCAAGTCGGGAAGATGTCGACCAATAAAGTAGCCGTAGTCTTCCAGCAGGTACGGCTTGCCAACCCCAATAGGATCCTTGAACTTCAGCTTATTCTCGACAAGATCGAGGAATTCAGACGAGAGCTGGCGCGGCCAACGATTACGAATCTTCTGATCGTTGTACATAAGTTCCCAGGCGCCGTACACGTTGTCGGCGAGCACGGAGGTTTCACTTTTGATCGCCTTAATCGTCGCGTCGTTAGGATGCTTCTTATCGCTCGCAACGGAATCGGCGCCCTCTTTGGCCGACTGGATTGCCGTTGTCTTTTCTTCGTACGCCTTCTTAATCGCTCCACGCGCGATAAACGAAAAGACGAACGCTAGTATAACCAAAAGTGGGAGAACAATCCAGAAATAATGTTTTTTCAGGACCGCAGGGTTGAAACCACCTTTTTCTTTTGCCATATCAGTTCACCTATAAAATTCCGGCGGCGATGAGCGCGATCGCCGTTCGGCGTAGCGCGCGGCGCCCAAGATCACGGGCGTGTCGCGCTCGCTCGCCGAGCTAATAGCGGCGAGGAGCGGCGGCTCTTGCAATCGAAGGTCGCGCGTCGTTGGCGGCGCGCGAGTGGAACTATTATCGTAATTAGGGCGCGACGAGCGCCGTCAGTTATTCGTTCGTTTCGTTAGTTTCCGCGTTGGCGTCTTCGGTAGTCGCTTCGGCGTTTGTCGCGTCCTCGTCAACATTAGGTTCCGACGAGTTGTCAGAATTAGCGGAGTCGGTCGCTTCGGCGTCGGTCGAGGTCGCGGCGTCAGGATTGGCGTCGACCGTTTCCGCTTCGGCGCTATCCTCGGCGCTTTCCGACGCGTCGGCGTCAGTCGTTTCGCCGGCGGCTTCCGCTTCAGCCTGCAACTTCGCGAGTTTACGCGCGTCGCGATCGCTAGGAGGCGTTTCCATCCAAACGAATTGGATAATGAAGTCGTAACGGCTCAACTGCAGAATTTTATCGCTACTGAGCTGACCGGCAATTCGATTCATCATATCGCCGCCGCCCATTGCCGAGCCCATGCCGCCGCTCATGGTTCCCATACCGCCGGAGCCCGAGCCTGAGCCGCCCATACCGCCGCCCATCGAGCCGCCCATGCCGCCGGCCATACCGCCAGACTGATTGCGCGAACTACCGCCTTGACGCTTGATCATCTTCTCCATGAGATCTTTACGCGCCTCCGCCGCCGCCTTGGGGTCGAGCAGTCGGAATTCGTCGTCTATTGCGCCTGGATCGACGTGGACGGGGTAATAGATTCCCATCTCGGAGAGTTTAACTTCCTCCGTCCCGGTCTCGCCGGCGCGCTGGCGCTCGAGACTGATCGGCAGCTCAATGGAGCCGTGCTTGAGGTTATAGAGAATCGTGCGACGAAGATACTCGGCGCCACGCGCAGGGTCGTCTTTATTATCGGGGTTGTGATAGTGGTACCCGGTGAGTTGAACAATGCGTCCGGGACCAGACGGACCAGGGATGAGTTCCAGGCGCGCGTCTTTGGCGAGCGTAATCTCGTTGAGCGCTTTCGTCTCTAAGGACGCGTCCCCCGAGTCGGACGAACTGGAACTGGAACTGGAAGACGAACTACCGCTCGACGAACTACTGCTCGTCGAGGATTTCGACGAGGAAGACGAGCTAGAACTCGAACTTGAGCTCGACGACCCGGAGCCGCCTTTGGTATCAGACGCCGGGACGAACGGAAACATTTCTTCGAGCGTGTAAGGAGGTGTGTATTCCTTCGGTTCCGTAGAGGAAGAGGCGGAGGACGCCGAACTCGCGGACGCGTCGGTCGTCTCGCCTGCTGACGGCTCGCTCGACTCCGCTCCGTCCGCGCTCGACTCGGAATTAGCGGTCTCGGACGCCGCGCTTTCCTCGACCGGAGGCGGCTCGATCGCATTACCGTTCGCGTCGATCGCGAACGCCTGAGCTTCAAGGTCGTCGATGTAATACCAACGTCGAACCAGTTCGAACCATTCGCCGAGGTCTTCGACGTCTTGAACTTCAATATTATTAACGTAGATTCGATTCTGCTTCTTAATCGCGGCTTTCTTCGCGCCCGTTATACCCTCGGAGAGAATCGCGTCGTTCGGCGCTTCGGCTGGAATGACCGAGTTAATCGCTTTGAGCAACTCCATCCAGGTGATACGACCTTCGACCCCGCTTGTAAGATGGCGACCAATATCGTCGAATTTCTTGAACTCGGTTACCGCCGCCGTCGCCTGGCTCTTCAGTTTCGCCGATTTATCGGCGACGCCTTCCGCCGTCTTCTGCGCGGACTCGAGCGCCGGATTTTGCACGACTTTATACGTCGAGGTCGTCGCAAAATACTGAATCCCGAGACCTAGACCAATAATCGCCGCCGCCGCGAGCGCCCAAGGCTTTTTCGATTCGATCAAGCGATCCTTGACGATATCGCGCGGCATGAGATTGATATTCAACGGCGCTTCGCCCAATAACTGAAGCGCGAGACCGTACGCGACGCCAAAGGATGAAAAATTATCGGTAAAAAGACTATTAGAGAGCGTCTCTTCGCCGCGCATATGAGGGAACGCGGACGGCGTGACGACGTCGTAACCGAGGCTCTTCGCGAGAAACTGGCGAAGTCCGGGAAGTTTCATCGCGTTGCCCATCGCATAAATTCGGCGAATGCGTGCGCGCTTATTGACGCCGCAATAGTATTTAATGGAACGGTCGACTTCGGCAAGCATATCGCTGAAGATCGGTTTCATAGCGAGAATAACCGCCTTCGGGTCTTCTGCCGCGCTCGCGTTGCGCTTGATATTTTCCGCGTTCGAGAAAGTCAGCTTCAGCGACTTCGTGAGCGCCTTCGTGAACATATTGCCGCCGACAGGAATATTGCGCAGCCAGACGCCGATTCCATTCGTTATAACGATCTCAGAAGCGTCGGTGCCGACGTTTAAGATAACGTCGTAGTCGACCAGCTCGTTCATGTCCTGCTCGGACAGCTCGTCGTAATTATAAAGCTCGCGCGCGAACGTGTTATAGAGCGCGACCTGAGCGCCTTGCAGGCAGTCGACCTCAATTCCAGACGCTGCGTAACGATCGACCGTCCGCTTCGCGACCTCGCGCTTCATTGCGTACATAAAAATGTGCAAATCGAGCGCAATTCCGCCTTCGATCGTACCGCCGACCTGACGATAATCCCAGATCACGTCTTGCAGATCGAAAGGCAGCCACTGCTTCACTTCGTATTTAATAAGATCCGCGACCTTCTTAGGATCGATCGGAGGCAACGGCTGGAATCGCCACAGCGCGTTCTGACCGGATACGGATATCGCTATCTTCTGACCTTTCACGTCGTTCCGAGAAAGAAATTTCTCCAACGTCTCCGCGAGAATCTCGTTCGCGTCTGCGCCGGGCTGCGTCAGAATCTTACAGTGCTCGATATAGTCGAACTGCAAGACCTCGATCGTGCCGGGCTCCGCGCCCTTACGACAACGCAGCGCCTTCAGCGACGTATTGCCTACGTCGATTCCCCATACGGTTTCATTTTTAGCCATAATTACTCGTCCCGTTGCCATTGCGTAGACCGGCGCGCTCTACCGCGCGTCGACAAAATACGCAAGCGCCGTACTATCCTACTGTCACTCGCCGCGCGCAAGGCGCGACTTCGTCCGGTTCTCGTGAGAACGTCTAACGACAATCCTCGACTCTTATCTCATATTGTAACCAGATAGCGCCCTTGAGGTCAAGATTTTTTTGACCTTCCACGAGATATTTTCCGAAACTTGTGAAAAAACCTATCGAAACGTCCGCGCGCTCGCTTGAATCCGCATAATCCTTCCCTGTCCCGATTAATTACGTCGATACGTCAGAAGCGCTGAAGATAAAAGAAAAAAGGAAGAAAGGGAATTTTCTGCCGATTTTACTAATCATTCCGATTGTATGGTCGAAAAGAGTAATAGCGCGACTCTTGATCGTCGCGCTAGCATTCACACTACTCGCTTGTTCGCATAGTTAGTAACAGAACGACCTCAAATAAAGGAGCTCTAGCATGACGCGTATGATCGTAATGGGTATTATTATGGCGTTTGCCATCGGATTTGTCGGGTGCCGCTCTTGCATGGCGCCCTACGACCACTGCCAACCGACTTTTATTCCAGAACGGGGCGATCAATGCATGGGCGAACTTTATCGCTGTGGCTCGGTACTCGGCGGCATGAATCGCGGTTCCAACGCGACGGGAGACTGCGAATCGTGCGGCGGCGGCAACGTAGAATACTACGACGCGGCGGGAGCGCAACTCTCCTCCGCTCCGAGCTACTCGACCGGAACGGGCTTTGACGCGTCAAACGCTCCGGCGCCGCCCGTAACGAACGTCGGATCTTACAACGCCGCCAATTAAAGACGCAAAGTTCACGATGACGGAATTCGACGAGTACGTGCGTAGCAGGGAGCGTTTTCCATTCGACGCGCCTTGTGAAACGTGGACGCCAAGCGTCGGAGCGCGCGACGAATTCTTCATGACGCAGGCGTTGCGCGAAGCGGCGCTCGCGGCGGAAGAATGCGAGACGCCAATCGGCGCGGTCGTCGTCTGTCAAAACCGCATTATCGCGCGAAATCATAATCGTCGCGAACAGCTGTGCGATCCAACCGCGCACGCGGAAACGCTTGCGCTACGCGACGCCGCGATCTTCTACCCGTCGTGGCGCGTCGAGGACGCCGAGCTATTCGTTACGCTTGAACCTTGCCTAATGTGCGCGGGCGCGATTTTACAGGCGCGAGTCAATCGAGTCGTAATCGGAACCCTTGATCCCAAAGGGGGCGCGGTGCGGTCGCTTTACCGCACGCTAGAAGACGCGCGACTAAATTGGCGCGTGGAAGTCGCCGTGGGCGTGCTGCAAGAGTCCTGTGCGCAGACGCTCGTCGATTTCTTCCAAGCGCGACGCGGTCGCAAGTGTAAAACGTAAGGAGCGAACGGGTCGTTCGGTCGCTACTTGCTAACAACGAACGCGAGAGTTCTACGAACGGGAAGGATCGCCATGCGCGCGAATCTTCCCGTTCGTTGCGTTTACGAATTTACTGCGCTACGACGTGAGAATGCGCGCACAACCGATAAAGTCAAGCGTAAAGCGAGGAAAAAATTGTTCATTATCTTACCAGAACGCCCTAGTCTTACTTGACAAGTTTCTAACTGGAATTACAATGATAGAATCGATAAAAAAGTATCGATTTAAAACGCGCGGCTCCCTGCGAGCTGGGCGCGCGACGCGAAAAGGCGTCGTTCAGAACAAAAACTCGCGCGCGAAGCGACGAATCGCGTCGCAATGCGCGCTATAACACCGTAGAAAATGCGAGGTCGAAATGGTCGAAATGCGTGTTGAACACGACACAATGGGCGAGGTCGCGCTACCGCACGACGCGTATTATAGCTCTCAAACGCAAAGAGCGGTCAATAACTTTCCGGTTTCCGGCAAGCCAATCGCCGCCGACTTGATCCATGCGCTGGGGCTCGTTAAGAAGGTCGCCGCATCCGTCAACTTCAAACTAGGTAAGTTCGAAAAGATCGCCAAGCCGCTCACGAAAGAAGAAGTCGACGCGATCATCGCCGCCGCGACAGAAGTCGCCGAAGGGAAATTCGACTCGGAATTCCCGATCGACGTCTATCAGACGGGTAGCGGAACCTCCAGCAATATGAATACGAACGAAGTCGTCTCCAATCGCGCGATCGAAATCCTAGGCGGCGACCGATTCGACCAAAACAAACGCGTTCATCCGAACGATCACGTCAATCTCGGACAGAGCACGAACGATATGTTCCCGACCGCGATACACGTCGCCGTTGGACAACTACTGCAAAAGAAACTGATTCCGTCCCTCAACGCGTTGCACGACGCGCTCGCCGCTAAGGCGCAAGAGTGGCAAGACGTTCTCAAGATCGGACGAACTCACCTCGCCGACGCGACTCCTATGACGCTAGGTCAAGAGTTCGGCAGCTTCGCGCGACAGATCGAAATGGCGCGAGAATACGCGGAAAACGCCCTCAAATCCGTGCTAGAATTACCAGCCGGCGGCACCGCCGTCGGAAGCGGACTCAACACGCATCCAGAGTTCGGTAAGAACGTCGCTAAGGAACTCGCCGAAGAGACCGGCGTCCCGTTTGTAGAAGCGAAAGATCACTTCGAAGCGAACGCGCAACGCGACGGACTCGTCAACGCCCACTCCTTGCTCAAGTCGGTCGCGACCATTCTCATGAACGTCGGCAATAACATCCGACTACTCTCGTGCGGACCGCGATGCGGATACTACGAAGTCATTCTCGCCGATCTACAGCCTGGAAGTTCCATCATGCCAGGAAAGGTCAATCCGGTTCTCTGCGAAAGCCTCATGCAGGTCGCCGCGCGCGTCGTAGGAAACGATATGACAATGACGACCGCCGCCGTTACCGGAGGACAGTTCCAGCTCAATATCATGATGCCGGTCATGGCGGACACGACGATCGAGTCGATAAGACTACTCGTCGGCGCCGTCGACGTCTTTACGGAAAAGGCCGTCAAGACGATGAAGGCGAACGTTGAGAACTGCAACGGCGCTATCGAGCGAAGTATGGCTATGGCGACCGGTCTCAATCCTTACATCGGATACGAGAAGGCGGCGGCGATCGCGAAAGAAGCGTTCAAGACGGGTAAGACGGTTCGTCAGCTATGTGTCGAAAAGAACATCCTCAGCCAAGAGGAACTCGACGAAGCGCTCGATCCTAGAAAAATGGCGAAACCTCGCTAGTTTGTAACTTCCGACCTCGGAGGTTTCGCGACTCGCGCCGTCGCGCGACGAACTGCGTCTCGGCGCGACTCCTTCCGGGGTTCACCTCTAACCTTACACAACCAAGGCTATAATGACGTCCCTGTTATTTTCATCGATTGGTAAGAAGCTCATAATAAGCCTTAGCGGCTTGTTTCTGCTGATTTTCCTCGCCTTACATCTCCTACTCAATCTAACCGCGCTCATCGGACCGGATCATTACGAGAACGTCTGTTCCTTTATGGACACGAACCCGCTCGTTAAGGTCATGGTTCCTGTTTTGGCGCTAGGGTTCATCATCCACATACTTTTCGCAAGCTACTTCGAGTTCAAGAACTGGGCGGCGCGCCCACGCGCAATGAGCTACGCCGTGCCGACGACAACGAAAGGCGTCTCGTGGGCCTCGAAGAATATGTTCGTGCTCGGCGTTATCGTGATTGGATTTCTTCTAATGCACTTCTGCCACTTCTGGGCGAAAATGCAACTGCAAGGCTTTCTCGGGCGTGAAGAAGCGAACGCGTACGAGCTCGTCGTCAATCTTTTCAGCAAGTGGTACTACTGCGTTATCTACATCGTCTGGATTTGCGCTATCTATTTCCACGTACTCCACGGATTCTGGAGCGCGTTCCAGTCGATCGGACTCTCGAACGCGAACTGGCTTCCGCGTCTGCAACTGTTCGCAAAAATCTACGCGGCGGTTATCTTTATCGGATACGTTTCCATACCGGTCTGCTTCCTGCTGGGCTGGCATAAGTAACGCGAGTCGACGCGCGACTTGCGACGACGCTATGCGCGCGTAAGTCGAATTTACCATAGAAAACCAATTGAGAACATAGAAATACAATGACCGAAACAAAGTTGCAGTCAAAAATCCCTAGCGGTCCGCTTTCAGAAAAATGGACGCGTCATAAGGCTGAGATCAAGGTCGTCAGTCCAGCGAATAAGCGCAAGTTAGATATTATCGTGGTAGGCACCGGTCTAGGCGGCGCGTCGGCGGCCGCCTCGCTCGGCGAACTAGGTTACAACGTCAAAGTCTTCTGCATAAGCGACAGTCCGCGACGCGCGCACTCTATCGCGGCGCAGGGCGGTATTAACGCGGCGAAAAATTATCAGAACGACAACGACTCCGTCTATCGTCTCTTCTACGACACGATTAAAGGCGGCGACTTCCGCGCGCGCGAAGCGAACGTCTATCGTCTCGCGGAAGTCAGCAATGCGATCATCGACAAATGCGTCGCGCTAGGCGTGCCCTTCGCGCGCGAATACGGCGGACTACTCGCGAACCGGTCGTTCGGCGGCGCGCAAGTCTCGAGAACGTTCTACGCGCGCGGTCAAACCGGTCAGCAGCTGCTGCTCGGCGCATACTCCGCGCTCAATCGCCAAATCGCGGCGGGTACCGTTAAATCGTACAATCGACGCGAAATGCTTGACCTCGTCATTATCGACGGCAAGGCGCGCGGAATTATCGTGCGCAACCTCGAGACGGGCGAAATCGAACGGTACGGCGCGCACGCCGTCGTACTCGCGACCGGAGGATACGGCAACACGTACTTCCTATCGACCAACGCAATGAACAGCAACGCGTCCGCGATCATGCAATGCTATCACAAAGGCGCGTTCTTCGCCAACCCATGCTTCGTACAGATACACCCGACCTGTATACCGGTACACGGCAAACAGCAATCGAAGCTCACTCTCATGTCAGAGTCGTTGAGAAACGACGGCAAAATCTGGGTGCCCAAGAAGCTAGAAGACGTCGAGAAGCTGCGCAAAAAGCAAATCAAGCCCTCGCAGATTCCGGAAGAAGATCGAGACTACTACCTCGAACGACGATACCCTGCGTTCGGCAACCTCGTACCGCGCGACGTCGCATCCCGCGCTGCGAAAGAGCGATGCGACGCTGGATACGGCGTCAACGAAACGGGACTCGCCGTCTTCCTGGACTTCGCGGAACCGATTAAGCGACTCGGCAAAAAGGTCATCGCCGACCGCTACGGCAACCTATTCCAGATGTACGAGAAGATCACCGACGTCAACCCGTATGAAGAGCCTATGCAGATTTACCCCGCTATCCACTACACCATGGGCGGACTGTGGGTCGACTACAATCTCATGACGACGATTCCGGGTCTCTACGCGATCGGCGAAGCAAACTTCAGCGATCACGGCGGCAACCGACTAGGCGCGTCCGCGCTCATGCAAGGGCTCGCCGACGGCTACTACATTCTGCCCGTAACGATCGGCGACTACCTCTCGCACGAGATTCAAACGCCCAAGATCGACGTGAACCACCCGGCGTTCAAGGAGTCGGAAGATCGCGTTAGAGAGCGCGTTAAGAAGATCTTTAAGATCCAGGGTAAGCAGCCGGTCGACGTCCTGCACAAGAAGCTCGGCAATATCATGTGGGAATACTGCGGGATGGCGCGCAACGAGCAAGGTCTGAAGAAGGCGATCGGATTGATCGACGAGCTGAAGAAGGAATTCTGGACCGACGTGCTCGTGCCGGGCGTGAACGAAGACTTCAACCAAGAGCTCGAAAAAGCCCTACGACTCGCGGACTATCTCGAAGTCGGACGCCTCATTGCGCTCGACGCGCTAACGCGCAACGAGTCGTGCGGCGGACACTTCCGCGAAGAAATGCAGACGGAAGAAGGCGAAGCGAAGCGCGACGACGAAAACTATATGTACGTCTCCGCATGGGAATACCGTGAAAACAAGGAGCCCGAGCTACACAAAGAGCCGTTGAACTACGAAACGATTAAAGTATCGACGCGAAACTACAAGACCTGATGACTATCAATCATGTCGCACGCGTTGGAATCACACGAAACTAACACAAACTGATATACATATTGCGCTAGAAAGATGAAATTCACTCTTAAAGTTTGGCGGCAGAAGAACGCGAAGGCGAAGGGGCGGTTCGAAACGTACAAGATCGACGGAATTTCGCCCGACACGTCCTTCCTGGAAATGCTCGATATTCTCAACAACAACCTCATCGTCGAGGGCAAGGAACCGGTCGCGTTCGACCACGACTGCCGCGAAGGCATTTGCGGAATGTGCTCGCTCTATATTAACGGGCGCGCGCACGGTCCGGACGACGAAATCACGACCTGCCAGTTGCATATGCGAAAATTCAAGGACGGCGACACGATTACGATCGAGCCGTGGCGTTCCGCCGCGTTCCCGGTCGTTAAGGATCTCGTCGTTAATCGCAATGCGTTCGACCAGATTCTGCAGGCTGGCGGGTTCATCTCCGTCGGCGGCGTCGTGCCGGACGCCAATACGATCCCGATCCCGAAGAAAGACGCGGACGAGTCGATGGACGCCGCGTCCTGCATTGGCTGCGGCGCGTGCGTCGCAACGTGCAAGAACGGCTCGGCGATGCTATTCGTCGCGGCGCGCGTCTCGTCGCTCGCTAAATTGCCTCAGGGGCGCGCGGAAGCGGCGCGACGCGCGCAAGCAATGGTCGCGAAGATGGACGAGCTTGGCTTCGGCGCATGCTCCAATACCCAAGCGTGCGAAGCGGAGTGTCCTAAGGGCGTTACAATCGCTCATATCGCGCGTCTTAATCGCGAGTTCCTATTCGCGAAGTTAGAGAACTAACGGCGAACGAAAACTATTTCATTCGTCTCATCATAAGCGGCGTCGGTCGAGCCTTTCCTCCTTTGGGTCATTGTTATGGCTCGCTCGGCATGGCGCCGCGCTTTGTATAACGAGGTCGAGCGTACGCGTCGACTTACAAGTCCTATCGGTAGAGAAGCTGTTAAAATGTCTCGTATCACGAAAATCGCGAATCTCGCGATAATTTTAACGTTAGTTATGACCGCGCGCGCGCTATTCGCAGCCGGTCAGGACCAAACGGCGCCGACGGTGGATCCGGCGGCGGTAGAATCGACGGCGCAGGAGAATCAATCGGCGCCGAGCGCGGAAGCGCCTGCGAACGACAACGCGGAAGCGGTCAAATGTCAGTGTAGCGAAGGGTGCGTGTGTGAAAACGCGTGCGAATGCAACGGCGTCGATAAAAAGTGCGGCGAAGCGTGCAACTGCGTCGTTAAGAAAGCGGACGCCAGAAAATGCGAATGCCAGGAAGATCCGGAACGCGAAGACTGCAATTGCGGCGGCGAAAAATGCGCGTGTCCGAAAAAGTCTGCCTTTATGGCGTTTCTTAACAAATACCCCTACTTTAAGAAGATCGTCGTCGGATCTTTTAGCTATCCGCTATTCCTTGTCTTCCTGATTGCCGTGTTAGGCTACCTGCTTGGCAAAATCCAGGTTAGCGGGGTCGGTTTGGGCACGGCGGGCGTCTTTTTAGTCGCTTTGCTCTTCGGACATTACGGCTATGCGGACTCGTCGTTATTCCACCGCATTGGGCTTGTTACCGTTACGGAAAGCTCGCTGAAGTCCTCGATGAAACTCGTTGAAAACTTGGGACTGCTCTGCTTTGTAACGAGCGTCGGCTTTATTGCGGGTCCGAAATTCTTCTTGAATCTTAGGCGCAACGCGACGTCGTATGCGCTCCTGGCGTTGGTTATTATTGGCTCTGCGTCCCTTACCTGCTGGGCGATCATTAAGTGTACAGATATAGGCGCGCCTATGGCAGTCGGTATCCTTTCGGGCGCCTTAACGACAACGCCGGGCTTTTCAGCGGCGAAGGAAGCGTTGCCGGTAGAAGAGTTGCAGGATATTGTAACGATCGGACATGCGGTCGGCTACCCCTTCGGGGTTGTCGGCGTAGTATTATTCGTCCAGATCGTACCTAAGCTTTTACGCGCTAATATCGAAGAAGAGCAGAAGAAGATCAACGAATCGACCGACGACGTTCATGAACGTCCGCTACCGAAGCATATTTTCAAACTTGACCCGATTGGGCTCGGACCTCTTGCGCTCGCGATCATTCTCGGCGTTCTGCTTGGCAAATTTTACATTCCGCTCCCGGGCGGAGCCTCCTTCTCGCTTGGCAATACAGGCGGCGCGCTGATCGTTGGACTATTGCTTGGTCACTTTGGTCATTTGGGACCGATTAATATGCGCATTTCGGCGGAATTCCTGAAGTCGTTCCGCGAATTTGGGCTCGTTATGTTCCTCATCGGCGCCGGCGTTCCAGGCGGCGGCGGGTTCGTCGAGTACGTAGTGAAGTACGGCTTCATACTCTTCGTCTACGGCGCTATTATGGAGCTTATTCCGATGATACTAGGATTCCTAGTCGCTCGCTACGGGGTCAAGCTGTGCCTCTTCAATAATCTAGGCTCGATCACCGGCGGTATGACGTCGACGCCCGCGCTCGGCGCGCTCATTAACACCGCGAAGACCGACGACGTCGCCGCCGCGTACGCCGCGACCTATCCCGTCGCGCTCGTACTCGTCGTGCTAGCGTCGCAATTCCTCGTTACGCTAGCGTAGCGGGAAAAGGGATCGTCGTCTGTATAAGAAGTAGCGTAAGCATACGCGCCGCAGGTCAGTGAAGCAGCCCCGTCCTTCTGGGCGGGGCTGTTCTACAGAACAGCTCGGAACGTATAAATGAATTGCTCAGCTAGCCCAACCAAAATCTGCGTTGGATTAATAACCCGCTTTCCACTTCCACGCCGCAGCCCCGGTTCAGTCCGGGGTTACCTCCATTGGAGCCCCGCCGCTTTGTGGCGGGGGAAACGTTGCGCCACTGCAACGCATTGAGATTCTTTCTTGCGCTATTCGAGATAATGAAATTGTGTTGGCGCAATAAGGGGAATCAGCGATTTCAGTAGAAAAGCGAGACATTTTATGGCGGGTGCAACGTCGCGCTACGACGTAACGACATACATCATGTCGTTGACAATTCGCTGGCGCGATGTTCTCATCCTTTCCACAACGCAATTAGGCGTTTCTCTATATCTCTTTAACGTCGTCTACAGTAAATCAAGGTTCGATCTCACGACGTTCATTTATAACCCCGACTAAAAACGCGCTCGTCTCTTAGATTTCAACAGATTCGTTACCCTGCGCAATTTCCTTGACCTTCGCAAGACTCACTTCGGCAATATCGGCAATTTCCTC
>ONJR01000243.1 GCA_900318195.1 uncultured Planctomycetota bacterium
CGTCGCACTGGAAGAGCCACTCCGTCTTGAGCTGCTCCATACCCTCCGGCGTTATCTCCGACGAATAGCCGAACGTCGTCGCTAAAATTGCGACTAATAGCGTTAGCAATGTCTTCTTCATATATCATTCCTTAAAAAGGCGTGGATCGACGCGCGAACGGCTCGCGCGAAAACTACGTCGTACGGCGCTCGTGTGAACGCCTAGTTTATTGTAGTTGCGCGTTGCGCGCGCGTCAATGAAAAAAAGACCGCTAGACGCATTTTGTTAAAAAGAACGAATGATAAAAGTCGCGACGACGAGAACACGCGCGCTCGGATGAACGCGCCCGACGTCCGCCAAGCGTCGCGCAACGCCAATCGCCGTTTCGAGCAAAATCGACCAATTTCGTTAAGTTCGACGCGACAAAGGTCGATATCGGTACCGTCGAGCAGAGAACGACGCAGCGTCGAGCGACGCTGGTTCGTTCTCCGGCGCGATATAACAGTCAGTCGTACGGACGACTGTTCTTACAATTCGGAGAAAGCCTAGTCGTATGGACAGGCGAAGAGAGGCAGTCGGGAACGTGCCGATTTTCTTATCGCGGTAACGCGCGGACGTCGATCTTTCCTGTCGACTAGTACTTCTGCGACAGTCTAAGGGAGAAACACAAACAAAGAGGCAACGCCGTTCCAGTTAATCGGATCAAGGAAATCGGCGTTGCTTCGGCAGAAAGTCTATTGGAACAGCTACTAATAGATTCCCGTCAATTCTTGAATGAAACACGGAAACCGTCAGTCGTCAGCTTACGTGAAAGCCTACGTTATTTAGAGGCTTCTACAATAACGAGACGGAATCCTGATGAATTATGACTGGAATTCGGCATTGAGTACGATCTAGCGGCTGATCTACATAAACTAGCGCTATTATAGTAATCTCCGCCTCGTGCAACTTTTCTTGACCCTGTCATACAAATGGGATCTACGACGTCCTCAGCTGGATAATCATTAAAATAGTCCTCACACCATTCTTGGACATTACCGTGCATATCGTAAAGTCCCCAGGGGTTTGGTTCATAACTCCCGACGGGGGTGCGCTTATCCAAATAAGGACCTCTAATTTTCGTTCCGTAAGGCTGATCCCCATCGCAATTCGCTTTATCGCCGTTCAGTTGATTACCAAAGGAAAAAGGAGTCGTCGTTCCAGCTCGACAGGCGTATTCCCATTGTGCTTCTGTTGGAAGAGCAAATTTGCAACCTTTGGGAGCACACTGTTTGTTTAAAACGTCTATGAAATCTTGGCAGTCGTACCATGAAGTTTCATACACTGGATAACTAGCGCCTTCATATTTCCCAGGAACTTCTCCCATCACCGCCTGCCAAAGCCCCTGCGTCGTTTCCGTTTCAGCGATCCAAAACCCCTTCGTCAACGTAACTTTGTGCTGAGTTTCGCCGCTATATCCTTCCTCTTTAGACCCCCCCATCATGAACTCGCCTGGCGGGCACCAGTGAAAACGCACAAGCACGCCAGCGATATTAGCCGTCTTGACCTCGCCCGGCTTACGCTTGGCGCCCTTCCCTTTCGGCGCCTTTTTCGGAGGTTTTTGTTCTGCCGGCTTCTCCTTGGTTTGATCGGCTTCCTTCTCCTTGTCGGCTTCCTCGTCAGCCTCTTCTGGCAACGTTGCCCCGCGAATGGCGTCTCTCAGAATAACGTAGTCCTCATTCTCCGGATCGATTTTAAGCGCCTCCTTAATGGTTCTGAGCGCCTCGTCGTAGGCTTTGCGTCGATATAAAATCCTCGCCTCCTGATACGCTGATTCAGCGTCTTCACTTGAAAACTTATGCTCGGGCGCTTTCTGCGTCTCTGGGAAAACGGAGTTCGCGTGAGTTACCGCCGCCTTAACCAGAAAAGCTGGAAACGCGCTACTCTGTGCAAAGGAACGTCCGGTCGTCAGTATCGCCGCCATTATCAACAGAAACAGCGTAGTCGAAACTCCTATTCTTCTCTTTGGCAAGTTCGTCATAAATTATATCCTTTATCAAAATGAGAATTACCGATTGCGAGACGTCCATGAAAGACGCGCGCATAGGGGCGGCGTAGGCGCTCGCGTCAGACGCCATACGCGCGCAACCGAACTTTCTTGGCGGCGCGCGTGCAAGTCAAGCGAATAACGCGAGCGCTCGAATACGTTATGCACGACGTTGACTTAATCTCTATGATTCATCATAACGTAGAAGACGTCCAAATAGGCGCGGTCTCTTTTCGTACCGTCGTGCAGAGCCGGTTTAACTTTGGGATAGTCGATCGCTAACGCTTCGCCTTTTACAATTTCAGCCCAGACTTCGCGCGGAAAGTTCATGCGATACGAGTAGTCGCCGTCTGGAGTATATTCAACGTGCGGTTCGAGCCCGTACGCTTCGCATAGCCGTTCCAGGTCGCCTTTGAATTGCGCGCGCGCGTGAATCACGTTGGCGTCGTCAAAATGCTGAGCGGCGCTAAAAAAACCGTGTTTTGAATAAAGCCACATTGTACGTTCTCCTTACGTATAGGTATCGTTGTGAATGCGACGCTCTTGACAAGCGACAATTCGATTGAACTAGACTCCAACTTATTGGCGCTGGAGCCTAGTCGAGCGCCGAGCTACTTTTTCTCCATAAGATGCTTCGCGAAGTAGTGGGCGAATTGCCAATTTCGGCACCTGCGATAGAGCCTTTCGTTCGCGTGCGGGTTCGTTTCATCGATATCGGACTCCGAGATCGGGAGGGGCTCGGCGTCGAGAATCCGGACAGCCACGCCCTTCTCTTCGTCGTTGATCTCGATAACGCCGCCGGGCTTGGGACGAAACGCGAGATGGAAATTCTTTTCCCAGACAGCGCCGCGACTCACGCCGCACAAATAGTAGACCGCGTCTTCCAGCTGAACGTTGTACAGCTCGCCACACTTCGGCACATTAGGAACGTATTCTCCTACGAGACAGCTAGCGCAGTGTTGCGAAAGACAAACGCTTCTGACCTTTTTCAACCAAAAATATTGGTATCGGATCGAAATTTTCAAATATTCAAGCTGCATTGAAATCTCCTTATAACGTTGGTGAAATTTTCATATATTATAACTAGAACTTGAAAAGTTCAAGAGCAAAAAAAGAAAAAATATAGGATTTTGTCATAACTATCGTCTGGTTTCCTCGTAGCTTATCGTGCGACGGCTGGTAGAAAAGAGCGCGGACATATTTCGGCGCGAATTTAGAGAAATGACTATGAATATTTAGAAAAACATGTCTATACGAAGAGAAGCATTGACACGCGCGGAATGAAGAGTCGCGTCTGGTCCAAAAGTTGCATGAGCGCGCGCGGAAGCGCGAACCGCCCGCCCGGGCTCCGGGTCTAACGGCAAGCGACCAACGGGAGCGACTATTAAGTCTGCGCGCGGAAGC
>ONJR01000242.1 GCA_900318195.1 uncultured Planctomycetota bacterium
AGCGTGTAGCCAGCGGCGCCGGTAACCTCGCCCCACGTCAGCGTAATCGAGTCGGTTGTGCGCGCGGTTACGTCGACTTCCGGGGTCGCAAGTTTCGCGAGCGTCGTCGCGCTCGCATTCGCGGCTTCGGAACTGACATAATCGTAGTCGTCGCCAACAGCCGTAAGGTTGAAGTTATACGCCGTTCCTGCCGTGAGTCCTTCGACGACGAAGCTCGTATCGGACGCTTCCAGATATTGCATATTCCCGCCGTAGGTCAGGGTGTATCCAGTCGCGTTGGCAACGGGCTTCCAGGAGAGAGCGATTTCCGTATCGGAGTTCGCAGTCGCGGTCAGATCCGGGGTCGCGAGGATCGCTTGGGTCGCGAAGTTGAACTTCTCGGAGAGCTCGGAATCGGCGTAATCGCTGTTCTCATCGCCGAGCGCGACGATACGGAACTCGTGGGTTGTTCCGTCTTCGAGTCCCACGAATGTATAGGACGTAGCGTCCTTGCCGAACTCGACGGCGACCTGGTTGCCTTCGAAATAGAGCTCGTAGCCGCTCGCGTTCGGAACGGTTTCCCACTTAACGGTAATCGAGCTCGTCGTACGAGCGTCCATGGTCAACGCGGGCGCGTCAAGTTGAACTTGCGTCGTCGCTTCGATCGTGGTTGCGCTGGAGGAAGCGCTCGCCTCTTCGTCGCCTTCGGCGGTGAGCGCGAAAACGTAGTTCGCGCCGGCTTCTAGCCCGGAAAGGACGTAGCTCGTCTCGCCAGCGGCGATCGAGGTCGAACTCGGCGTCTCGCCCGACTTATTGTAGACGAGCTTATAGCTCGCGGCGCCTTCTACGGCGTCCCATTCGAGCGTGATAGAACTTGTCGTGCGTTCCGACGCGCTGAGGTTCGGCGCGTCGAGCGTTCGGAGGGTCGTCGCCTCAAATGCCGTCGACTCAGAGTCAACGTACTGATCGTTGTCGCCGAGCGCGGTGAGCGAGAAGGAGTACTCGGTCGCTTCGTCGAGGTCGGTTACGAGATAGAAGAGATCGGTCTGTGAAAGCTGAAGCGTCGTATCGCCGTACGCGAGCGCATAGCCTTGCGCGTTCGCGACCGGCGTGATCATGATAACAACGCCGTCGGTATCAACGGCAAGAACCCTGACGTCGGGCGATTCGAGACGCTCTTGCGTCTTCGCGGCGACGGTCGTCGCATTGGAGGCGACGTAGTCAACGTTTTCCGTTTCGGCGACGATCTGGAACGAGTAGTCGGTTCCTTCGTCAAGCTCTTCTACGGTAAACTGCAACTCGCCTTCCACGTAGTCGGTCGTCGTTTGACCGCCTACAGGACCGTGAACGATCGCATAGCTCGTCGCATTCTCGACCGCGTCCCAGGTTATCGTAAGCGAATCGAGCGTCTTATTCGCAACGGTAGCGACCGGCGCGGCAAGTTGCGTTAAGGTAGAGACGTTAAGAACGAGCGGTTCGGACGCGACGTAATCCGCGCCGTCCCCGTCGGCGACGAGCGTGAACGTATAGCTCGTGCCTTGCTCAAGACCGGCGATTCCGTAGCCCGTCGTCGTCGCGTCGAACTTGACCGTAAGTCCAGCCTCGCCCGTCTTACCGTACGTGAGCGTGTAGCCCTGCGCGCCGTCGACTTCGTTCCAATCGATCGAAATTGCGGTCAAATCGCGGGACGGCGTGATCTCGGGCGTTTCCAGCTGAATCTGCGTGTTCGCGTTAATCGTCGCGGTTTCGGAGTTCTCGTAATTCCCTTCGCCGAGCGCCGTAACGTTGAAGATATAGGACGCGCCTTCCGGCAAGTTGTCGAGCGTGAATTCCGTCGTGTCGTTGCCGAGCTCTTCAGTCGTGGTCGAGCCGCCGACCAGCGAGTAGGAAACGCTGTAGCCAGAAGCGTTCGCTACGTCAGACCAGTTAATCGTAATCGATTCAAGATCGCGAGTCGCTTCCAGAACCGGAGTCGCCAGTTTGCCGTGCGTCGAGACGATAAGCTCGGCGATCTCGGAGGACGCGTACGCGTCGCCGTCCCCGTCGGCTACGACCTTGAAGGTATAAGAGGTCAGTTCGCCGAGATTATCGAGCGTAAAGCTGGTCTCGCTACCTTCCAGAATTTCCGTTTCCGTTTGCGTGCTACCCGCGAGTCCGTAAACGACCGTGTAGCCGGACGCGTGCGGCACGGCGTCCCATGAAATTGTAATCGAACTGAGTTCGGCGTTCCCCTCGAGGGTTGGGGTCGCAAGCTGTTCCTGAGTCGCGACGGAGAGCTGTGCGGACGCGGAGTCAGAGGTCGTTTGATCGTCGCCAAGCGCGGTGATTTCAAAGGAATAGAGCGCGCCGCTCGGGAGGTTGTCGAGCGTAAATCCTAGCTGGTTCGCGGCAAGTTCCTGCGTTTCGGGCGTCTCGGCGTTCGCCGCGCGGTACGATACGCGATATCCGGTCGCGCCTTGCACTGCCGACCATGCGAGTTCGATCGAGGTCAGCGTGCGCGCGGCGATCGTCGGCTGCGGCGTCGCGAGTTGCGCGAGATCCTGCGTCGTAATGTAATACGATTCGGAGAAATCGGAATCGTACGCGATATCGGCGTCGCCGTTCGCGCAAATTTGGAAGGAGTATTCCGTCGCCGCCGCGAGACCGGCTATGCGATAGGACGTCGCGCCGTTCGGCACAGTGACGATTCTCGTATCGCTGTCGTCCGCCGGTCCGTACATGATGGAGTAACTGATTGCGCCTGGCACGGCGTCCCACAGCAGATTGACGGCGTTAGCGCCGGCAACGCCGCGCAGATTCGTCGGCGTTGGAAGTTGCTCCTGTTCAAGGGTCGCGAAGACGACTTGCTGGCAGTAGTCGGAATTAGCGAATCCATTGTCGCCGATCGCGCGCACTTGCACGAAGTACGATTTATTCGGCTCGAGTCCGGTGAGCGTGTACGCCGACTCGCCCGCGTCGACGGTTAGCACGGACGCCGGCTTGCCGCCCATGAGGCTGTAAGAGATTTCATATCGCGCGGCGTTCTCGACCGCTTCCCAGGCGACGGTAATCGTTTCAGCGGTCGTCGTTCCGAGTAGAATCGCAGGCGACGCGGCTTTCGGCGCCTTCGCGACGGTAACCTTGCTCGTTGCAGAGACGGGCGAGTTCTGCGTCGTGAGATTATCGCCGTTCGCGACGATCGTAACGGAGTATTTGCCGCCGGAGACGCGTCCCGGAATCGTCAGTCTCGTCGTTTCAGGCTCGACGACGAAGAATTCTTTCTGACTGCCTTTCTTAACGGTAACCGTATAGCTCGCGGCGTCGACGACTTGGTTCCAGTTGAGCGTAAAGGACGTGTCGGTCGTTTGCGTACTGGTTATGGTCGGTCGCGCGAGAGTAGCGAGCGGCTTCGTCTTGATCGACTTGACGGTCTTGGCGGCGGAATCCTTCGTAATATCGTTATCGCCCTTCGCGACGACCTTAACGTAATAGGTCGATTTCGGCTCGAGTCCGGTAATCGTAACGTTTGTGCCGTAGAGCTCGCCGTCGTAGGTCGTATAGGTCTTTTCGGTCGACTTACGATAAAGAACTTCGTAATCGACGGCGCCTTCGACCTCGCCCCACGTAACGTCGATCTGGCGCATTTCGCTTGTAATCGCCGTGATTTTCGGCTGCGTTAGCGCCTTGAGCGCGACCGTCTTGATCGTCTTCGCGCTCGACGCCGCTGAATCTTGCGTCGTGAGATTATCGCCGTTCGCGATCACCTTAACGTAATAAGAGGAGCCCGGAACGAGGTTCGTAAGAGAGAAGTTCGTGTTCGCGACGTGTTCGACCGTCGTAAATTCTTTGTCCGAAGAAATACGATACTGAACGTCGTAATCAACGGCGCCGGAAACCGCGTCCATGAGAATTCGATCGATTTCGTCGTCGTCGCGCCAGCGGTAACCTTTGGAGTCGCGAGCTTCTGGAGCGCGACCGTCTTGATCGTCTTGGAGCTCGTGTCGGCGGAATCTTTCGTTACCTCGTTGTCCCCGTTCGCGACGATCTTGAAGTAATAGCTCGAACCGGCGTCAAGATTCTCGAGCTTATAGTTCGTCGCGGAGACGTTCTCAACGGTCGTATACGCCTTGTCCGTCGATTTACGGTACATAACGTCGTAGTTCACGGCGTCGGCGACGCTGTTCCAGTTCACTTCGATCGAGTTCGTCGTCGCGGTGAACGTTGAAATCTTAGGCTGCGCGAGCGCCTTGAGCGCCTGCGTCTTGACCGTCTTAGAACTCGTGTCGACCGAATCGAGCGTGTCGACCCCGTCGCCCTTCGCGACTACCTTGACGTAATAGCTCGCGCTCGGCGTAAGATTAGTAATCGTGAACGTCGTGCCGGTTACGTGTTCGACGGTCGTAAAGGTCTTATCCGTCGAAATTCGGTACATAACGTTGTAGTCGACGGCGTCGGAGATAGCGTTCCACTCGACGCTAATCGTCTTTGTCGTGCTCGTCGCGGTCGAGATTTTCGGCTGAGCAAGCTTATACGGCTCGCCGACCGCGTTTGAGAGCTCGTTCGCGAATTCCTCGGGTAGAGTGAACTTAATCGGTTCGATCGTGTTCGTCGTGCCGTAAATGGCGACGTTTCGAGTTTCTGCGACGTCGTCGATCGGCATGATCGGACTCACGGAGAGCAGTTCGCGATTTTCGAGATTTTCAAATTCAAGACGTCGCGCGCGCGGCGTGGAATCATTATTCTTCGTCATGGTACTTCTCAGGGGGGTAAATTAGGGCTACTTGCCGAACACGTTCTCAACCGTTACGAGCGGGGGAAGCAATGGAACTAACAATACCGATTGTCCGCAACGCCGAGAACAACTGCATATTATCCATTTTAACAGAAAAAACAATTCTGTCAAGAATTTTGTTGGATGCAGATCGGCGGAAATAGGTTTCAATAATCGTAAAAAAAACGAAACGAAATGTTCGTATCGAACAGGCGTCGTCGCAAGGTTTGCGTTACAAGCCTTGTTCGCGCGCGTCGCCGCTTAGCGCTAGCGCGCGCGCCGCGCCTTTACAACAAGGACTAAGAACGCGCGCGTTAAGCGCGGTATGCTTACGCGCGCGCAAATCTAAATTTATCGGACGCGCTTAACGTCCGCGATCGATTAGTTACCGTCGGAAACAGAGACGTCGCTCGAGAACGGCGAGTCAATAAAGATTTCGTCGTCGCCTATTGCGGAAATCCGGAAGACGTGATCTTGCGGATTCGAGACGCGCGGGACTTTGAACTCCGTCGCGTCCTTACTGAGCCGGTAGGAATCAACGTCTTCGGTCGCGAGGCGCCCGCACTCAAGGGCATATCCCTGCGCGTGCGCAACGGGCTCCCACTTTAGCAAAATGAAGTCTTCGCCGAGTTCGTAAGTCAAGGACGGCGTTTCAAGGACGCCCACGGTAAAGGTCGTCACGAGGCACGGGGTCGAGGTCTCAAAATCGGGACTTTCGTTCGTCGCGAAGACCTGGAAGGTATACGACGTCGCTTGTTCGAGTCCGACGAACGTATGCGACGTTTCCTCACTCGAAACTTTGACTTCCTCCATCTCCTCCGAGCCGGTTACGCCGTAGACAATGCTATACCCAGTCGCGTTAGCGATCGGCTCCCAGCTAAGCGTCGTCATGTCGAGTTCCAGATCGCTAGCAACCGCAGGGGTATCGAGCAAAGTCGTCGTTGAAGTTGTCAAAATGACGGGCTTAGAGTCCGAGACGTCAAACTCGTTCCCCAAGGCGACCACCATAAAGGTATAGGACGCGGCTTGCGGCAGATCGGAGAGCGTGAATTCCGTCGCTTCCGCCGACAAATTAGTCGTCTTCAAAGTTTCGTCCTCAAACGAGACGTAGGAAACGGCGTAACCAGCCGCATTCTGGCATGGCTCCCAGGATAGCGTAATCGAACTGAGCGCGCGCTTCGCAACGACGACGTTTGGAGTCTCTACCTGGGCGAGCGCCTTCGTCGTGAGCTTGTATTCGCGCGAGAACTCGGAATCGATCGTAACCCCAGGTTCGCCGTTCGCACGCACTTGGAAAACGTATTCGGCGCCTGAAATTAGACCAGCGGCGCGATAGCTCGTTCGCTCGGCGGAAAGCTCGACGAGCGCGATCGCGGAGTCGCCCTCGACGCCATAGCGAATCGAATAGCTCGTCGCGCCTTCCACGGCGTCCCATATGAGATCGACGGAATTAGCGCCGATCGAGAAATATACGTTCGAGGGCGCGTTTAGTTTCTCTTGCGGCAGCGTGCGGAAAAGCGCGTGTTCGCAGTAGTCGGAATTGACGTATCCGTTCTCGCCAATCGCGCGCACTTGCACGTAATACGACCTGTCCGATTCGAGTCCGGTAATCGTATAAGCGTTCTCGTCGTGGCTCGCGGTGACGACGGTCGGAACCTTGCCGTCCATGGGAATGTAGGAAATTTCGTAGCGCGCGGCGTTCGCGACCGGGTTCCACGCGAAGGTAAGCGCGTTCGTGGTCGCCGCGCCGCTAATAATCGCGGGAGACGCCGCCTTTAGAACCTTCGACGTCGTTATATTAGTCGTCGGCGAGCTCGGCGAGTCGGCGGTCGTTACCTTGTCGCCGTTCGCAACGACGCGCACGGAATATTTAGAGCCTTTCGCAAGGTTGGCGATCGTATATTGAGTCGCGCTCGGTTCGACGACAAACGTCTCCGTTTTGCCGCCCTTCTTACTGTATATCGTGTAGCTCTTGGCGTTCTCGACGGGGCTCCAGTTGATCGTAATCGAGGATTCCGTCGTCTGACTACTCGTAATAGTCGGCTTAGCGAGCGTGAGCAACGGTTTCGTCTTAATCGATTTGGCGGCCTTCGCAGCGGAATCCTTCGTCGTCTCGTAGTCGCCCTTCGCGATAACCCTCACGCTGTAGGTCGAGTTGGCGTCGAGTCCAGTAATTGTAACGCTCGCGCCGTAAAATTCGCCGTCGTAGGTCGTGTACGTCTTGTCCTTCGACTTCTTATACTGCACCTCGTACCCAACGGCGCCGTCGACTTCATTCCACGCGACGTCAAGTTGCCGCATTTCGCTCGTAATCGCCGAAATTTTCGGTTGCGCGAGCGCTTTGAGCGCAACCGTCTTAATCGTCTTCGAACTCTTGTCGCTGGAATCCTTCGTGAGCTCGCCGTCCCCCTTCGCAACAACCTTAACGTAATAACTTGAGCCCGGGTCGAGGTTCGTAATATCAGCTTTTAATCCGATCTGATCGACGTTCTGGCACACGGTGAACGTCTTATCGGTCGATTTGCGATACAGGACCTCGTAGCCTGTCGAGTTCGGAACGCCGTTCCACGTAATGGAAATTGCTTTCGTCGTGCTCGCGCTCGTCGCGATCTTCGGTTGCGCAAGGGTTGTCAAGGCAACCGTCTTGATCGTCTTGACGCTCTTCGCGGAGGAATCCGCCGTCGTAACGCCGTCCCCCTTCGCAATGACTTTCACTTGATAGCTCGTTCCCGGTTCAAGTCCTTCGAACCACGCCGTGTTGTTACTGTGCTCGGCGAGCGTCGTAAAACTCTTATCGGTCGATTTACGGTATTGCACCTCGTAACCGGTCGCGCCTTCGAGCTCGGTCCACTGAACGACGATCGCTTTCGTAAAGGTCTGCACATTGTCGATTTTCGGCTGCGCGAGCGTCTTGAGCGCCTGCGTCTTGATTGTCTTCGAACTCTTATCGACGGAATCGAGCGTGGTTACGCCGTCGCCGTTCGCCACGACCTTGACGTAATAACTTGAATTGGGATTGAGGTCGCTAATAGTAAAGCTCGTTCCGCTAACGTTATTTACTGTCGCGAAATTCTTTTCCGAGGAACTACGGTACATAACGTCGTAATCGACGGCGTTCGCAATTTCCTTCCAATTGACGGTAATCGTCTTCGTCGTACTTGAACTGCTCGTAATCGTCGGTTGCGCGAGTTGGTACGGCTTTGCCGACTCTTGGACGGCGTTCGAGAGCTCAGGCGCCGCCTCGTCTGGCAGATTAAACTTAATCGGTTCGAACGTCTCAACCGCGGCGTAAATCGCGGCGTTGCGCGTCTCGACCGGTTCTGCGCTGACGAAACCGGGACTAACGGATAGCAGTTCGCGCGTTTCAAGGTTTTCAAAAGTGAGACGTCGCGCGCGCGGCGTCGAGGGACGCTTTCTATTCATCATGTTCCTCAAAAGTACTTCGATACGGCGCTCGTCGTTCCCTTGAGGAAGCGGCGCGCCGAAACAAGCGGGGGACTTTCGTATTTCCTGTGTTTTCGGTCTTTAAAAAACACCCATTCCCCTCATATTAACATAAGAAGCACGACGCGCTTTATTAAATTCCTCGAAATTCTGTTAAGATAAACAAAATAGGTAATGTTTAGCAAACTTCTATCGTTTTTGCCGGTTCTTTTAATATTTATTGTCGTCAGTCCTCGTCGAGAAATGTTTCGTCGAGCTTAACGAACCGCGCCGCGTAACGATACGCCAGGTAAAATTCTCCGGCGTACGTGTGAGCGGCGACAAAGATATTCGAGCCCTTTCGGCACGGGCCGGAGAAATAGACGCGTTCCAGCGTCAGCGCGTCGAACGCAATGCGGCGCGAGTCGTCGCGCGGTAAGCTCTGATCGAAGAGGCGATCGCAGTCCCCCAGATTTGATAAAACGGAACTACTCAAAACGCGCGGAAGTTTGATCATCGCCTTGAGTAGCGCCGGACTTCGCGCAAAGGTCGCTAACGCCGAGACAAAGAACGCGGCGGAACTCCAGTCGCGGAACATCTGAATTTCTGCGGCTACGTTGCGACTAACGTCGAGTCGTTCGCCTAACTCTCGCGCGCGCCGCGTCGAGAAGCAATAGCTTAGCACGTTGCACGCGGTCGCGTCGGCGTCCTCGGGTCGGCGCAGATTAAATGGAACGGTTACGCGATATAGCGCGCGGTTCGCGTTGTAGAATCGCGCAAGCCTCGCGAGTAGCAACGAGAGCCAGAAGGAAAGCAATGTTTCGCCGCGCTCCTTGCACTTGCGACGCAGTTCGAGCGCCTCTTCTCGCGAAAAGATACGAATCGCAACGCGTTGTTCGCCGGGCTTATTGCCGAATCGCGCGCGTCGACGGTCGAATCGCGGTTGAGTAAAGTCGCCAACGAGCTCTTTCGGTCGCTGAAGTAGCCACTGCGCGGAGTAATAAACGCTCGACCATAGATTACG
>ONJR01000241.1 GCA_900318195.1 uncultured Planctomycetota bacterium
AATGGGATCGGTCATCATGTTAATGTTCCTCCTAAATTACCAACTCGCCTTTTGAACGCCAGGAATAAGACCTTGGTTCGCCAAATTTCGGAAGCAAATTCGGCAGATTCCGAACTTACGATACACGGCGCGAGGACGCCCGCAAAGCTTGCAACGATTTTCGCGACGAGTGCTAAATTTCGGCGCTCGGTTCGCCTTATTGATTTTCGATTTTTTTGCCATACTTCAGAACCTCTTTTCAGCGCGTTAGCGACGCTCGCTTGTCTTGAAAGGCATGCCAAAATCGCGGAGGAGTTCGCGCGCGTCGTCGTCGCTGTCGGAGCTCGTCACAAACGTTATGTTCATACCTTGACTCTTGGTGTACTTGTCAGGATTGAGCTCGGGGAAGACGAGCTGTTCCGAAAGTCCGAGGTTGTAATTACCGCGCTTATCGAAGCTGTTAGGATTGAGACCTCGGAAGTCGCGCACACGCGGAAGGACGATCGAGATGAGTCGATCCATGAACTCGTACATACGGTCGCCGCGAAGCGTTACCTTGCAACCGATGTTCATACCTTCGCGGAGACGGAATCCAGCGATTGAACGTCGCGCTTTCGTAACGACTGGTTTCTGACCGGTGATTTGGGTAAGCACGTCGAGCGCTTCTTCGAGGTATTTCTTATCCTGAATCGCGCTACCGACGCCCATGTTGACGACAATCTTCTGAAGCTTGGGCACAGAATGAATATTCGTCTTGCCGAGTCTCTCTTTCAGGTCGGCAATGATTTCGTTATTATATTTCTCTAATAGTCTCGGCGTCATAACGGATTACCTTATCGCTTTTTGACATAGGGGGTTTCAGGAAGCGTGGCGCCGCACTTTTTGCAGACGCGGTACTTCTTGGCGTTTTCGTCGAACTGGTAACCGACGCGAGTCGGCTTATTGCATTTCGGGCATACGAGCATGACCTTTCCGACGGGAAGAGGCATAACCTTTGTCAGACGACCGCCCTGCATATTGCGTTGTGAACGTCGAACATGCTTTTGAACTTGATTGACGCCTTCGACGGTTACAGTGTTCTTCTCGAGATTGACGGCAATGACCTCGCCTTGCTTACCGCGGTCTTTACCAGAAAGTACGACGACCGTGTCTTTTGTTTTAATGCGCATCATACCACCTCGCTCGCAAGACTGACAATCTTCATGAATCCGAGGTCGCGGAGTTCGCGTCCCACGGCGCCGAAGATACGAGTTCCACGCGGATTCTTGTCGTTGTCGACTAGTACGGCGGCGTTCGTATCGAAGCGGATGTAACTTCCGTCAGGACGTCGTGTCGGCTGCTTAGTGCGCACGATAACGGCCTTGACAACTTGACCTTTTTTAATAGTCTGGCTACCGGGGATAACGGACTTGACGGAGCACACGATGATATCGCCGAGCCCGGCGGTGCGACGGTGCGTTCCGCCCAGCACCTTGATGCATTGTAGCTCTTTGACTCCCGTATTGTCCGCAGACTCCAGACGAGTTTGCATTTGGATCATTGTTCTACTCGCTTTCCTCTCTTGATTTCTATTCAAGTATCAGAGGAGATATATAACTTGACTTCCCAGGGCAAAAACTAGCCGATATTCTCAGCCTTCTTAACGACGCGAAGCAGAGTCCAGCGCTTCGTCTTCGACATGGGTCGACTCTCTTCAATTTCGACGACGTCGCCGCAAGCAGTTTCGTTATTCTCGTCATGGACGTAGCAAACGGTTCTCGTGCGGACGTATTTGCCGTACTTGGGATATTTTTTCGTACGTGGAATTTCGACTCGGCGAGTCTTCGACGTCTTATCGCTCTTTACGACGCCGACCATTTTCATTTTAGGCATATGTATTCCCTCGCGGTGCGATCTCGATCGCCTCAAGCGTGAGTTCATAGCGCGCGGCGCGTTCGTAACTCCGCTTGCGTCGTGTATCGTCAACCTTCGTTTTCGATTGTTTTAATTTGTGCGATGAGCCGTTTCGCCTTTTTCAGTTCGCTCGGAGCGTCCAGACGTTCCATATTAGCCTGAATACGGAGATTATAGAGCTTCTCGATCGTCTCTTTGAGCAGGCTGGCGCGTTGCTCGGCGCTCATCTCTCTAATTTCTTTTGCCTTCATAGTATCGACTTTCCTTGCGCGCGTCTAGCGCGACGTCTAAGTCTACGTCAGTCGCCGAACGAACGCGTTCGGCGACTGAACGCGCAACATATATTAGATTGCTTTGCGTCGGATTAAACGACATTTGACCGGCATTTTATGCGCGAGTCGATTGAAGCAGAGCTTCGCGGTTTCCTCAGGAACGCCGCCGACTTCGTACATGACTGTGCCAGGATGAACGACAGCCGCCCAATATTCAGGCTCGCCCTTACCTTTACCCATACGAGTTTCGAGTGGAATCGACGTAATCGACTTGTGAGGGAAGATTCTGATATAGAGCTTACCTTCAGCGCGAAGGTACTGCTGAGCGGCGATACGACCTGCCTCGATCGTCGCGGCGCTAATCCAGCCGCCTTCGAGGGTTTGCAGACCAAAATCGCCGAAAGCGACCGTTTGACCGCGAGTCGCGTTACCTCTTATACGCCCGCGTTGTATTTTTCGGTGTAAAACCCTTTTCGGCATTCTCGCCATTGTTATCGTCCTCGCTATATTCGCCTTGGTTAATCCAAACTTGAATTCCGATATGTCCTTGCGCGATCTTCGCTTCGTGGAAGCCGTAATCGATCTTCGCGCGCAGAGTAGAGAGCGGAATCGAGCCCTGGTTTTGTTTTTCGCGTCGCGCCATTTCCGCGCCGCCGAGACGACCGGAAAGTTGGATCTTAACGCCCTTCGCGCCCTTCTCCATTGCGTTCGCCATCGCGCGCTTCATAACGCGGCGGAAGCCCGCGCGTTTAACAAGCTGATCGCCGATGTCTTCCGCAACGAGTTGCGCGACGAGTTCGGGATTCTTCTCTTCTTCGATCTTGAGATTAATACGTCGACCGGTGAGATTCTGCAGTTCCGCCTGAAGCTCTTCGACGCGTTGACCGCTCTTACCGATAATCGCGGCGGGTCGCGCCGTGGTTACGATGACGCGAACTTCGTCGCGCGTGCGTTCGATCTCGATCTTAGCGACGCCGGGAAAACTCAGTTCGCCTTTGCGTTCGCCTTCCTTTACCTTATGCTTTTTGATATAGTCGCGAATCTTTTTGTCTTCGACGAGCAGGGTCGCGAACTCCCTTTTAGGAGCATACCAACGGCTCTTCCAGCCCTCATAGACGCCGACTCGAAACGCGACGGGATTGACTTTCTGTCCCATGCTTGCGTATCCTATTGTAATTTGACCTGAATAGGTCGTTCGTACTCTGTTATTGTAACACGACGCTGATGTGGCTCGAGCGGTGAACGAAGATTCGCGAGGCGCCGCGCGACCCTGGTCGGAAGCGGCGTTGCATCGGACCGCCGTCTATGCGGACTTCAGCGACGCGAAGGTTTTCAAGCTCGGGAGCGCGCAGGTCTTCGGCGTTATGCATTGCGCTCTTAAGAACCTTTTCCAGCATCCGCGCGCCGCGGTTAGGATAGCATTCCAGGAGCGTCATAGCCTCGTCGGCGTACTTACCACGAATTAGATCCGCGAAGGCGCGAACTTTCTGCGCGCTGATCGGCGCATACTTGTGAATTGCGGTGTAACGCGGCTCTAGCTCTTCTTCTCTATCTGTTCTTTTCTTTTGCATCATAGCGACTCTCAATTACTTGTTCTTACCGCCGTGTCCGCGGAACACTCGAGTTAGAGCGAATTCGCCCAGTCTGTGCCCGACCATCTCTTCCGTAACGAAGACCTTGAGGAACGCTTTGCCGTTGTGAACGAGGAACGTGTGTCCTACGAATTCTGGCGCTATCATGGAAGCGCGCGCCCACGTCTTCACCGGTTCTTTTTTGCCCTGTGCATCGAGCTTCTCAATCTTCTCAATGAGATTGCTGTCGATATAGGGACCCTTCTTTTGTGATCTACCCATTAAATTACCGTATTTGATCTCTGAGGTATTATGACGGTTCGCGCGAGAGTCAACCGCGCGGCGCTCGATGCGCGAATCGTCCTATCTTCTAAATTACGCCAACTTGAGCAAACCGTAGCGACGACTGCGTCTGCGCCTAATGATCGCCTTGTTCGACGGCTTCTTATGGCGACGAGTCGAGGTCCCTTTGGTCGGCTTGCCGGTCGGGGAGACGGGATGACGACCGCCCTTGGTGCGACCTTCACCGCCGCCGTGCGGGTGATCGATCGGGTTCATAGCAGTGCCGCGCACGTAGGGGCGACGCCCCATCCAACGGACGCGACCGGCTTTCCCGAGCACAATATTCATATGATCGCCGTTTCCAACAGCGCCGATAACAGCGCGGCAGGAGGCCGGCACGCGGCGAATTTCGCCGCTAGGCAGGTTAAGCTGAGCCCACTTTTCTTCACGAGCGACGAGCGTCGCTTTGGAGCCGGCGGAGCGGCACATGCAGGCGCCGCGACCGGGTCGGATCTCGATGTTGTGAATTTCGGAGCCGAGCGGAATCTTGGAGAGCGGTAGGCAGTTTCCGACGCGCGGTTCTGCGGAGTCGCCGCTCATGACTTTCGTACCGACGGTCAAACCTTCGGGCGCGATGATATAGCGCTTAACGCCGTCTTCATAGACGAGCAGCGCAATGCGCGCCGTGCGGTTCGGATCGTACTGGATGGATTCTACTACTGCAACCATTCCGTCCTTGTTGCGTCGATAGTCGACGAGACGAATGTGTCGCTTGTGTCCGCCGCCGCGATGACGTACGGTAATTATACCCTGATTATTGCGACCGCTACATCTTTTCTTGGGTCGTAGCAAGCTCTTTTCAGGC
>ONJR01000239.1 GCA_900318195.1 uncultured Planctomycetota bacterium
GATTCTCTCTTGCACTATTCTTGATCAATGAAATCGTGTTGGCGCAATAAGAGGATTTGCCGACTTCAGTAGAAAAACAAGCCGGGTCAAGGGGGCGCTCAGCTCCCCCCTGACAATCCCCCTCGGATGAAGTTTGCTTTTCACCAGCGCAGAGATTCGTCGTTGATCCGCGTTCGCTGTCGGTACGCTTATCCGCGCTTGAGGCGCGGGCGACCGCCGCTCTCGCGAATCCTCGACGAATCGCTCGAACTTTGCATGGAAGCGTCGATCAGCTCAAGCCGGAAGCCCAGGTTGAAGTACCGATAACCCGGCGTGTACCTGTTACGGCTCGCCGAACGGCAGTTCCTGGACGTGTAGTTCCAGCCGCCCCCGCGAAGCACGCGGTCCGAGCCGTTTTTGGTCCCAGTCGGATCAGTCGCGGCTTCATTAGGATAATCGCCATACCAGTCTGAACACCACTCCCACACATTGCCGTGCATATCGTAAAGTCCCCAAGCATTAGGAGGATAGCTGCCTACTGGCGACGTCTTTTCGAGATATTGTCCTTTCTTGTTCGTTCCATAGGGATAGTTACCTCTGCAATTAGCTTTATCGCCGTTGAGCGTCGAACCGAAGGAAAAGGGGGTCGTCGTACCGGCGCGGCAAGCGTACTCCCATTGCGCCTCCGTAGGCAAGCTGAATTTAAGTCCCTTAGGCGCGTCTTCCTGGATTCGCTCGATAAATTCCCGGCAGTCGTACCAGCTAACCGTCTCAACGGGAAGATTGTCGTCTTTAAAACCACTCGGGTTACTCTCCATGACCGCCTTCCACAACTCTTGCGTCGTAGGCGTTTCCGCAAGCCAGAATCCGCGAGTAAGCGTTACTTCATGTTGCGTCTCGTCCGCATATCGCCCTTCCTCGTCCTCCGGGCTCCCCATCGTAAACGTACCGGGCGGGCAGTAACGAAATCGCGTTGGTACTCCTGCAATGACCACCGTGCGAACCGCGCCCGCAACAAGCTCGCCTAGCGCGAGCCGAAAGCCTAGATCGTCGCTACGAATCGTTTCCGCGCAATTCCAGCGACTCGCAGAACGACAGTCTCCTGCGTCGACTCGCCAACTACCGCCGCGCAGAACGCGCGCCCAGCCCAGCGCCGCGCCCTGAGGATCCGACTTTGGCTCCGCGCCGTAATCCCCGTCGTAGCGATCAGCGCACCATTCCCACACGTTGCCGTGCATGTCGAAGTATCCCCATGAGTTCGCCGGAAAAGAACCGACAGCGAGCGGGTGAGTCGGCGCGCTTCGATAGTCTCGGTACTTCGATAAATAATTCGCCTCAAAGGTCAGACTACCGTCGAAATGCGCGCGACCGAGCGGCAAGCGGTCGCCGCACGAAAACGCGCTACTCGCGCCCGCGCGGCACGAATATTCCCATTCCGCCTCCGTTGGCAATCGAAACCAATAACCGTCAGGCGCATAATTCTGTATCAGATCGACAAACGCCTGGCAGTCGCGCCAACTCACGGACTCGACCGGGTTCAACTCGTTCTGAAACGCGCTAGGATTCGAGCCCATAACCGCGCGCCACAACGCCTGCGTCGTCGCCGTTTCCGCCAGCCAAAAGCCGCGCGTGAGCTCGACTTCATGCGCCGTCTCGTCCGCGGCGCGATCTGGCTCGTCCGCAGGACTGCCCATAACGAACTTCCCAGGCGGCGACCAGCGGAAGCGCGTCTCTACGCCTGCAATCGGCATACTTAACACTGACCCTGCTTCCAGTCCAGTAGAAAGCGTTGATTCTTGACTCGATTTCATGATGATTCCTACTTAATTCATCGGGGGGATGACATTAAACTGCGCCATTGCTATCATTGTAACTGGGAAATGACCGTTGAAAAGCCCGGAAGAATACGTCTTACGACAGAGCGTTGCGTATGAGCCAGCCAACACGATTTCATTGGGCTCGCGTAGAGCAAGAAAGGATCGCAACGCGCCGTAGTACCGCAACGTCTCCCCCGCCACAAAGCAGCGGGGCTCCAATGGTGCGCCTGCGGCGCGGAAGGGGAACGCGGAATATCCAATAAAAAAGGGCTGATCGAGTTACTCGACCAACCCCTAATGTATATCCCCGACTGGATTCGAACCAGCGACCTACGGTTTAGGAAACCGTCGCTCTATCCAACTGAGCTACGAGGACGTCGCCGACGCGGCGCGCGTCAATCGCGATAGCCGTTCGGGTTCTTGCGTTGCCAATTATACGCGTCTCGGCACATTTCGTCAAGCCCTAGTTTTGCCGTCCAGCCAAGTTCTTGCTCCGCGCGCTTAGGGTCGGCGTAGCATACGGCGACGTCTCCCGGTCGCGGCTCGACAATTTCGTAGGGAATATGAACTCCGGTCGCGCGCTCGAACGCGGCGACGAATTCTAGCACGCTCGTCCCCTTGCCTGTTCCGAGATTATAGATATGCGCGCCCGGCGTCGCATGTTGGTACGCGGCGACGTGTCCCTGCGCGAGATCGACCACGTGAATGTAGTCGCGCACGCCGGTGCCGTCCGGGGTCGGGTACGTATTCCCAAAGACGTTCAATTTCGCGCGCTTACCCACGGCGACCTGCGTAATAAAGGGGGCGAGATTATTCGGCAGTCCTAGCGGATCTTCGCCGATTTCGCCGCTCTCGTGCGCGCCGACAGGATTGAAATAGCGCAACAAGGTTACGCTAAGATTAGGATCAGCCTTAGCGGCGTCGAGTAGAATCTGTTCGATCATGAACTTCGTCCAGCCGTACGGGTTCGTGCAGCGACCGGTCTCAAAGGATTCAAGGATCGGCATGGTCTTGGCGGACCCGTATACGGTCGCCGAGGAGCTGAAAACAATCTTGCGGACGTCGTATTCGCGCATTAGTTCGCATACCGTTAGCGCGGAATCGATATTATTACGGTAGTACTCGAGCGGTTTAGCAACCGATTCCCCAACCGCTTTGAAGCCAGCAAAATGGACAACCGCATCGAAACGACAGTTCGCAAAGACACGCCGCATACCCTCTGCGTCGCACGCGTTCTGATTGTACGACGTCAGCGATTTGCCCGTCAACTTCTGAACGCGGTCGAGCGCCTTAGGAGAACTGTTGCTGAAATCGTCGACGACCACGACGTCGACGCCGGCGTTGAGAAATTCGAGCGCCGTATGCGAGCCAATAAAGCCTGCGCCGCCTGTTAGAAGAACTGTTGCCATTTTCCTTGCTCCCTTGTCAAAAACTCCATATTAATTACCGTTGGATAACCGTTGAGCAGTATCATACTCACAAACGGCGATTTGTCAAGGGAAGCGTTCGCCGCGACCGCGTGAGAAAGATCCCTTTTATAAAATTAAACAGGACGCCGTTCGCACGACGCCCTGCGTTTGGATTACTAGCTTACTATGACGCCAAGTCTGGATTAGTAGGACATACCGCCGCGACCGCCCATCATGCCGCCCATGCCGCCCATACCGCCGCCATAGCCGCCCATGCCGCCCATGCCGCC
>ONJR01000237.1 GCA_900318195.1 uncultured Planctomycetota bacterium
GCCGCGCGCCGAGACTTCGAGCGCGGCAAGCCGAAGACCGTGAAATTCGACGCGCTAACCGACTGGGCGCTCTCGAACGACGAGTACGTCAAACACTACTCAGGACTCGCCGTATACGAAAAGACGTTCGATATGCCAAAGGACTTCGACCCGAACGCGACGAACCGAGAGTTCGCGCTGGAACTCGACGACGTGCAGGTCATGGCGAAGGTCGAGCTCAACGGGCGCGATCTGGGAACGTTATGGCTCGCGCCATGGAGAATCGTCGTACCAAACGACGCGATTAAGCCGACTGGCAATCGGATTAAGATTACCGTCGCTAATCTATGGTGCAATCGTCTGATCGGCGACGCCGCGCTACCCCAGGAAGAACGCTTTACCCAGACCTCCAATCCCATGTGGGCGCCGGGGGACGGGCAATTGCTACCCTCCGGGATTATCGGCGCGGTTAAGCTAATGGCGAGATAGCCGCACAACCGATACGCGACGCCTTAATTATAACCACCGCCGCCGTTCGCCCAACCAATCCGCGTAGGGTTAAGAACCCGCGTTCCCTCCCGCGCCGTAGTCCCGGTTCAGTCCGGGGTTGCCTCCATTGGAGCCGCGCCACTGCGCCGCATTGAGCTCCTTTCTTGTGCTATTCGAAATCAATGAAATCATGTTGGCGCAACAATGGGAATCAGCGACTTCTGTATAAAAGCGAGCCGTGTCAAGGGGGCGCTCTGCTCCCCCTTGACAATCCCCATCGGATGAAGTTTGCTTTTCGTAACTCTAAGATTCGTCGTTGATTCGCGTTCGCTGTCGGTACTCTTATCCGCGCTCGACGCGCGGGCGACCGACGCTTTCGCGAATTCTCTACGAATCGCTCGAACTTGGCATGGAAGCGCCGGTTAGCGCAAGCCGGAAGCCAAGGTTGTCGCTCAGAAACCCAGGCGCACCCCTGTCACGGCGTCGTTAGGATAATGTTCATACCAATCTTCACACCACTCCCGAACATTACCATGCATATCGTAAAGTCCCCAAGCGTTAGGGGGATAGCCACCTACCGTCGTAGTCTTGTGGAGATATCGTCCTTTCTCGTTCGTATCATAGGGATAGGAACCTTTGCAATTCGCTTTATCGCCGTTGAGCGTCGAACCGAAGGAAAAGGGGGTAGTCGTACCGGCACGGCAAGCGTACTCCCATTGCGCGTCATTAGGCAAACAGAAATTAAGTCCGTCTGGCGCGTCTTTCTGGATTCGCTCGATAAAATCCTGGCGCTCGTTCCAGCTAACCAGCTCAACGGGAAGATTATCGCCTTCAAACGAAAGATTATCGCCTTCAAACGAACGGTTACTCTCCATGACCGCCTTCCACAACTCTTGCGTCGTAGGCGTTTCCGCAAGCCAGAATCCGCGAGTGAGCGTTACTTCATGTTGCGTCTCACACTCTAATCGCCCATCCTCGTCTTCCGGGCTCCCCATCATAAACGTACCGGGCGGACAGTAACGAAATCGCGTTGGTACTCCCGCAATGACCACGGTGCAACCGCGCCTGCGATCGGCATTCTTAACTCTGTCCTGCTTCCAGTCCAGTAGAAAGCGTTGATTCTTGACTCGATTTCATGATGATTCCGACTTAATTCATCGGTGGAATGAGATTAAACAGCGCCATTGCAATCATTATTGCAGCTAGGAACTGACGGTTGAAAATCCCGGAAGGATACGTCTTACGACAGATCGTTGCGTATGAGCGAGCCAACACGATTTCATTGAGGTAGAGACGAATCGGGCGCGCTATTTAGCGTTTTGCCATTGTCTCTTGTGCGTCAGGGAGGCGCATAAATACGCCTCGCCCAACGGCAACGCTTTGGATCGCAATTCTTCCGTTAAAGGATTCTTATTTTAAAAGCTTCTCCCTACTTCGCCAGGTTCTTATAATAGTTCTCCTCGAGATTATTCCAGCAATCGTAGATCTTTCCGTTGTCCGTGTTCTTTTCCCAAGAGTCCGTAAACCCGTCAAGACCGCCGTCAAGACCGTCGCCAGCGATATCGTTAAGCCAAGCTAGTTTATGCGGTGTAAATATTGACTTAATCCCTCCTATAATCGCGCCTTTAGCCGCGCCTTTAAGAGTGTCTGAAGCAAGGTCGGAGGCGACTTCCTTACATTCCTCTGGAACTTCAATCTTACTTATTGCGTTCAGAGCTTTACCGACGCCATATTTAAAGCTAAATTCATTCGAAGTCATTCTTTCGCGCGTTCCGTCAGGGTGAACCGCCGTTCCCATGGTGAAAACCGGGGCGGGTTCGCCAGGGTACCTTCTCCCGGTAACCGGATCGGGTATGAACTCAACGCGCGGAGTCTCTTTACTAGCGACTTGTTGCGCGTTGCCTTTCATGGTCGGGTTCGGCTGTCGTTTGAGCGAGGTGGCTACCTGCCGCTTGACGGGCGCGTCCCCCTTGGGCGTATTATTGGGTTTCACGCCCTGGCGTTGCGCTTTTGCAGTATCTTCGTCTTTAACGCGTTTTTTCTCGGGCGTACCGTTTCGGTCGTCTTTTGCGCCGGCAGGCGTCTGACTCCGGTTGGCTTGCTCGTCCGTATCCTTCGCCATAAACTGTCGAAACCTTTCAGCTCGTTTTTCACTTTCGATTCGATTCCTTTCGATTTGCGCATTGCGCATTTGATTCAATTTATCGCTCAAGTAGTAAAGACGATCTTGAGAATTGAGAACCCCTTGATGGAGCTCGCGCTCATTTTCCGCGAGACTCTTATGATCGGGGATTGAGGTTAGTTGCGTCGCGAGAACTTGCTGATTGGACGCTTTCATCGCAGCGCGCGAGTCGTAGGAGCCGTCGTCGGACGCGTTCGCTCGCGTCAAGGGCTGCAGAAGCGCGCAAAGGCATAACGTTACCACAAAATACATCTTTTTCATAATACTAACCTATCCTTTCATAAAAAGGTACGAAACCGTAGCGAATGGCGCGCCACGCGCGCGGTTTCGCCGTCGTTCATAGGCAGGAGGGCTTCGTCGCTCCACTGCTTCTAGGTATGCAATTCGTTGCGCGCGCCAACAACAGAAGGCGAATTTTTTTAAAATTCGCCTCTTTCACAATCTTGCCCTAATCTACAATTAGACGGTCAAACGTCCTATTTCGTCTTGATTGTTGTAATTAGCGCGTCGTACTTCAGTTTGAGCGCGTCGTACTGTTCCTTATAGTACTTGAAATCACGATACCCACACTTTTGGAGAACGTCGCTCGTAAGTCCGAGCGGTACGAAGATAGAAACGTCGTGCTCGACGCCGCTTCGAGTTGAGATAATATTCTGAGCGAGTTGGATCTTAAGCCCCAACCGCCCTGTATCGACAGTATAGAGGGTAAAATCCTTGCAGTCCATTATAATCTCATTATTCACGACCTGCACGTCTGACGAGGTAGCTTCACGCAACCCTTCGGCAACGCTATTCATGAGCAAATCGCGCGTACTGGCGTCGACAGTTTCGGACCCGTTAGCGCCGACTCCGAATATACCGATATTCACCTTCGCCATCGCGCCCGTCTCCGTCTTGACATTGACGTCCTTAAAGCGCTCTTTGAGCGACGCCTTTTGTTGATCGGTGAGTCGCTGGTTCGAATCGATTGCATTGGTTATTTTTGTACGAATAATCGGTTCGAGGTACTTTTGAACGACTTCGTCGTAGTCGCTATCATCATATCGGAACTCTTTCATGAAAGCGTTCGAGAATATTCCATTAGATTGCTCGCTTTGCGCTATCATTAAATTGAGCGCGTACTGCCGAAGATAAGGATCGTTGTTCGTGTCGTCGATGACGTCCTGTTGTATCGTCCCTTCGAGCGTCGTTATGAAGTTATTACGCGTTCGGCGATCGACAATAGGTAGCGTTCCACCCTGCGCTTTACTTAAAGTCTCGAGCTTTTTGACTACTTCCTCGCTATTCTTGAATTTAATTGTCGTCTTACTTGTTCCGCCTTTGCGTTCTTTCGCTTTGTATAAGTACGAAAGTCGCGCCTTAACATATTCGCTCTCGTCGCAAAATAACCGAAAAGACTCGAAAGAGGAGCGCACGACGCCATTTACTGCGTCTTTGCGGCAAAAAGTTATTGTTACAAGTTGTGTTCCAAGATAATTCTGACTTTGGTCAAATGAACTATAGGCGAGCAAATCAGATTGTTGCAAGTCGGAACCTTCGTCAGGGTCGTCGCGAACCCCGTTCGTTAGACGAAACTCCAACTGAGGACTGTAAAACTCGCTGTCGAATTCGAGCTCGCGGACGTCATACTCTCGACCGCCAATGAGTCCTTGTGTCGATTTACTTTTACTAACGGCGTCCAAAATGCAATCTTTTAACTCGTCGGGATAAAACTGTATTCGAATAACGGCTCTAACGACGTCTTTCCGTTCATCGTAATCAACTTTATGAAGAACGCGGAGAAGCGGATCGCTATTGAGTCGCTCTTCAAGACGCTCTATTTCGCTTTGCATATTAGGATCGAACGTACCGGTAATAGAACACTTGACGTTCGATTTGCGCGGTTCGAAAACGGTCGTCGGATACCATAGAATAGCGTTGCCGCCCTTATTCTCGAAGTCTGCGGCAACGGCGTAATGCGCGGGGAAAAGTTCCGTCTCGCCGTTAATGACAACCGCAAACTCGCCGTGATTCTTCGCTAAGATCATAGGAGAGCCATTGAAATCGGAAGAATCGGAGGAAACTGGTTCGTCGGCATGTGCGAAAAGACAAAAGAAACCGCACAATGCTAGCGTCAGAGCCAACGACGTACGCAAGATAACGATATTATACTTCATAAAGCTCCTCAAGGGTAAAGCGCGAGGCGCGCGTCGCGCCCCGCATAGGGTCAATTGTCAACTTGCGCGGAGACTATTTGAGTTTCGCAAGCTCTTCGGTAAGACGTTGTTCAATATACTCGTCGGAATACTTAAAAACGGCGACCGGGTCTAGTGAAATATGCGGACGTTTCTTACCCTTTTTAACCGAAGTCATCTCGATCTCAAATGCGACGCCCGTCTCTTCCTCGGAGTCCACTTCGCTGACGATAAAGCGCGCGCACTTTTTAAGATTACCGCGAAGATGCATTTTCGCGTCGTCGCCAACGCTGCCTGGGACATAAACCAAACCGGATTCGCGCGCCCGGGTCAGGGTAACGGGTTGAACTTCTACCGCCGCCGACTCCTGTTCTATCTCTTCCTTTTCAGTATCTGGTTCAATTTCTCGCGGCGATCTCACGTCGATATAAGCCGACAAGCAGAACTCGTATGCGCGATACTCTTGTTCGCGTCGTTCTTTATACACTTCTTTCCATGCGGCAATCGCCGCTTTGTAATCTTCGTCGATACTGTCGCAACGAGCTTTACGTTCGTCCTTAAGTCGTGCGAACTCGGCGAGTTTATCAACGTCTTCCGATTCGTTCTTGATCAGCGCCTCGCAGCCCTCGAGAAACGCTGCGTCCGCAGCAACTTTCTCTTCATAACCGCTTATGAGGCGCTCGCGTTTGAATTCGCGATACTGTTGCTCTTGCTCGTAAAACAACGAGACGGGATTGACTTCAGAGGGTTCTCCGAGTTTGAACTTGAAATCGTCTGCCTGAGTTTGCAATGGCGCCGCCGTCGCAAAGGCCATTGCGACGAACGCCGATAGAATTATGATCTTTTTTGACATTATACGTTCCTTTGACAATGTGGTAGGATAGCGCCCTACGTTTATAATCGGACGAAAATTCCCATGCGATACTGTGTCGGTGAAAAATAACGCGCTCAACGCGTTATTCAGGAAGTTTTACTCGCTGTAATGCATTAATATCGCTGTCAACAGATTTATGCCAACCCTTTACTAAAGCGTCTACGGAACTTTCGCTAACGCGTAGCTCCATCCAGGCGGTAAAGGTACGCACACGCATTACTCGACTACCAGGTCTATAATCCGGTCCTTTAACTTTAGCCTTTATTTCAAACCTCCATGTACTGCGGTCATGCTTGGCAACCAATTCGCGCGTATGATAACTGCCGTCAACGCGTATTCCGCTCCCTACATATTCCCAATAAACAGGAATATTGGTTCCATCTGCGTTTTTTGTTTTCGGAAATTCAATGCGATGCAAGCGTGGGTCCGACCATGCATATTCGTGTCCGGCATATGGTCTCTTTTTACTTTTCGCGCCTAGTATCAAAGTACCTTCTACTCTTTTACGCGCTTTCAGATATTGCTGTTTCCTGGCGTCGCACATGGTTTTGTGCGCGTTGCGCACAGTCCGACAGTATTTTTCATAGGCGGCTTTTTCTTGACCTTGCCATTCTTCTCTAGCTTTCGCTACGGCGTCGGCATAATCTTTTTCAACAGAAGTAATCTTTTCGACGTCTCCATTAGAGGCGTCGACGCCCTCAGAGAAATCTTTAATTGCCTGATTAACGGTTGCGCTATAGGCGTTGCTATATCCGGTAACCTCATTTTGGTAGGCAGTCGTTGCATTATGGAGCGCAGCGGCGTATACCGCCTTAAGTCCACTACCGTCCCCCCAGCCGTTAGTTAAAGTCTCACGCTGTCCCTTCCACTCCCGGCGATCGTTATCGCCGAACGCGTCGTTTCCGACGATGAATGACGCCATAACGACGCACATCGTTAATACGACTTTCACAAAATCTTTCATCGAATAACTCCTTTCACGCACGTATGCACGCGCGTACCGGTATTCTCAATGCGGCGCCGTGCGACAGCTTTCACTGCGTCGGCGCCGCCGTCCGACTTCCTGCGCACAAGTTGCCGAACGCTACAACCTACAACCCGAAACTTATGTCGATTTACCCAAACAACCCAAGTTGTCGAGTTACGTTTGTAGGGCATATTACCATTTTTTTTTTTTTTTTGTCAATCAAAGAGACTGGGAAACGAAAAATTTTCAGGGTAGCGATAGTTTCCACACGAGAAATAGCGAGCATTGAGAGAGAAAAAATTTTTCTGTAAGCGCGAAAACATCTGAGTTAAGACGCGTATGAGAGTGAAACGCCGCCGTTCGCCCAACCAATCCGCGTAGGGTTAAGAACCCGCGTTCCCCTGTCCCCGCCGTAGCCCCGGTTCAGTCCGGGTTTTCCCGCCAGAATGTCGGGGGAAACGACGCGTGCGAAAGCGCGAACTGTCCGTCCGGAGTCGGACCGCTTGCAAATTCCGCGCGTTTCATTATACTATAGTCAGTCGTCGGGATTTTCTTTTGGGTGGGACGACTTGGCTTGGTCGTAATATTGTGCGTTTAGTTGGAGTGTCGCTATGTCGTTTTTTAGAGCCCATACTAGAACGGATCGGTCGCGTCGTTGGCGCGTTTTGAGATTTGAGTCGTTGGAGTCGCGCGAGCTATTAAGCGCGTCGAGCGCGCCTTTTACCAGCGGCGAGCTGAGCGCTAGCCCGTGTTGGCTGGCGTCGATGGCGTTAGTAGAGTCGCTCGAGTCCGACGTCTTACAGACGAGCGCGGCGCCGAAGACGGTCGTTGTAACGACGGCGAAAGACGTCGTTAAGGCGACCGACGGGGTAACGTCGTTACGCGAGGCGCTGGCAACTTCCGGCGTAACGACGATAACGTTCGCGGACTCTTTACAGGGTCAGACGATTAAACTAACGAAGGAGCTTAACGTTCCCAGCAAGGGGGTTGTCGTCGACGCGAGCGGGTTGTGGGACGCCGATTCGCGCGCGCCCGGGATAACGATCGACGCGCAGACGTCGCGTCGCGCGTTTAACTGCTCAGGGGGCGACTTTTCTTTAATCGGGGTTAAGGTCGCGAACGCGCAGACGCGCGAGACGTCCGGGGGCGGGTTGCTCGCTCGTAACGCAACGGTTACGCTTGATCGCTGCGTCTTCGACAATAACCTCTCTATCGGGGTAGGCGGCGCGGTCTATGCGCGGGACACGTCTCTCTCGATCGTCAATAGCGCGTTTACCAATAACGGCGCGAACGAAATGGGAGGCGCGATTTTCGTCGAGAATTACAGCGACGCCGAAGTGTCCGTTACCGTGCGGAATACTCTCTTTGCGTACAATCTTACCGCGTGGGGCGGCGGAGGCTTGGCGTTGTGGGGCGACGTTGCCTGTACGATCGCGAACTCGACCCTCGTCCGGAATTACTCCGAATGGCTGGGGGACGCGCTGTATCTTGGCGGCGACGAACCGCGCGCAGAATGCTATAATACGATCTTTGCCCTAAACGGAGGAAATTCAGGCGGAACTGCCGTTTACCCGGTCGAGTCCGTATCGAGATACGAGAATTGCGCGTCGCAGACGGATATCTTTAGCGTCGGGTCTAATAATATCATACTTGATATGCGGCAGTCGGTATTCGTCGACGCGGAGAACGGCGACTACCGTCTTTCCCCGCATAGTAAACTCATCGACGCGGGCGCGCCTGAATTTGCGTTCGGGGTCGGTACGTCCGATTTGCGCGGCGGCGCGCGCGTAGTGGGCGGTTCGATCGATCTCGGCGCGTACGAATACGATCCAGCCGTCGATCCCTATGTTCCGGCGCTTCCGGGCGATTTCTATCGCGATTACTTTACGGTCGAGCCGTTTTACGACGCGGACAAGATGGACAAGACGGATAGTAATCAATGCTGGGCGGGCGCGGCGTCGAATATGCTGTGGTCGACCGGCTGGGGGCGGCTTGACGGTCTATCGGACGAAGAGGATCTGTTTCACAGTCAATTCGGCGCGAATTTCCCGAACGAGGGGCGCGATATGCGTTGCGCGATCAGTTGGCTGCTCAATAACGAATACTATAGCGACGAGGCGAAGATTCCGGGCGGATATTACGCTTCCGACTTAGCGTCCTTCGGCGAGTCGGTTTCTCAGTACGTAACGAGCGATTACAACGCGTACCGATCTTCGCATAATTCCATGCTGGAAATGGCGACGCAATTGCGCAACGGCGCCGGGGTCGGACTTTCAGTCGCGCATTTTCGCCCGAGCGACGGCGTCGGGTGGAACTCGCACGCGCTCACGGTCTACGGGTACGAGTACGACTCGCGGCTCGATCCTTCGACTCCCGGCTATTTCGTGCGGCTCTATGTCGCGGACTCGAACGACGGCGGGCGCATGACGGGCAAAACAGATCGTAAACTTGTGCCGCTCGACCTCGAATGGCGCGAAGGAATCAATTTTTACGGCGAACTCTACGACGCGTACGTCATAACGAACTACGCGACGTGCGGCACGACCAGCGATCCGCTCGCGATCTCAACGTATACGTATCTCATGCAACGCCCGGCGAAATACTCGGACGACGGTGGCGCGAACGCCAACCTCTATCTCGCAGAGACCCTACAGGACGTTCCGATTACCCTAACCGCGTCCGACGCGCTCAATAAGCAAACGTTTCTGCCCGAGAGCGAGATCTTCGCCGACTTTACTTTCTGCTCTACCAAGACGCTTCCGCGCTCGACTGCCGTTGAATACCAGGTCTACGTCGACGACGAACTCGTCGCGACGCGAACGGTCCAGGGCGTAACCGGTAACGCGGTCATGACGAACGCCGCGCCTATTTCGCTCGGCTCGCTCTCGGAGGGAACGCACTGGGTTACGATCGCGCTCGACACGTCTGGTCGGGTATCGGAATCGAACGAGAACGACAACGCGTTCACAATGATGTTCACCGTTGTCGACGAGCGCGAGATCGTAGTAACGACGGAGCGGGACGTCGTCGACGCTTCAGACGGTCAGACATCGTTGCGCGAAGCGGTCGCTTTAGCGGGAACCTTAGGGCATAGCTCGACGATAGCCTTTGCGAACGCGTTGCGCGGCGCGACGATTACGCTCGGGTCGCCTATCGCGATTACGCGCGATATAACAATCGACGGACTTGCGCTCTGGAACGCTGATCGCGCGACGCCTGGCATAACCGTTAGCGGGGGCGGTTCGAGTCAGATCTTTAAGACGAACGACGGCGCAAACGTTACGTTTCGCGGTCTTGCGATAACGAACGGTTACGGCGCTTGGGGCGGAGCTATGACGCTTGAAAATTCGACGGTAACCTTTGATCGCTGCCGCATTTTTGGCAATACGAGCAATCGTTACGGGGGCGCGATTTATTCGCATAACGCGAGCGTCGTCATCGAGACCAGCGTCTTTGACTCGAACACGGCGACGCAACAGGGCGGCGCTCTTTTCTTTTCGGACTCGACGCAGGGCGAGGTCTATATTTCCAATAGTTTGTTTACGAACAACTCGGCGGCTTGGGGTGGATTTGCCTTGAATTATGGGATCAACATGACGTTGGTTAACGTAACGGTCGCGAATAACAGCGCGACTGACGGCGGTAGAACAATGTATGTGACTAACGCGACGGTCAAAATCTATAATTCCATCATCCTGCCGTCAACTTCGACCAACGTATCCGACGTTCAAGGCTCGACCATAATTGCGCGCAATACGTTTGCAACGACGCCCTTTTGGAGCTCGAACGACGGCAACCGTCAGCTGACTGCGCGCGAGGTTGAGACGCTCTTCTTAGACGCCGCGCATGGCGATTACCGACTGGCGCCGCGCTCGCTAGCGATTAACGCGGGCTCGTCGAACTTAGCGGTCGACGCGCGCGGCGAGTGGCTGACGCGCGATCTTGCCGGCGACTTGCGCGTATCATGGCCGTCGACGTCGTGCGATTCTTTCGTCGACGTAGGCGCGTACGAGTATCAGTACGCGTCTCGCGCGGCTAGTCCGACGTTTCTAACGCACGCGCGGACGTTCGCCGACGGCGCCGCGTTGCGCTTGGAGACGGAAGCGCGCTATTCGGACGCGCGCGTCGTTCGCGCGTGGCGCGTCTCCTGGGGGGACGGAACGACCGAAACAATCTCGCGCGTCGGCAATACGATAACGCTCGCGCACTATTACGCGCGCTCTTCTAGCCCAACTCGGTATTCGATTACGCTCGAAGCGCTCGATAGCGTCGGCGGCGGCTCGGAGACCTTCTACGTCATAGCGAACTATACGCCCCCGATCGCGACCTCGCAGGCGCTCCTCGACGACGCGTTCGCGGAATATCTCGACGAGGAACCGACACTATGGCTGTAACGCGCGTTCAACTTCCGCGTCGTAGTTGCGCAACGTCTCCCCCGCCACAAAGTGGCGGGGCTCCAAGGGGAGGCCCCCGGGATGAACCGGGGCTATCTGCGGCGCGGAAAAGGGAACGCGGATTATTACCCCAGCGCGGATTAGTTGTACGAGTACCCGGACGCTTCTCTCGACCCAGCGACCAACGGGAGCGGGAACCGAACAATACGCGCGGAAGCGCGAACCGCCAGCCCGGGCTCCGGGACGCCAGCCTGGGCTCCGTGTCGATCCCTACCCTTCTTCCCCGAAAATCTCGTCGAGCTTCTGCGAGAGGGTTCCTTCTTTCGCATAGGGCAGAGCGTCGAGGCATTGAAAATGCCGCGCGTCGATCTCATGATCTTTATCGAACCCTAGTAGGAAATTAGTCGCGATTCGATAGATAATTTCGGTCGGCGCAAGTCCGTACAGTTGTCGTTCGAAGATATGCTTGAGGCGCGCGGATTCGTCGGGGAA
>ONJR01000234.1 GCA_900318195.1 uncultured Planctomycetota bacterium
GAACTCTCGTCTTCCTCAGTCTTCGGAACGGGAACGCCGAGCAGTCGATAGTTGAGTTCTACGTCGTCGCACGACTCGGCGAGTAGTGGAACGCCGCTTCCCAAGTTTGCGCTAAGGACGCCGTAAAGGGATGAACGTCGCGAAAAGACGGTTGCAAAGAGCGCTTTACTCTTTGCGTAATTGTCGGGACTATCGGCGTTTGACTCGCCTGCGACGGACGCTAGCGTCGCGTCGAGATCGAGCTCGGAATTGGGATCCATCCAATTGCACGGCTTGAGCCGCTCAATAACCATAGCCGCCGCGTCGCCGACTCGATCCTCGCGTTTAAGGAACGCGATCGGATCTTTCCCGATTCCGGACGCGTCGAAGAGTCCGTCTGACGATAGAAGAACGGAATATGTCGTTTCGCCGTCGCCCACGGATTCGTCGAGCGGTCGGTAAATTTCCGGAATCCGGTTATGGAACGCCTGGTTGTGCGCGGAATCCCATGGTTCGTCGAATTTGATTTGCTCGTAGAGCGCCTTCTCGTCCTCGCCTAGATAGGGCAGAATGAGCGCGCGCCAACTATGGAGCGGACGCCCAGTCTCGTCGACGGTAAAGGCAGGCGGCAACGTTCCATGCTCGTCGTAATAGAGCCATAGCGCATGAGCAATGATAGCGAGACGATGTTGCCACAGCGAGCTACGATAGTTCGCTACAGATTGGCGTCGCTCGAAAACCGTGTTTTGCAAAACTTTCAACGCGTACGCCTGATAGACGCTTTTCGCTTGAAATTCTTCCGCCGCCGCTTCGGGATCCTCGCTCTGCGCACACTCGAGATATTTCTCGCGGAAGAACTTGAACGTTTTAGGTTCGTTAATCGGGAAAAGCGGTAGGAGTTTCCACGGAGCCTTCTGTTCTTCTCGTTCGATGTAATCGGCTGGTTGGAGTTCAAAGCGCATTCCGGCGACGACGCTGCCGCGCCCGAAATCGGAAACGATTTCCGCAAAGGCGCCGAAATCGAAAAGCGCGAGCGACTCGTCGAGTTTCTCGAACCAGCGCTCCGTTTCCGCCAAGTCAAGGTAGCGGCGATTGAGCGCGATTAGACGCGCGCGTTCGGCAGACGTCGGCTGCGCGGAAGGATTGCCGCTAAAGAGGAGCGTCGACGCGCGCCATGCGAAACTTACGCCCACGTTGCGTTCGAGAAAAGTGGTTCCCTCGGAGCCAAGCAACCTCTCCGCGAAACGGAACATGATTTCAGCGTCCTCTAACGCGCCCGAGATATTGCCTTCGCCGATACGGAGATTGGCGCGTAATACAAGCGCGTTCATAAAATTGCGATACGTCTGAATGCTATCGCCAAAATCGTTCAAAAACGGCGGCATGGAAAAGCGCTTGTCGCGATAGTCGACCTCGTTAAGGACGATCGAGTCGCTTTCGACAAAATCCTTAATGAGCGTGAAATACTCTTCGTTCTCCGTAAGCCAGCGCGCGACCGTCGGCGAATCGGACGGGCGCCACGGTCCGGCAGAAAGACGCTGTAATTCCTTATCGACCGTCTCATACGTCGCGCGCCCGGGATGAATACCGCCCTGTTCAAAGTAACCGGACTCTTTACTCGAAAAGCGATACGCGCCGTCCGGCGAAGTTACAAGCCCGGAAGGATTCTCTATGATCTCCTCGTCCCCTCGAATACCGTTTTTAACGAGATAGGAACGCAGGTCGAGACGATCGAACATTGTCGGGCGCGCTTCAGGATCGACCCCGTAAAACTTACAAGTCGGCTTCCAGTACCCGCTATGCCACTCTTGGAACTCGCGATCGCGCGAAATTTTACAGCATTCTTCCGCCCAATCAACGGGCGGATTCCATAAGTATAGCCATTCTGGTCGCTTTTCCATGAAATAGAACGCCTTTGGACCTAACGCGCGCAATACGAGCGTCCATCCGTTCTTTTCGACGGGTTCTACGGCTTTCGCGCGCCGTTCCTCCCATAACGCGCGATAATCCGGAACTTGTCCGGCGCTCCAGTCGACGTCCGCGTACGCTTCCGCGACGGGAACGCGCGTCATTTTGCGATCGATCGTCAGAAAGAAGACGAGCCAAATACCGATTAGAATCGCGACGATCCCTAAAAAGTATTTGAAGAGGCGGCGGAGAAAGGAAGTTTGTTTCGGCTCTTTGCTCGATTCTGCTACCTGTGTTTTTTGATTTTCCAAAGTCATGCGAGTCTCCTATTGCAAAATGACGTCGCGTTCGATCTGTCTTGCGCGTAACAAAGTAGTCGAGCTGACATTCCCCTGTATCGTATTCGCTAAACGCGCGCTTAAAACCTAACGTTTAAGCGCGCGCCGTCCAACTTAATCGGCATTGTAACGTTCCGTTCGCCGCGTTTCAAGGGAACGGTAGCAAAAA
>ONJR01000233.1 GCA_900318195.1 uncultured Planctomycetota bacterium
CGGCTGAAGCCGGGGGCTCCCGTTTCTTAATTATACCCAAAATGGGTATAATTCGCTGAAGTCGGAGTCCAAATATCCTTCGACGCCAATCGCACGAAACTTGCAGTAATATTGCGTCTTATCTGGAACCGTGAAGGAGACGCTCGTTTCGCTGGTATAAAAATACTTCTTCTCGGCAACGCCCCCGCCAGTTCGTCCGAAGACGACTTCGTACTCTCGCGCATTGTTCACGGGGGTCCACTCGAGTTCCACCGTAATATTACTAAGGTCAAGACTGTTAGTGGCAACCATTTTAACAGTCGGCGCGAGCGCTTTCGGCGCTTTTGAGGTCGCGACCGTCACGGTCGCCGGGGCTGAATCGAGATAAAAGTACGGGTCGGGAATAGCGACGATCGAAATAACGTACTTTGCGCCCTGAACGAGTTGCGTAATCGTTTGCGCGCATTTGTAGAGTCCAACATGCGTCGGAGCAGTAGCGGTAAGAGTCTCTTTCGATCCCACGCGCTTGTAAGTAACGAGGTAATCATACGCGCCAGCGACGCGCTTCCAATTGACCGTAATTGCGGAATCAGAAGCTTGTGTCGATAGAATCACAGGCGTCGGGAGTTTCGCTAGCGCTGGCGTCGCGACCGTAACGGGCTTGGTCGGCGCGGAATCTTTCGTCTCATAGTTGTCGCCTAGCGCGGCAACGGTAATCGTGAACTTCGATCCCGGCTCGCATCTAATAATGTAGTTAGTCTGAGTCGCGTCGATATATTCGGTCGTGGCGGTTTTCGCGTTCGAGCTACGATAGGTTACGGCGTACCGCGACGCGTCTTCAATAGCGCTCCACTCGACGCGAACGGCTCTCTCCGACAACGCGAGGCTCTCGATGATCTTCGGTTGCGGGAGCGTGTCGAGCGGTTGCGTCTTAATTGTCTTCGTCTTCGTTGAAGCGGAATCGAGCGTGAGATTTTGATCGCCGAGCGCAACGACGCGCACAACGTAGGAGACATTCGGATCGAGATTCTCGATATAACGGAAATTATCCGTTCTAGGGACGTATTCGGAATTCCACGTTTTTTCTGTGGAAGCGCGCCACTGAACGCTATAGCCGTCGGCGTCTTGTATGTCGTTCCATTGCACGTAGATCGAATGTTTATAGGAGCCGTATCCGTTAATCGTCGGCTGCGCGAGCTTCTGGAGCGGTTTCGTCTTGATCGACTTGTATTTCGCGTCGCTTGAATCGAGCGCAGTTACGTGGTTGCCAATAGCAACGACTTTAACCTGATACGACGTGTTCGCGTCAAGTCCGTAAATCGTATAGTTTTCTTCTCCCGGCTTGGCGAGGTATTCCGTTACGCCCTTGCCCGTCATGTTCTTTAAGCGCACCGAGTAATAGATCGCGTCCGGAACGTCCTTCCATGCGACGCTAATATCGTACACATTGCTCGTCACGCTGGTAATCGTCGGCTGCGTCAGTTTCGGAATCGCAACGGTCTTAATCGACTTCGTCGCCGCTGCAGAGTCAAGCGTGAACACGCCGTCTCCTTTCGCCGTTACTCTAACGACATAGGAAACGCCCGGCTCGAGATTATTGATCGCGGCGTTCCGGTTCATATTGTCGTAGAGGTCGCAGACGGTGAAGGTTTTCTCCGACGACTTGCGATACTCGACGAGGTAGTTCGACGCGTTCGTAACCTCGTTCCACGTTACCGAGATCGACCGCATTTCGCTCGAAAGCGCAATCTTCGGGGTCGCGAGTTTTTGATATTGCGGAGTCTTGATCTCAGAATAACCCGTCGACGCAGAATCGAGCGTCTCGACGCCGTCCCCTTTCGCCACAATCATAAAGTGGTAGGTCGCGCCAGGCGTAAGATCATTGATCGTCATGTTATTGACGACCGTAACGCCGCAACTCGCGTATTTCTTGACCGTCGACTTACGGTAGAAGACTTCGTAGCTTTGCGCGCCGTCGCAGACGCTCCACCCGAGATCGACCGAGGTTGGAAAGGCTTTGTAGTAGTTGACGACCGGCTGCTTGAGCACAACGGGTTCGGGAGCCGCATTCGACAGTTCCACGCAGTCGTCTAGCGTGAATCGAATCGCGCAGTCGTCCTGTACGGCAGCGTAGATAGCGGCGTTGCGCGCCTCGATCGAACTTGCGCCATCGTCGGTGGTCGGAACGACGGGATTGATTGATAAGAGTTCGCGCGTTTCAAGATTTTCCAATGCAAGCCGTCGTGTGCGCGGCGAGGTTTTATGCTTCTTTGTCATCGTTGCTTCTCCGTGTACGATCCGCCTTGCGGCGCGTCATTTTGTATCCTTGTGAAACGTCTAGGACTTTCGCAAAGCGGCGCAAGCGCGGCTGTGGACTCCATCGATAATTTTCCTAATTTTATCCAACCCCCTAATTTTGTCAAGACCAAGCAACTTCGCCAGTGTCGTTCTCACGCAGAGACGGGTTTCGTCAACCACTCTATTCTCTCGAATAAACCGAGGTCTTGCGTTCAGGTCTACCGAATCGCGTTCTTTGCGCGTTCTAGTACGTCGCCAACCGAACGCGCTTGCAAGAGCGCAAACGTTTGCAATTGTAATAGCGCGGTAACGTCGACA
>ONJR01000247.1 GCA_900318195.1 uncultured Planctomycetota bacterium
GGGGAGGATAAGCGAATGGCTAGCAACCTCATTGGAAATGAGGCGCCCCTTGCTGGGGTTGCGGGTTCGAGTCCCGTGTCCTCCGCTTTATATGAAACCGGTCTTTTTCGACCGGTTTTTTTCGTTCTTGCGAGTACATAAAGAAGCGCCGCGTTCGACGATTTACCGAGCGCGGCGCGTTTTTCATAGCGCAAGGAGCCAACGCTAACGTTACTTCTCGAGGAACCGTACTCTGTAGAGCGTCGCTTTTCCTTCGCGCGCTGGGAACGCGATCTGCAATCGTTTCATAGCGCCCTGGTAGCCTTCGATCTTATCGAGCGGCACGCGGACCGTCTGACGTTTGCCGTCGACGCGAATCTTTTCTTTCGCTACGACGTTCGGTTTCGTTTGCGCGCGGAATTCTTTCTCCTGTTCGTTGAGATCGCCCCATTGCGGATAGTCGTGGAACTCGGCGTTCGAGATTGGCGTGACAATGATTTCGAGTTCGTCTTCCGGCTTCGCGTCGGCGTCGGCGGCGGTTATAGCGAGGTCGATCTCGAGAACGGGCGCGTCGGACGCTTTCCAGAACGAGTTGGGCGAGTTAGCGCGCGCGCAGGCGTCTTTAAGAAGGTTGATCTTGAGCGCGCCTTTGATCGGGAATCCTTCGTCGGTCGTATTAGCGTAACACCAGTTTTGGCGATCGACGTCGAAGACCCAATTGGGGCGTTTCACCGCGTTCTGTTGCGCGAGACGATAGACGGTCGACCGAATTTCGTCGAGCGAGCCGACGATGAAGATCGTCTTGTACGAGCGTTTGATATTCCAGTCGAGGATCGTCGTTTCGAGCGGCGCAATGTAACCTGTCGCCGTATGCTTCGAGTCGAGCGGCTGACCCTTCGCGCCGTCGCCGCCGTGGAACCCGCCGGACGTTTGTAGCGCGTTCGGTTGGTAGACGCCGATTCCATAGTTCTGTTCGTTCACGAGCGCCGACCAGCCTTCGGTCGCATAGTAATTGCGCCACGGCCAGCCTTTCCCGTCCGCCTTATCGACGATCGTGGTTACCGGCTCGTTCTCGTACGGCTTGTCCCCAATGTAGGTTACCAGCTTATACCACGGCGCGTTCGTATAGACTGCGGGAGTCTCCTGACTGCGACCGATGTATTGCGTCTTATCGGATCGGTCGTTGACGATCGTCGCGGTTAGCTCGAAGCCGTTTGCCGTGAGACGGTAGTCGCACTCGAAGAGGCACTCGGCGAGAACCCCGGAATTAGGCCAGAGCATCGGGCGCGCGCGAACGAACGCCGAACTAGCGTCGAGCTTCTTGAACTCTAGGACTCGCGAACCATAGCCGCCGCAGTCGCCCGCTTGGATCGGATTCCACCCGAGCCCTGCCCAAGACGGAGACGGCTGCTCGCCGTTCGGTCCGACGTAAGGAGCCGGACCGGAGTAATACGACAGCTGAATCTGACGACCCCAGTCGGCGCTATTGATCATGTTGCCAGACTTGTTCGCCTTGTCCTCCAGATAAACGATCGCGCCCCCGATCGAGAGGTCGAACCCGACCTTGAGGCGATCGTTCTCGATATATCGGACCGGCTCGGCGCCGAAGTCGAAGTAGCGCTCGCCCGGCTTGTCGACCGTCTTCGGAACGGTCGTCTGCCCGTGAACTTGCGCGGTTAGCGTTAGCGACGCAACGAGTAGCGTCGCGGTTAGGAGACGGCGTAGCGTCATTTTGGGATCCTTTCTGTTAAAATCGGTTATTTGACGGTTGATCTAGAAGAGCGTAAGGACTCTTGGCGCCTTCTGATCTAGTTTTCTTATTAAAGAGCGCCAATATGATTCTCGCGCAGTTGCAGGTAATCCTAGGGTAGCCTCAACGTCTTTTAGTTTCTCGAAATCGACGACGTCGAGTAGCTTTCGAAACTCTAAACGCGCCAAAACTTTCTTAGTATAAGGTCGTTTTGAGTCGAGGAACGCCACGCTCGTGAAAAAACGTTGGGCAACCTCTGAGTTTAGCAGGAGCATTGCGGTATAGGCGTCTTCAAACGTGTCAAAAGGTAGAAAGTAGCTTGTGTCGTCAACCATTACGGGCTTCCCACTTTCTGAGTAAACTAGTGAAAATAGCGGCGTTTTATAAAAACCGCTAACGCCAACCTTGTACTTACGAAGGAGTAGTCGCCGACTCCGAATACAGAAAAGGGCGGGGTATTCCGGTAAATTGAACTCTTGCGTTTGTCAAAGTAGCGGCGGTTGGCGTTGAGGTAGCTCCAGGTCTGCGGCGCGAGCGATTCGATCGACTTCGTTTCTTCGCGAAGTTTCCTTTGCGGCACGATGAGGTATTTGCTGAAGGACGAGATAACGGGACTCTTGAACATACTGCTTTTAACGAGCGGAAAAATAAAGTCGTTCTCTAGCTGTATTTCTTCGTCGTTACCGTTTACATAGCGTCGTCGACTATTATCGTACTTCAATTCCATAATAGCGGAGCAATCATGTTTGACTCCTTGTCGCCATTGAAATTCGCACTCGCCGTCCAATTGCCGCGCGCTTGCGTTTGACTGTGGAACTAATTTTCCTTCTGCGTATTCCAGGATCGATTTGGGTTCGTCGTTCGCGAACGAACTGTAGACGCGGCAGACGTCTGATTCGTGCCGTTTGGCTAGTTTTATAAACAGGAGGCATGCGTTGACGTTCACGTTGAAAACTTCACCGGCGTCGAATTCATAGAGTTCGAAGGCTGAAAAGGGGATATCGCGTCTCATAACTTCTTCGAAAATCCCGCGTGCGACCGACGTTTTACATAGCATGGCGACGACGGAATCTGTGCCTTGCGTCGCTTCAATCATTCGTAGGATGATCGATTCACAAATATCAAAGTTGCTTGAGCCCGTGAGCGCGTCGAACGCTTTGAGACCTTTAAAGTTCCTTTTATGCGGAAGATTGCCGGAATTGAGAACGGAAAGCTCGCTATTGGTTACCCATGGGGGATTGCCAATGACGAGCGTTCTAGCGCTTTCGGGAATGAGCGCACTAAAATCGGCGGCGAAAAAGTCCGCATTTATAATCTCGACTCTAGGGTCTTTAATCATTTTCGCGGCGGTTGCGCAGTACTCGGGGTTAATTTCGAGTCCGATCAATTTTCGTGCGTCGAAAATAGTCGCTTCCTGTATAAAATTGCCCTTGCCGCAGGTCGGTTCGATAACGACTTCGGCTCTGACGCGCTTGCCGTTCTTCAGAAACGAGCATATTTCCCTAGCAAACTCGCGGGGCGTTTGGTAATCGCCAAACTCGCGTCTACCATGCATAGTTAATTACTCCCTCCTCGGTGTTGTCCAGTTCGTTAACTCGTTTATATTGGAGACGCCACTGAAGCGCGTTGCTGATGGTGAGCAGTCCTAGTGGAGGCGGGGAAGTGAGAACTTCGTTTGCTAGGTTTTCGAGCGTTATTTCGTCAGCAGGTAGGTGAATATCGACAAAGAAACTTTTTATATCTTCGACGTTAGCGCCATTCTTTATTAGTTCTATCAAGAACGACGTCGTTTTGTAATCTCCTGTTCTTTCGGCGCTAACAAACGTACAGTATCGGAACGCTAGCGAACAAGATTGGGGAGAGTCGCTTTTTTCATAGGTTAGAATGAGCAGATTGTAGCCTAGCCCATATATTTTCTGACTCGCGCTCTTGAAAGGACAGCTTGATTGAGGCTGTTTTATGGACGTAACTTTCATGTCGGTATTGATTGAGGGCTCTGGAAAATCTATCCCATAAGCGCTGTTACCGCATTGGTAGTCATATTTCGTACTCAGGTAATCCTGAAACAAATGTTCAATGTGTGTGCCTACGGCTTTGCCGTCTGTGATTCCTATTAGTTCAGGGTGACTTCTTTTCGATTGTCGTTCGCAAAACGCTTTTGCCTCTTGATGAAGCGTTTCTAGAGTTAAGGCGTCTTTCTTCATATACATGATCTACGGTAGTGATTCTCTCTTTGTTGTTTTTGACGTTGCGATAGGCGCCTGACTGGTTGACCGGCGTGTTTTGGCACGTCGCAAGCTTGTGTTTACGCGCTTATGCGTTATGAAGGTTGATTTTTCTTTTAAACAGGGTTGTGCAACCTGTCAGTAAAACAGAGGATTCGCGCCAAGATTTGTAGCGAGCTTTATTGAGCAGTTCATTCTCAAATCTTTTTCGGTTCGCTCCAGTATGACCGCCACTCTTTCGCGTTAAAGAGTCTATCGACTTGCCATCCGAACTCGGCAAAAATATCCTGAATAGCGAGCCAGACTCCTGACGCGAAAGGATAGCCGCAATTTGCGGCAAGATCGCCGATCTTCAGGAGGCGTTCGCGGTAGCGTTCAAAAAGAGCCGAATTGTCGACATTAAAGAATTCGACGAGGTCGTCGAGTCCGTTGAGGAGCGGCGCTTCATAGGGGGCATGACCGCCCATTTCCGATTGTAGACCGATAGCGCGCTCGTAAAAGGTTACCGTCAGTTCGAGAGCTCCAAGCCGATCGTTTGTTCCCTTCAAATAGTTGCGGATATATTTCTTCATCTCGCCTAGTTTGGGAATAGGCTTCTTCCAGAATTCATAACCGTCCGGAAAGGTCGCTCGTATCCGCTGGAGATGTTCTTCGAGCAGAGCGCCGTCGTCTGTTGGGAGAAAGAGCGCGTCTACGTACTCGGCGTTTTATTCTCGAGCAATTTCTTTACGCGATTCCAGCGATTCGATTTTTCTGCGCTCTGTCGCGTTTTCTTGGGTTGACTCGACGCGGAAAGCGCGGTTCTTTTGCGTGTGGACATGATTGGCGCTTTATCCTTTGTGAAAAGAGCGCTTGTCGTATTATAACTGCGCCGCCTTTTTCGCACAATATCCTCGAGAAAGACGCTAGCGCAATAAAAGAACCGCCGAACCCTGCGTTAGAATCCGACGGTTCCGCATTACCTATCGAGCGCGGGCGCTAATCGTCTTACGCTTCCCAGTTCCATTCGCCCGGGGTCGGCACGGAATTCTCGTAGATGAATTCGCCTTCGGCGGGTTGTGCCGGCGGTTCGGTATCGGGCACGACAGGCGGCACGGCGTCCCAGAATTTGGACGGATCGTTCGCTTCGAGTTCGGCGACGAGATCGTATGGGAATTCGTCGCGTCCCTTTTCAACGGCGTCGTCCCATTTGATTTCCTTGCCGGAGTAGGCGGCGTAGCGTCCTAGGACGGAGGTCATCGAGGAGTTGGCGGCGTACCACGCGTCGTTGTGCGCTTCGTCGTTGCGCGTGTACTTCGCGTGCATGACGTGCTCGTTGACGTACGGATCGGGATTGTCGCCCTTGAATCGCCAGACTTCCTCGCCTTTCGCATTATTGACCCAACCGGCGCCGCAAATTCCTTCGGTACCATAGAAGGTCTCGCTCACGTTGTTCCAGCAGTTGCCGGAATGACGGCACTGGCTGAACATCTGGCTCCCGTCCGCGAAGGTGAATTCGCACGCAAAGTGGTCGTAGCGGTGCCCGGATTCCTTGAAGCGCGGGAATTTACGGACTTGTCGTCCGCCCATCGCGTTGCATTTCACCGGGTGCGCGTTCGGTCCCTTGGGATCGCCAAGGCTATGAACCCAGTTGCCGACGTCGATATTGTGGCAATGCTGTTCGATAATATTGTCGCCGCAGAGCCAATTGAAGTGGTACCAGTTGCGCATCTGGTAGGTCATTTCGGTTTCGCCCTTAATGCGCCCGCGTTCCCAGATGCCGCCGTCGTTCCAGTAGACGCGGCTGTACATGAGTCGACCGATTTTACCGGCTTTGACCTGCTCGACCATGCCGATATAGGGGTTCTGATAATGGCGCTGATAGCCGCATACGACCTTGAGACCTTTTTCGTCCGCCTTCTTCGCCGCTTCGATCGCCATTCTGAAGCCGCGCGCGTCGACCGCGCAGGGCTTCTCCATAAAGACGTGCTTACCTTTTTCGACCGCATAGGCGAAATGAATCGGTCGGAACCCGGGCGCGGTCGCAATGATCACGGAGTCGCACGCGTCGATCGCGTGCTTGTACGCGTCGAGACCGAAGAAGACTCCGTCTTTGAGATCAATACGATCGTCGTCCTGCGATTCAAAGGCTTCCTTAGTCGCCTTCGCCGCGCCTTCGAACGCGTCCGCGATCGCGACTACTTTAACGGCGTCGTCTTTGAATTGATTCACGACGCTCAAACGCTGTTGCAACGCGCCGCGACCGCGACCGCCGCAGCCGACGAGCGCAAGTTTAATCACGTCGCTACCGATAGCGTTCGCGCCGCGCGCTACGCTCATACCGCCCAGGACGCTAGCGCCCGCGAGGACGCCCGTCGATTTCAGAAAATCGCGTCGTTTCATTTCAAATATCTCTCCTATTGTATAATTCGCGCGTTACGTCGTCGGCGACGAATCGCAAGGCATTACGCGCTCGACGTCCTAACGTTCGTCGTTGCGCGCCACAGTTTTTACAATTTGCGCAGAACTGCGCTCTGTTACATCTTATCGACGTTGCGAGTTGAAATCAAGGACAATTTGCCGAAAATTTCATAAATGGCGTCAATATGTCGGATTCGTTGCGCGCTAATCGAGGAAATCGCCTTCGCGCAGTAGTCTGGGAACGTATTCTTCCGTCATGTAGCTGATACTGCGACTCACGAGCGCTTCGACTTCCAACTTGAACCCGTTTTTGAGCATCGTGTCGATTTCGCGTTGCCAATCTTTTTTGTGCACGAACCACGGGTATTCGGCGATTTGCTTAGCGCGTTTGCGATCGACGTCGCTTAGCGATATTTTAACGCCTTCTGAAAGACCGCAGCGTTCGAAGTCGCGACTGCGCAGTCCGATGAACTTTGCGTCCGGGGTCGCCATGCGTTCGGATTCGTACGCGAGATTGATCGAGCCCTGTTTGACGACGGAGTAGATGTAGTATCCCCATGGGTCGTTATCTAGCAGGCAGTAGATAGGCAGGCGTAGCTCGTTGTGTAGACGATTGAGGAGTCTTCGCACGCCTCGGGGCGGCTGACCGTTGCCGTGCGTGAGAATGCAGTTGTGCTTCTTCCAGAATTTGTCCTCGTTGAAGCGTTGCCAGACGGTATTTTTTTCGACGTGTAGAACGAAATCCGCGCGGCATTCTTTGAACTGAATGACCGACGGTTCGACGATCGACGGGATCGCGTACCCGCCCGAGCCCATTTTAGAGCAGTCAATTTCGTCCCCCGAATCGACGATGACAATATTGCCAACCATATCCCCTCGCTTATCGGCGAAGAGATGCAGTTCCTCGCGCAACGCTTCGAGCAGGACTTCGCAGTCCTCTATAACAGGGTCGCATTCTCCCTGATCGTGAAAGGTCGGCTCCTTAGTCGGCTTGATATCGTGCTTGAGCATATAGTATAGACCGCGGATGCTAGTCGTCTTACCCATTTCTAGCAGTCGTTTGGCGCCGGACGCGACGAGCGTCGTCTGCATGAAGCTCTTGGCTTGCGAAAGATTAAAGAGCTCGCGATTAGTTGTTTTTGAGCCCATTTGCAGCACGCGCTTCTCTTCGTTGAAGGAGACGTTTCCTAGCGAGCGTGCGGGAATAGCGAAGACGGGCTCGTCGTCGCGCTCCGCCTGCGCGGTAATATTGGCGGCGAGATTGTATATTTTCTCGAGAGTTCGCTCGTCCTGCGGCGATAGTACGACGGGTTTGTTCACATCGTCGAATAAAGACGCGTTCGTAGTTGATCGCGTCGCTTTCTTAGTTGATTTTGCCATAATGAATGTAGTCTCCTAACAGCGCGTTTTCAGCGTCCAGCCGCCGAAATTTCGCCGGTATTGTACAGTAAAATACCGTTCGGCGCAATTAGGGAATTTGTGAGAGACGCGATCTTCTTGTAAAAAACGCGTCGTCGCGCTAGAAAAGAGCGGTTTTTCACGCCGCCGTCGAGTCGAGCGCTTGCAAAGACGGATTCGGCGTTTATACTAACCTCA
>ONJR01000240.1 GCA_900318195.1 uncultured Planctomycetota bacterium
CAACATAATCAATCCAGTCCATAAACAACCCCCGAGGAATCTTTATGAGTACAACTATCTCCGCAGGCGAAGCGTACGTCGCCATTATCTGTGATAATACCGCCCTCGTGCGAGGACTGCAAGAAGTCGCGTCGAAAATTGATGAAACTTCTCGAATAATAGCGGCGAAAGAAACGAATTTAACGCCAAAAGTGGAAATAGACCCTAAACCGGCTGTCGACGCCTTGAACGATATTAGAAGCGCGGCGTCTGCGCTGGAGAAAAAAGTACGCGATCTCAACGTCGTCTTCGCAATTGATCTCGGGACAGTGTTCCACACAATAAAAGGCGCCGCATTAGAAGCGACTCAGCTGTTAGGCGGCGTCGGCGATCAATTCGATAAAATGGCGCAACGAGTCGGCGTCTCTACGAACGCGCTCTCGGAATATGGGCACGCCGCGACAATGTGCGGCGCAGATATTTCTAATATTGAAGGCGCGCTTCGCGCTATGGCGGCGGTTACCCTGAACGCGTCGAACGGACAAGCAAAAGCGACGGCGACATTCAAACGCCTGGGAGTCGAATTAGATTCTTTCCGCCGCATGACGCCAGAAGAACAGTTCGATCTACTGGGGTCCAAAATTGCGTCCATTGAAGACCCAACGAGGCGCGCGGCAGAGGCCATGAAGGTCTTCGGCTCCGACGGGCAAAAACTACTCCCGCTCTTCGCAAGCGGCGCCGACGGACTCGCGCAAATGAGAGAGGAAGCGCGCGCTCGGAGTTTCAATCGACCCAGTAGCCGCGAAAATGGGCGCCGACTTCACCGACGCTACGACGCGTCTTAAAGAGTCGTTAAAAGGCGTCGGACTCACGATCGCGCAAGTCTTGGCGCCAACATTTATCGATGCGTTTAACGGCGTCGCAAAAATTGTTTCGTCATTAATACAATGGACGCGAGAGAATCCAATATTAGCACAGTCTATTATGACTGTAGGCGGCGTTATTGCGGGGTGGATAGCCGTTACGCAAGGCGCGGCAAAAGCGACGACAATCTGGCGGCTAACCTTGTGAAGCTTAAACAAGCCATGGCGGTGATTCAAACGCTCACTGGCGCCGCTACGGCGTTCGGCGCGGCAGTAACCGTCGCGCTCGCCGTCGCCGCTGTTTTGTATTCGCCAAACGAAACGACGCCGCTAAAAATGCGCCGAAAATAGAAACTGACAACCAAAACGCATTCTGGATTCGTCGTGTCTTCGCTGTCGGTGCGCTAATCCGCGCTCCGCGCGGGCGACCGACGCTCGCGCGAAGACTCGACGAATTAACTGCTAGTTACTTGGATGCGTCGGTCAACTCAAGCCGGAAGCCCAGGTTGTCGCACCGATTCTCCAGCGTGATCCCGGGACGGCTCGCCGAACGGCAGTTCCTGGACGTGTTGTCCCAGCCGCCCCCGCGATTCACGCGGTTCGAGCCGCTTTTAGGTCCCGTTGGATCTGTCGCATCGCCGCTAGGATAGCCGCCATACCAATCAGAACACCATTCCCAGACGTTGCCAAGCATATCATAAAGTTCCCAAGCATTCGGGCTCTTCGTTCCTACCTTATGCGTTTTACCGTCTGAATTATCCGTGTACCACGCCAAACTATCCAAGCTCGCGCCGGATACATTATACGCGCCCCTAGTACCAGCTCGGCAGGCATACTCCCAATGCGCTTCGCTAGGCAATTGGAAATGAAGACCGCTACGCGATTCTTTACTATTTAGCTTCTTAATAAATTCCTGACAATCGTCCCAGCTAACATTCTCTACGGGAAGATCGTCCCCTTTAAAATAGCTCGGGTTAGCTCCCATCACCGCCTCCCACAACTCCTGCGTCGTCTCCGTCTCCGCCAGCCAAAAACCGCGACTTATTCGTACCTTGTGTTGTGTCTCGTCGTCGTAGCGTCCTTCTTCGCTAGAAGGGCTACCCATCATAAACTCACCGGCAGGACACCAGCGAAAGTTCACTTTAACACCGGCTATCGTTATTACTCGTAAGGAACCGGCTTTGCGACTACTCGGTTCCGGAGCCGGATTGCTTTCACTGACCCCGCCGCTCGGTGGCGATTCAGGCTTCGCCGAGGCTGTTTCTGTAGCCTGAGGTTTAGAGGGCTCTGCAACCGCAGGCTTTTCCTCACCCGCCTCGGTCAACTTTATCCCCAACTCCTGCGCGCGCCCGATTACTTGCCATTTAAACGCCTTGTACTTTTCGTCGTTGGGGAATAGCTTCAGAGCGTTATTGACGTCGTCATATGCCAACTGAATCCTTCCGCGATTGAAGTTGCTTACGGCTATATCATAATCAGAATCCGCCTGCTTGTGCTTTTCCTGCTCCGCCTTCTTAGCGAGTTCCGCTTCTACTTTACTCTGAAACTCCTCATATTGTCGTTTGACTTCGGGATCGTTCG
>ONJR01000232.1 GCA_900318195.1 uncultured Planctomycetota bacterium
CTTTATATCCCCTCATGACGACGTCGTAGGCAAATTTACTATTTTGCGCGACGTGTTCCATGAAGAAAAACAATTCCTTCGTGTGAGTAAACTCTACGCTCGGCACGGCGTACTCGATTTTTAGCCGCAAGCAACGGTAATATTGCGCGATAACCTGAACGTCGCCAGGGAACTTTTGAATCTCTTCGAGCGTCATTCCGGCGAAATCGATTACTTTGACGCGGTAATCTTCTATATGCTTGCGCATAATCGCGTCGACTTCGGGACTCATCTTGACGCATCCAGAGAGGTTGCGGCTCTTATTCCACGGTTCTTCGCCGAAATACAGAACGACGGTAAAAATCGGCGCGATCGTGGCGTCGGTAAGTTCGTAGTATCTTGCGAGCGCCTCATTGGCTAGCTGGTCGCGATACATAACGCCGTCGTATCCGAAGATTCGCAACGGCATGGTCGAATCGACGAAAGACTGTAGCTCAAATGCAAAGACGCATTCGCGCCGACCATTGCGGATGAAAAATTTCGCGACGTCGCGCTCAAGCCTGCGAAGACGTCCAGTCGCGTTGTACGCGCCGCGCAACGGCGCGTCTTGCAACTCTTCCGCGCGAACGAACGGCGAACCGTTCGCGTAAACGGCGTTGATTATTCCTGCGGCGACGTCAGGAAACGTAATGAGCGACGTCGTGGTGATCGAACTTTCCTGCGTCATAAGTTCCTCCTTAAGGTTGACCGACGGCAATATTGTACTGCAATTGTGCGCTAAAAGCAATAGAGCCGCGCAAGAGAAAATCGACCGTCTACACGTCGAAAAAAGGACGTTTCCAATCGTTCGGATTGAAAACGTCCTAATATTCAAGTCTTAAAATCCTCTCCTGGACGGGTCGCGATCTTACTCTTTTCCGCCGTCAATGAGATCGGGCGAGAAGAGCGGACCCGCCGAGCCGCCTAGACCGCCGCCGAGATCCTCGGGATTCTGTAGCGTGCGAGTCGCAGGCGCTTCTTTGACTTCTTCTTTTTCCGCTTCTTCCTTAACGGGCGTTTCGGCGCGTTTGCGCGAGAGTCCAATCTTACGATCGACCGGATCGACGCGCAAGACCATGACTTCGATCTCTTCGCCGACCTTAACGACGTCTTCCGGATTCTCGACTTTGTGATCGGCGAGTTCGGAAATGTGAAGCAGACCTTCGAGGTTCTCTTCGAGGCTCACGAAAACGCCGAAGTTCGTGATCTTGGTAACCTTGCCCTTGACGATTTGGTTCGGTCGATACATTTCCGGAATGCGCGTGAGCCACGGGTCTTCGGTGAGTTGCTTGAGTCCCAGCGCAATGCGTCGGTTCTTCTTGTCGACCGAAGTAATGACGCATTCGATCTTCTCGTTTTTCTTAACGACTTCGTTCGGATGCGTGATTTTACGCACCCAGCTCATGTCGCTGATGTGCAGAAGTCCGTCGACTCCCTCTTCGAGCTCGATGAACGCGCCGTAGTTCGTGAGGTTGCGGACGACGCCGGTAACCTTCGATCCGACCGGGTAGCGCTCGTCGACGGTTTCCCAAGGATTGTTCATCGCTTGCTTGATGCCCAGCGAGATCTCTTGCTTCTGCTTGTTGATCGAGAGTACGACGACTTCGACTTCGTCGCCGACGTTGAGAATGTCGCTCGGATGATTCAGGCGCTTGACCCAGCTCATCTCGCTAATGTGCACGAGCCCTTCGACTCCCTCTTCCAATTTGACGAACGCGCCGTAGGACATAACGTTGACGACGACGCCCTTGACCTTGGAGTTGACGGGGTATTTCTCTTCGACGTTTTCCCATGGACTCGGGGTCATTTGCTTGAGTCCTAGCGAAATCTTTTCCTTCTCGTGGTCGATATTGAGCACGACGACCTTGAGCTTCTGATCGATCGAGACGACCTCGTGCGGATCGGTAATGCGTCCCCAGCTCATGTCGGTAATGTGCAGTAGACCGTCGATACCGCCCAGATCGATGAAGGCGCCGAAATCGGCGATGTTCTTGACGGTTCCTTCGCGAACCTGTCCGACTTCGAGTTCAGCGAGCAACGCGGCTTTCTTTTCGGCGCGATCGCGCTCGACGAGCGCGCGACGGCTCACGACAATATTGCGCCGCGCTTCGTCGATTTTGAGAATGACGCACCTGATCGGCTTGTCGAGGAAGTCGTTGATGTCGGAAGGTCGTCGTACGTCGACTTGGCTCGCCGGTAGGAAGACGTTGACGCCGATATCGACGAGCAATCCGCCCTTGATCTTCTTAATGACCTTTCCTTCGACTTCATCGCCTTCCTTGACGGTGTTCATCATGTTGTTCCACGCTTCGATCCTCGCCGCCTTTCGCTTGCTGAGCACGATCATTCCGCGTGTTTGAACGTCTTCGCTCGTCATAGTGTCTTCGGTTTCTTCGACGAGCACCTTGACAATGTCGCCCTTCTTGGGCGGTTCTTCATCCTCTTCCCATTCGGACAACGGGACGGGTCCTTCGCTCTTGGAACCGACGTCGACGATGACGAATTCTTTTTCGACGCGCACGACGACGCCTTCGACAATCTTGTCGCGTTGAGGCTCGACGTCTTTACTGATGTATTCGACGAATTCGTCTTCGCTAATTTGATCCATAACGAAATCGTCGATGTTGTTATCCAAGCCGCGAATGAGTGTACGATTGACCACAGTAAAATCCTAAGGAGTGTGTGTTTTCGGACGAGTCGAACGCGCGAACGCGCGTTCTATTCGCCCCCAATAAACAACAGGGGTTAATTTCTTGAACGCTTTTTGTCGCTGAGACCGACTCATGCGAAGCGCTCGTAACGTTTGCGAGCGTAGCGAGCGCAACTTGCGCCGCGTTCGCGCCAACTCTATATTAAATCGACGCCGACTAGGTCGTCGTCGTAAACTACAGTCTAAGGTATAAACATTCTACCGATTTTATGAAGCTGGTCAATAGCAAAAAGAGAAGAATTTTTAGATTGGCGAAATTTAACGGATTTTAACAGTCCTTTTTGGTCTCGGAGCTTCGATCGTTTGCTCTTGACGCGCTTTCAATAAAAGTGTAACGTTCCTGGTCGAGCGTCGTTTGACGCTTGCGTTAAGGACGACCATGACGTTTTACGAGCGCGCGTCGCTCGTGAGCTCGCGCGCATTTGCGCCGCTTTAAGGAAGAAGTATGCGACGGATTTTAAGACAAGTATTACCATTAGCGCTCGCGCTCGTTAGCATGACGTTTGCGAGCGCCGTATACGCGCAGTTTGGCGTTTATACGTCGTCGACGTCTTCTGACTCGCTCGGCTTCGGATACGGAGTCTTTTCTTCCGCGTTGCCTCGCGAGGCAGATATTCTTTCCCCATCCTCCGCCGAGCTTGAAGATTCGGTAACGGCTTTATCCTTTTCCGACGTTTTTGTCGAAGAGCTTGCCGCTGACGCCGAATCTTCTCGTCCTGTCGTTTACGGCGCGTTTCTCGACGAGCCGATCCTCTACCGCGGTCAGTCGAGCCTAATTCCTCCAGTCGAATCGTCTTCTCGAACCGCATCGTCGACGCCGATCGGCGAGTCTTTGGTTGCCAGCTCGACGTCAAGCGTGTCGCTTCCGCCCGTAATCGGATCAGATCGTCCTTTCGAGCCCGTTCAGGCGCAGACGACCAGCGATTCGACGACGTTGCAGAAGCTATTTAAAAATAGTCAGAGCGTTTCCGGCTCCTACCTCTTCATTCCCCGCGGCAAACAAAAGGGACTGGGCGTGCACGAGTTGGACGGTCGTATTCTTTTTGCGTTTCCTTGCCGGACGATGCAGAATCTTTCTTCAGTGAATAACGGATACTTTCTTCTGTCGCCGAGCTTCACGTACACGAATTTTTCCCTTTCTCATACGAACGATTCTCGTATTAAAATGCCGACGAACGTTTTCGACGCCGGTTTGACGACGTCCTTTATGGCGCAGTGCAACGATTTGATGGCAAAAGTAGAATTTTCCGTCGGGGTAGCGTCTTCGTTTAAGAAGATTCACTGTAACGCGATCTACTTCCGCGGTCGCGCGGAGGTCTCGCTTGCGGTCGACAACGAGAAGCAAATTCGGGCGCTCGGGGGCGTAGCGTATTTAGACCGAATCCACTATAAGCTTGTTCCGATTTTTGGTCTGACTTGGACCCCAAATGAGCAGAATAAATTTCGCCTTGTTTTTCCAGATCCTCGTTGGGATCACTATCTTACCAAGGTGAACGAGACGGACTGGTGGTTCTATTTGAACGGCAATATTGGCGGCGGTCGCTGGTATATGAGTGATCTCGACGCGCCGGTTAGGAGTAAGACGTCGTACAACGTCGACTACAACGACTATCGGTTTGGCGCCGGTCTCAATTTCAACTGCACGACTGGTTTGAAGGGAGGGTTCGAAGTTGGCGGCGCCTTTAAGCGCGAGTTGCGCACGAAGGCTGGTAAGGAATACACGCCGCGCAATTCGGTTTATTTGAAGGTCGGACTTTACTATTAAGATTTGAACGTCGCATTCAAATGTCAAAGCGCCGCCGATCCTGTTGTGATCTGCGGCGCTTTGTTCGTTGCGCTTTCGTTTATAGAGGATTATTTATCTGCGAGATAACGCTCCCACGCCGCTTGCGCGAGCTTTGCGCCCGCTTGACGGCATTCTTCGAGCGCCTCCGCCGTCGGACGTTGTTTTGCGCGTAGCGGCGCCTCGGCGATCGTCGGGTACTTGATGATTTCTAGCCGCTTCTGAATAGCTTCCGGACCGCCTACTCCCCATCCGTACGATCCGAACGCGAGCGCGGTCTTCTCGCGGAATTTTAGTCCTTGGAAGTAGTCTAGCACGGCGCCGAGTTGCGGCATGAGGTGCGCGTTGAGGGTCGCGGAGCCGAACGCGACGGCAGCGGCGTCGAGCGCTTCAGCGGCGATACGCGTGAGCGTCGTTTTACGCGCGTGCATGAGTTGTACGTCGAGCTTGCGTTCGCCCGGGTTCTCCTTCGCAAGCTTCTGTCCGAACTCGACCGCGCCCGCATAGATCTCTTCCGCCATGATTTCCGTACTCTGCCACATCGTGTCGTAGATAATGAGCAGCTTAGGCGCGTATTTTCCAGCGGCCCAATCGGGATATGCCTTGACGATATCGGCGATATGCGACCGCCAAATGACGCCGTGCGCTGGCGCGATCATTTGAATATCGAGAGTCGCGGCGGTCTCGAGCGCCTTGAGCGTCTGCTTGCCGTAGGGAGCGACTATATTGGCGTAGTAGCTTTTCGCTTCTTCGAGTAGTTTTGGCAGCTCGCACTCGTCGTCGAAGCGTTCCGAGGTCGCGATATGCTGACCGAACGCGTCGTTCGAGAATAAGATTTTCTCTTCCGGCATATAGGCGATGGAAGATTCCGGCCAGTGTACCATGGGAATATTGACGAAGGTTAGAGAGCGTTTGCCGAGCGAGAGGGACTCGCCGGGTTGGAAGATTTGGAACTTCCAGTCTGACACGTCAAAGAAGCCGGCGAGCATATCGCGGCATTTCGCGTTGCAGACGACGACGGCGTTAGGACACGCCTTTACCATAGCGGGCAGCGCTCCAGCGTGGTCTAGCTCGGAGTGCAGGCATACGAGGTAGTCCACTTTTTCCAGTTCGACGAGGGACGCGACGTTACGCTTGAGTTGTTCTGCGAAAGGCGCCTTAACGGTATCGATGAGCGCGACTTTCTCGTCGCGAATAAGGTAGGCGTTATAGGTCGCGCCTAGTCGCGTGTCGTAGCTGTGGAAGTCGCGAACGTTGTAGTCGACGTATCCTACGAAATCGATTCCAGGTCGGAGTTCGGCGGTTAATTTCATTGTGTGCTCGTTCTTTCTATCGACGCGCGCGTTCGGCGCGTCTTGTGTTTAATGTGATAGCGCGCGCATAACGCGTCGCTCGCTTAGCTTATAGTTTAAATACGTTTTGACGTCTTTCGAGGAGAACGCGTAAAATCCTCCGCTCTTGTATTTGCCGAGTAGCGCGACGTATTCTGCGAATTCCTTCGCGCGCAATGCGTCGGCGATCCTCGCGAGCGGAATTGAATCGCTCGTTACGTATAGCCCGCTATAGACTCCCGAACCTGGCGGCGCTACGACCAATTTGAGATCGCGCTCGTCTCGAATGAGCGTGTTAATCGCTAGTTTTTCGCGCGCGACGTCGGCGACTCCTTGACTGCGTCCGTAAGCGTACCAGAACTTTTTCGCGCTTGGCTCGGCTGCGCGCGCGTCGAGTTTGGCGCGGTTGGCGCACAGGCGCGCGTACACGTTCGCGTCTTGCCGTAAGACGTCCTCCGGAAGCGGTCGCGCGTCGTCGCCGTAGGGATAAATGATCTTGCGCCAGACTCCCTTCGACGCCTTAACGACCGGAATGACGAATCTCGAGTCACGCTCGTCAGGGTCGACATATACGGAATCGCACAAGGTTGCGAACCCGTTTTTGACGTCGAGATCGGACACGTTGTGATTCTCGATAATTTTACGCAATCTCTTGAGCGCGTCGCGCGCGCCGAAGTAAAATTTTCCGCCTAGGTAGAACTCTTCGGTCGTTAGCGAGTCGACGAAGCACGGACCTTGACGCTCGTCGTATTCGAAGTATTCGATCGCGTTTGCGCGCGCGCCGTCCTTTTGCAAGACGGCGATCGTCGTGTAGGTCGTCGCCGTCTCAAACGGTTGCGCGTGCTTCAGATCGACCAACTTGCGCAGGATTTGCCGTTCGACGAGGCTCGCGCGCATCCTAGCTCCCGCCGCGCTCGTAAAGAACGAACTTGGCGTTATGTACGCGAGCGTGCCGCACGGCGCGAGCATTTCGATTCCGAGCTCGTAAAATACGATGTAAAGATCGATCATGCCCGATTGTGCGAACGTAAACCGTCTTATCGCGCTCGCGGACTCGCCGAGATTATGAACGCGCACATACGGCGGATTGCCGACGACGAAGTCCATTTTGCCGACGTATTGCCGCGCGGCAGTCGCGTCGTTGCACTCTAACCGCCATTGCGCGTTGCGCACGTTGAAGCTCGCGGCGATTTCGTCGAGTCGCGCGCGGCATTTGCGAAGCTCGTCTTTATCGAGTTCGATACCATAAATATGCCGCTCGAGTCGTTCGCGTAATTCGCGCGGCGTCATAGCGCGCGCATCGGCGACGCGGCAGTATCGATCGACGATTTGCGCGAGAAAGGCGCCGTCGCCGCAACTATTCTCCATAATGCGTTTATCGAGAATCGCTTCGCCGTAGTATCCGGCGAGATCGAGAATCTGCGTTACGAGTTTTTCCGGCGTGTAGACTTTCCCGCGCGTCTTTTGCGGATTGCGCTCCATGCGCTCGACCTATTACGCGTTCTTCGCGAGCTCGCGTCCGAGGTAGAACGCTTGCAGGTTCAAATCGACAAACTTCGGCTTAACGCAGGTCTGAATCGCCTTCTGCCACGCGTCGTCGGCGAGATTGTCGAGTTTCGTGGAGAGCGCGCCTAATAGAATCACGTTCGCGGCGCGCGCGTTGCCGAGTTCGAGCGCGCGCTCGACCGCGCTGACGTAGACCAGACGCGGGAAATAGGTCTTGAGCGCCGTTTCGTCCATTTCGGGGTAGGTCGCCGCGCCGGACGAGACGGTCACGGGCACAATGACCTGGTCGGATACGACGGCTAGCCCGTGCGGCGCAAGGTAGTCGACGTATCGCAGCGCTTCTGTGCGTTCGAGGGACGCGAGCACGGACGCTTCGTGTTTCGGAATGAGCGGGCTGTAGACCTTCTCTCCGTATCGCACTTGCGCGAGTACGGAACCTCCGCGTTGCGCCATACCGTGTACTTCGTACGTTTTGACGTCGTAGCCTGTTGTTAGCGCGGCTTGCGCAATAATAGCGCTCGCTAGCAGAATGCCTTGTCCTCCGACGCCGACGAGGACGACGCTCGTCGATTCTTTCGTATTAGTTTGAGCGTTCATACGAGTCCTCCTTTCGCAGCGGCGAGATCAACTTCTTCCAGCGCGTTAAATTTGCAGACCTGCGCGCACAGTCCGCAATCGACGCAGAGCGATTCGTTCACGCTGACCGTCTTATCGGCGGCGCGTTCGATTGCAGGGCACCCGATCTTAAGGCATCCGCCGCACTTCTTGCATTTCTCTTGATTGACGCGATAGTTCTTTTCGAGCTTTTTACGGTACGCGAGCGGACACGGCTCCTTCGCGACGATGAGCCAAGGCTCGTCCGATTCGATCGCGGTCTTGAGCGCCTTGGTCGTTTCGTCGAGGTAACGCGGATTGATTTCAACGACGTTTTTGCAACCCATCGCCTTCGCGATTTCCGACACTGACGCCGCGAACGTCTCTTCGCCCAGAATCGTCTTGCCCGTGCCAGGGTTCTCCTGATGACCCGTCATCGCGGTGATGCGGTTGTCGAGTACGACGAGCGTCGACTTGCCCTTGTTATAGACGACGTCCATGAGTCCGGTCATCCCGGAATGGAAGAAGGTCGAATCGCCGACGATTCCAACGACCGGTCGGTCGTTCTTGGCGCAGTCCATACCGTGCGCGACGGTGAAACCGCCGCCCATGCACAGCACCGTGTCCATGCAATTGAGCGGAGGCGCGACGCCAAGCGTGTAGCAACCGATGTCGCCCGAGACGACGACGTCGAATTTACTAAGCGCGTAGAAGAACCCGCGATGCGGACAGCCCGGGCATAGCACCGGCGGTCGGTTCGGCAGGGTTGGTATTTCCGGTAGTTTCGCGTCGCTCTTGGTAACGTTCGGCGCTACGAAGTACGCTTTGGTCGCTTCGTTTTCCGCGAGCTTTCTCTTGACGTCGCGTAATACGTCGACGTCGAGCGGTCCGTATTTCGGTACGAGCTTCTCGTTTCCTAGTCTCTTGCCAACCGTTGCGACGCCGAGCTCCTTGAAGCGTCGTTCCATGAAGTCTTCGAGCTCCTCGATAACGAAGACGCGTTCGACTTGATCGGCGAATTCCAGGAAGAGCTCGTCCGGGAACGGGTAGCACCATCCCAATTTGAGAATATTCGCTTCTGGGAAGACTTCTTTGACGTACTGATACGCGGCTCCCGAGGTAACGATTCCGACGCGTTTGTCGCCGTTCGTATTCCATTCGATTCTATTAAGGGACGAGATCGACGCGGCTTTTGCGAGCTTTTCGACGCGTTCTTCTAGTCTAACGCGCATTCCGCGCGCGAAGGCTGGAATAGGGACGAAGCGTTGCGGATCCTTTTTGAAGGAGTGCGGACGATTGAGTTCGATCGGGGCGCCTAGTTCGACGACGCTTCTTGAGTGGCTCGTTGTCGTTGTCGTTCGCAGAATGACAGGCGTTCCAAATTGCTCGGAGATTTCGAATCCGATTTTGACGAATTCCTTTGCCTCTTGCGAATCGGCGGGCTCGAGTACCGGTACTTTTGCAAAGTGCGCGAACAGTCTTGTGTCCTGTTCGTTTTGAGAGGAGTTCATTCCCGGATCGTCCGCGACGACGGCGATAAAACCGCCCGCGACGCCGGTGTACGCTAGCGTCATTAGCGGGTCGGCGGCGACGTTTAGACCAACGAGCTTCATAGTCGTGATTGCTCGCGCGCCGGTCGTCGTAGCTCCAGCGGCGGTTTCGAACGCGACCTTTTCGTTTGGCGCCCATTCGCAATAAATTTTATCGCCGTAGAACTTACTGATATTCTCTAGTATTTCCGTTGACGGCGTTCCAGGGTATCCAGTCGCGACGGACGCGTTCGCTTCATAAGCGCCGCGCGCGATCGCTTCGTTTCCCGAGAGCAGTTTCTTCTCCATAGCGATTCTTTCTTAACACGAGCGAAGTTTTCCGCGCGTCTGAACGCATAGCGCGGGGAATCGAGCGCGCTCAACGACGATTCCTGAGGTTCGCGGAGTTTAGACTGTAGAGTATACCGCAATTCTAGATTCTTTCAAGCGAATCGTAGCGCGTCGTTGCGCGACTTGTGCGCGTCGAGTAGTTCGGCGAGCAGCACGTCGCCGCGCGTTCCCGTAATCGCGACGTCGAGCAGGTCGCCCTCGCTAATATCGCGGTCGCGCGCAATTGCCGTCTCGACGTCGTAATACTGCCCGTTGGCGCCGCGCGCGAGCTTGCCGGACGGATTATCCAGGACGTCTTCAACGACGACGCGCGCGCGCGAGCCGACGAGGCGGCGCGCAAATTTCTCGCGTTCGGCGTTTGCGATTTGAATGAGTTGCGCGGCGCGCTCCTTTTTCAGTTCCGGCGCGATCTGATTCGGCATCGCCGCCGCGACGGAGCCCGGACGCGCGCTGAAACGAAAAACGTGCGTCTTCGAGAAATGCAACGTTTGAACGACTTCGCACGTGCGTTCGAACTGCTTGTCCGTCTCGCCCGGAAACCCGACGATGACGTCGGTCGTTAGCGCGGCGTTCGGCACGCGCTCGCAGATCGAGCGACAGCGTTCGATATAGGGTTCGCTGAGCCAGCGGCGCTTCATTGCGCGCAAAACGTCGTCGTCGCCGCTTTGCATCGATAGGTGAAAGTGCGGGCAAATCTGTTCGTCGCGTTCGCGCGCGAGTTCGACGAGCCGGTCGTGGACCTCGACCGCTTCGAGACTGCCGAGTCGAAAGCGCAGATTCGGCAGATTGAGATCCGTTAGCGCTTCGAGCAGGGACGCAAGTTCGACGCGACGTTCTTCAGGAACGCGCGCCTGACGCGCAAGATAAGTCTCCAGCGAGACGGAAGCGTCGCTAGGAACGGCGCCTTCTTCGTCGAGCGGTGGGTAAAAATCAAGCCCGTAGTGTCCTAGGTGAATGCCGGTGAGCACAATTTCACGGTATCCCGCTTGCGCGAGGCGCTTGGCTTCTTCGAGTACGTCGGCGATCGGGCGACTATGTAGATAGGGACGCGTCTGTGGAATAATGCAGTACGCGCATCCCACGCGGCATCCGTCTTGCACTTTAACGTACGCGCGCGCGCGTTCCGCGAACCGATCGACGCCGGTCGGAATGATTTCTAGCCCTCGTTCGCGCAGAAATTTCGGCAGTTTCCTTTTATCTGGCACGACGTCGACGACGTGCGGGAGTCGTTTAACGCGTTGTGGATCGGACGCGGCGTAGCATCCGATCACAACGATTTCGGCGTTAGGGTATTCCTTTGCGAATCGCGCGATTAGCTTGCGACTTTTGGCGTCGCTTTCTGCGGTCACGGAGCACGTGTTGACGAGGACCAGCTGCACGTCTTCTTCGTCGTTCGCGTTTTCGTCGGCGTCGAGCCAGCCGTTTGCGACGAACGCTGCGCGTAGCCATTGCGTTTCGTATTGATTGACTTTACAGCCCAGGGTTGCGGTTTTAAAGATCATATCGTTAATTCCGTCGTTTAAAAGCCGCCGCTAAAAAACGCCGCGCGTTCGATGACTCGAGCGCGCGGCGCGGACGGTTGCGAGCGCCGTTTGGAGTTGCGAGCTTACTTCAGCATGGCGTCGAGAATGTACCAGTTGAGTTCTTCGTAGTCGCGCGACTCTTTGAGCGCTTCGATTTTAGCGTCGTCGAATGAGCGGCTGATTTCGAGCAGGCGCAGGAAGATCTTGCGGCTGTATTCAAGGTGCTTGAGCGCGACTTCGTCCTTCTGCGTGCGCAGGACTTTAACGTCTAGTCCGACCCATTCGCCGTTTTTACCGTAGTCGTGCTTGTCGAGCACGCGCACCTGATTGAGCGCGCGCCGCGGATCGACCATGCCGAAGGTTTGATCTTGGTCGAATTTCAGACCGTTTTGATCGTTCAGGTGGACGCTCCAGAGCTTTTTATGCGCGAGCGCGAACCCCATTTCCTCCGACGGACACAGGTTCGCTAGGATCGCGTGCGCGGTTTCAATGAGGCATCCCACGCGTTCCGGCGCGTTCGTTAGCAGTCCCATCGCGATCGCGTGCCCGATCGTTGGAATGAACGCGTGATCGACCGGTTCGTTCGGCTTCGATTCGATCATAACGCGAATATCCTTGTTGTAGTCGAGCACGGTCTGCAACGCTTCGGCGATCTGTTCGGTCGCGACGCAGGGATCTTTCGATTCGCGAATATAGGTTCCTTCGCGCGCGAGCCAGAAGACGATGTTTTTCGCGCCGATCGCGGACGCGATATCGGCGGTCGTCTTGAGTCTTTCGATCGCGTACTTTCGGCATTCCGGGTCGTTTGAGGTGAACCCTCCGTCGATCGTTCTCGGATCCATCCACAATCTTGGCGCGACGAACTCCGCGACGAGCTCGTGGGCGTCGAGAATCTTTTTGAGTTCTTCCGCTTCTTTAATGATTTCCGATTTCGACATATTATTGAGATTCGGAACCGCGTCGTCGTCGTGGAATTGGACGCCGTCGAAACCTAGCTTCTTGTAGGTTTCGAGTTTATCGCGGAACGCGATCGTCTTGCGCACTTCGGGACCGAAGGGATCGGCGCCTTCGTGAATGTTCCAGGGTCCGAAAGAAAAACGAAATTCGCCTGCCATGTATAACGTCTCCTCATGGTATTATGCCAAAGCGTTCGCTCTTCCGCGCGTCGAACGTAGCGCGCGTATCGAGCGTCCGTGAATGTAATCAATTGTATCGCGCGAGTTGCGCGGCGTCAAGAAAAAAACGCGGCGCTTTGACGCGCTAATCTTTTCGCGTCCAATTGGCGAAGAATCGCCGTTCGTTGATCTGAACTTGTCGTAAGAATTCGTCGAATTCTAGCTTTTTAATTGCGGCAATTTCACGCGCCGTCGCAATAATATGCGCCGGCTCGTCGAGTAAGAACCCGTCTTGACCGCGCGCCTGCACGACTTTCGTCTGCCAATTCGGATCGTTCGAGTCGTATCCGTTCGGCGGCACAGGGGTCGGACCGTCCGACTCTAGCAGAATTCTATCGCGCGGTACGGCGGCGATCGTTTCGCGTCCTCTTTTAGCGCGCGGGGACGCGTTGCGTTTCGAGAACGAGAAGAACGCGCCTAGTTCGCACGCGCGTTCGATCTCTTGCGGGGTCGCGTTCCATCCGTGCAACAGCCACGTCGGAACCTTAGAGAACTCTTTCATGCATAGCAACGCGCGTTCGTTTGCGCGCACGGAGTGCATGACGACGGGAATTCCGCGCTCGTTTGCGATTTGTAATTGCGCGCGCAGCGTTTCCTCTTGCGCCGCTTTAACTTCGTCGTCGCAATTCCGCACGACGAAGTCCAACCCTACTTCACCCAGCGCGGCGCGCGCTTGGAGTTCGTTAGAGAATTTCGCGTCGAGAAACATTTTGAGCGGTTGCGTCCAGTCTCCGCTGATTTTATCGTAGAACCACGGATGCACGCCAAAGGTCGGCAGGACGTTCGGAAAGCGTTGCGCGATTTGCGCGGTTCGATTCCAGTCGGCGGGCGAGGTCGCTGCGCATACGAATCGCGCGACGCCTTTCTCTCGCGCGCGCTCGATATACAGCTCTGTGTCCTCCCAGGTTGCGCCGAACCGTTTGTCTTGTAGATGGACGTGAACGTCGGTTATAAGGAAGGCGTTGGAAGCGTCTTGTGTCATGAGTAGGGCTCTTGTCTTATCCGTCGCGCTATCTTGCGGCGCTCAGGTCGATATCCAGGAAGTAGGGTCGATTATTGCGTATGAGGTAGATCTTCGCTTTGCCGGCGCTCTCGCCAACGTATTTATCGAGATGGCTTGCAATATAGCTTAGCTCGTCGACCGATTTTATTCCAATCTGCTTGTCGCGCGACGCGCCGACGCCTAGTCCAAAGATGAGATCGCCCTTCTGCAGTTTAACGTCGTTGTTCGCAACGATTCCATTCGGATCGACCGCTTTAACGTATACTCCGCCTTCTGGCGAACATTCGAGTTCGCCGATCATGATTTCGACGAGTTGCGGGTAGCGCGAGCGATATTCTTCCTTCGATACGGTTTCGACCTCCATTCCGAAGACGTCCCATACGCGCTGCGCGGTCTTTGAGCGATTCGATTTCGCGCTCCTGACCGTCTGAGAGGCGTAGGAGACCGCGCGCTCCTGATCCGCCGCTTGCGGCTTCGCTTCTTGCGCGAAGGCTTCCGATACTTTCGACTCTTGATATTTCGAGGAATCGTCTTCGGTCGAGACGACGCGCGGCGCGCTCGCGACCATCGAGGATTCGCGGTCCGCGAGATTACTGAACGCCAGGGACGCGTCCAACGCCTGACCGCGCCGTTCAACTTCCAACGACGCGACGTCGCTCAGTCCGAGCCCAATGAGCGAGCACGTGAAATCGAGGGACGTGTGCAGCGCGTAGCCGTTCGAGCGCAGTACGACGTCGCCCGGTTGAACGCCTGCCGTCGCGGCGGGACTGCGCGGATCGACGGACTCCACGACGAGCACGTCTTCTCCGTTCGCGCTCGCGGGATAGTCCGGATCGTCGGAGTCGACGACGCGGAACTTTAGACCGTGGTGCGTCATTTTAGCGACTGATTGACGTATCATGCTCTCGGCGACGTTCGCAACGACGTCGATTGGAATAGCGAACGCGATATTCTCCGCTTCCTCGCGCACGGCGGCGTTGAGACCTATCATTTCGCCGTCGATATTAACGAGCGGACCGCCCGAATTGCCGGGATTGATCGCCGCGTCCGTTTGGATCACGCGATCGTACGAGAGGTTCTCGTTGACTTCCAGAGGACGGTCGACGGCGCTCACGATTCCGCGCGAGACGGAACACTTGTACCCGAAGGGATTGCCGAGCGCGTAGACGTCTTCCGCGGGCATAATTCTCTCGGCGCGTCCCATGCGAATCTTCTTGAGAGGTCGCTTCGGTTTGATCTTGAGCAACGCGAGGTCGGTGTCGACGTCGTTGCGCACGATCTCGACGTCGCGATAGCGTTCGCCGTCCGAGGTTATGACTTCTAGCTTGAGTAGACCTTTAACGACGTGGTAGTTCGTTATAATATACCCTCTTTCGTCGACGACGACTCCGGTCCCCATGCCGTTAAAGACGTCGTACTGAGCGTCTCGACCAAATGAGCGTTTGCCTATCTCATACTGCTTCTCCCCTTGAATACTGACAACGGATTGACTCGTTTCATTTACAACGTCGACGAAATGCGAGCGCGGCGAGCGCGACCATCGCTCCGGCTGTTCGTTTGATAACGCCGCTCGCGTCGGCATAGCGCAACATAGCGCGAGCGCTATACAGGCTACGCTTGAGCGTTTGGCGTATTGTAACCATTGTGTCAAATATTTCATTGGACTATCGCTTAATCGTTAATTCGATTTTGAACGCGTTTCGCGCAAATAGCGCGCTACGCGTTGACGTCTGGCTCTCGAGTTTTATCGCGCTTGCGTCGCCGCCGAGCGCGTCAAAAATGATCATTCCCTTTTTCGGTTATCTGAATGCTACGACTTAACTGAAAGAAAATGTTTTTTGGGAATTGCTGTTAGAGAGCGCCTGCGTTTTTTAGTTTCTCTATTTTAACGTCGAAGTCTCGTCGCAACGTCTCAGCCGACTTGAATGAAAAAGTCGCAACTCGACCGTTTTCAGACAAAAATCTTGTTATTTTAGCAAAAAATGGTCTTAACGCGGCGGATTATTGACGTAAGTAACGACGTTTCTGACGATAATAGAGTATTGACATACTTTTAGCGCGGTTCCGGTTGGAACGGTTTGGGTTCCCAACATTTTTCCGGTCAACCGCAGGTACATAATTACGAAATTATATAATAGTCCACAGGAAGACCCCTATGCCAAAAGCCACGAAAAAGACAACGACCGCGAGCGTCGACGCGGCGCCGAAGAAGAGATGTTGCCGCCGCGCTTGCGGAACTTCCGCGTGCGCCGCTGAACCGACCGCCGCGAAGAAGGCGACGAAGAAGACCGCGACCGCCGCCGCGACCGCGAAGAAAACGACGAAAAAAGCGTCGACCGTAGTCGCCGCGCCCGCGAAGAAGACGGTTAAGAAAGCGCCGCCCGCCGCCGCGCCTGCAAAGAAGGCGGTTAAAAAGACGAGCGCCGCCGCGACGACCGCGAAGAAGGCGGTTAAGAAGACGGCGAGCGCGACGACCGTTAAGAAGGCGGTTAAGAAGAGCGCGCCCGCAACGACGGAGAAGAAAACGACGAAAAAAGCCGCGAGCGCCGCCGCGACGACGAAGAAGGCGACGAAAGCGACGAAAAAGACCGCCGTTAAGAAGGCGGCGAAGTAGGGTCGAATTTGAACGACCTGTTCGCGAACGTTACGCGCGCGCTTGGCAGACAGGCGCGCGCGTTTGCGTTGCCGCGTGAAACTTTTTTTCGACATAATCTGACGCGAGTAGGACTTTTTATCGGAAAAGTTCGCGAAAAGGGTCGCGCAACGCTTGATATTTCAGCCGGTCGAGCGTAAGATATATTCGACGTGACGTTCTCAGAACGTCGAACGCTGGTTTTACGATAATATATGACGCGGCGAGCGCGCGGCGTCGTGGGAGTCGAGAATATGTTGTGGAATAGATTCTGCCGAGCGGCGTTAGCGATCGCCGCATGTTCGGTTATAGCGGCGAGCGCGTGCGCGCAGGACGCCGCGACTGACGCCAGCGCGCGGTTGCGCGCTCTGAGAGCGCCCGCGAGCAAACCTTTCACCTCGGAAGAACAACGCCCCGCTAAGCCGACGGCGCTCTACGATAAGAATTCCGACGAAATGCAGCATTTCCGCGAGGAACTCGGTAAGACGGAGCTCTCGACCAAGGCGAAGAAGCGCCTTGCCGAGATCGAGGCGCGCGTCGTATATTCCGATCCGATGGAAAAGCCCGCCGCCGACGGCTCGAAGTTCATTAATATCTACGACGAGAGCGAAATCTACGCCGACGGCAAAGCGTTCTACGATCCCGACGACCTCGACGTGCGGTACGAAAAGGACGAGAACAATATCCTCGCGCGCCTCGATTTGGCGTTGCAGGGTATAGTCGCCGCCATGCAGGTCGGGTTCGGCGTCTCGAGCGCGACTCAGGGCGGAGCGAACGATCCCTCGAAGAGCGGTTCCGGCAGTATGGGCGGTCCGGCTATGCCAATGCCGACGGTAACGATGGATCCCTCCGTTGCTCCCGGCGGCGGCGGCGATAAGCCGATGGGCGGCGATCCCAACGCGAGCGGACCGACTGGATCGGGCGGCGCTCAGACTCCTGTGTTGCCAAGCGGACCGAGCAAGTCGGACGACAGCGCGGCGCTCTTCCCAGAGTCGACCTTTGCGAAGGAGACGGGGGACAATCCGTTCCTGGGTTCTAAAGAAGGTTTTCTCGAAGGGGACGCGAATCTCTTTAAAGCGGATCTCGAGTTCAAACCGGCGCCCCCCGCGAATCCTAACGGCGGCGGTTACGGTAGCGGCAACGCGACTGAAGGAATGGACTTCAGCGATAAGATGGGACCTGGCGTTAGCAAATAGTCGCGTTTTCTAGGTAATTTTATTTCACTAAGCGTTTGCGCGCGTTTGGTCGAGCGCCGTTATCGGTCGCAGGACGAGACGCGCGCGTTCTTTTGCGCTACGCTTGCGCGAACGAAAGGCTTGTTATGGACGGTGAACCGCGTCGCCGCCGACATTACGGCGCGCTACTTTTAGTCGTCGCGATTCTCGCGATGATAATATTGCTCTTTGTCTTTCTCTATGGTAAACTGAAGGTCGCCGACGCGGAACGCCGCGCGCGCGAGTCGAACGCTACCTCGCGCGTCGTCGCGCTCGTCGCCGTCGAGCCGTGCGCGTATCTCGTCGAACGCGTTGCGGGAAACGCCGCCGACGTCGCCGTGCTGACCCCTAAGGGGAAATCGCCCGAGGACTACGCGCCGACCCCCTCGCAACTTGCGCAACTCAGCGCGACGCGACTCTTCTTTACCGTCGGTCTGCCGATCGAAGAGCGATTTACTAGTAAGATCCTGGAACTTGCGCGCGACGCTAAGGTCGTCGATCTCACCGTTGGAGTCGACACGCTCGAAGACGAATGCGGACACGAGGACGGCGCGCACGAGGACGACGCGATCGATCCGCATCTGTGGACGAGTCCTGAAATAGCGCGCCATATGGTCCGACAGATTGCCGACGCGTTTGCGGCGCTCGATCCGGTTAACGAGTCGAACTATCGCGCAAACGCCGCCGCGCTCGACGCCGAACTCGAGGAACTGCAACGTTCCGCGCGCGCGAAACTCGATCCCTATCGCGACCGGATTTTTATCGTCTATCACCCCGCTTACGGCTACTTTGCGCGCGAGTTTCACATAACGCAGCGCGCGATTGAAGTCAACGGTAAAGCGCCGCGTCCTAAGGAGCTCGAAGCGCTTGTTAGCGCGGCGCGCGAGTCTGGCGCGCGCGCGATTATCGTGCAGCCGGAATTCAATCGTAGTTCAGCTCAGACGGTCGCCGATATGATTGGCGCGGAATTAATCGACCATTCCCCCTTAGAAAAGGATTACTTTCGCAATATGACGTCGTTGGTCGACGCCGTTGTGGAATCGATGGGACGCGAATAATGTCAGAAGAAAGAAAACATACGTCCAAGAGAGAAAACGAGCGCCCGTTTTTGTTGAAACAGAGCGCTTGGCGAGTAGTCAACGCTTTGGCGACGCGTTTGGAGTTTTTAAAAGTTGACGAACTCACGCCGACGGAACGCGCCGATCACAAAGTTAAGATCTTTATTGAATCGACGCTTGTCGCGCGCGCTTTTGGGCGCGCGTTGGGCGAGAAGTGTAACGCGCTTGCTATTCAGGCGTTTTATAACGCGCGTCAAGCGATTAACGAGCTGGACAAAGCGTCTGAACGCGACTACTTGCTACGCACGCTTGTCGAGGCGGCGCGCGGTTGCGGCGTTTCCGACGAGCGCGGCCGCAACGAAGTCGACGAGGCGCTCGACGAGATTTCGAACGAATACGAACGCCAAGCGGCGCTGAAGGCGCGCGCGGACGCGCTCACGAAGCGATTGTGGCGCGATTTTGTCTATAACAGTTACGCGTTAGACGCGGAGTTAGAGAGATTCGGGCTAGAAAACTATGCCGATTCCGCTGAAACTCTTTCAGAGGAATCGCTTGCCGAAATTGGCGCGACGCTAGATCTCAACGCCGTGCGCCAGAAGTATTTCACCGCGTTTGACCGCGCGTGTCGCGTAGTGGACGAGTTGGAATATCAGAACGAGTACGATCTTGCGCGCGTTAAACTGCTTGCGATCGATAGAATTTATTCAGCGCTATTTCGCTGCTTTGGTCAAGAGTTACGCGACGCGTATTCGGGGTCGATCTTGGACGACGACGAACCTTCGTCCTATACGGCGAAACTTGAACTTTACGACGGCGAGTTTGCTCGTTACGCAGTAGTCGGCGGTCTGGACGAGTCGACGGAACGTGAGCTATACGCCCGCGCGACGCGCGCTTTGGAAGATCTCAGCGACCGCTTGACGACGCGTGAAGACGAGAATGGCGATCCGCTCGCCGAGAACGAATTGGACGCGTTGCGTTTAGAAGCGCGTAGCGTAGCGATCTATTCAAGTCAGGGAATTCGCGACGGCGAACGTTTGCGCCGACTATGTCGTAACCTGGACGCGTTCGAGATTATCGACGGTCAAATTCTTGCGTTACGATTCCATCTCGTAACCGACGGCGACTTGGATAGCGAACTAGTTAAAGCAGAGTTATCGCAGTGGCGCGCGCTTGGTCGCGACCTTATGGACGGCGGGTCCAGCGCGTCGGAACGATCGCGTCGCGCGCTACTCCTCGCCGGGACGTGTTGCGGACTTCCGTCGTATCGCACGCTTAGCGCGTTCGGACTTCCGCGCAATTATAATTTTACGGACGCGTCTGATTTGGTCTCAGCCTCCGACGCTTTCTTCTTTATGTCGGAAGCGAAAGCGGCGCTTGACGAGATCGAGGAACCGCTTGCGCGTTGCGAGCGTTGCGCGGAGTATCTCGAGCTCCAGCTACGTCTTCACAATCTTACTTTAGCGCGTAGCGCGGCGGAACGGTGGAAGTCTGAACTCCTCGCGCTCGACTCCGACTTAGAGCGCGAATTTGTCATTCTGCAATTTTCGCGGCTATTTGCCTACAAGCCGGTCGCGGACGCGCTTCGTGAACTGCTCGCATCGAGCGCGCGTCTTGCGCCGTTGCGCGCGTTTGTCGACTTTCGTCAATTCTATCGCGCGGCGCGTCGCGATCTGAGAGTTGAAGAGATCGATCTGCGCGCAAGCGAACTTATCGAGCGCACTCTTGCGGCGCTCCGTAACGACGAAGAGCCGACCGTTGAGGCGGAGCGAATTATCGAACTGACTCGCGCGCTCGTTAAATCGTGCCGTCGCGCGTTGCGTAATCCGCCGCATTTTGAAATAGGAGACGAACTGGTATGACGTCGACAGATCCTTTTATCGAGCTTGGCGACGCGCTCGTCGATCTTGATCGCGAGGCGCGTTGCGGATTTTCCGAAGTAATCTACGGCGAGAGTAAGACGGCGGACGCGATCGCACGCATCGCGTTGGCGCAGATTGCGAAGGGAATCGACGCGTTTGCGACCCGAGTTTCAGCGGATAAGGCGGCGATCGTCTTGCCGCAGCTGCAGGCTGTAGCGCCTGACGCGTATTACAACGAGGTCGCGCGCACGTTGCGAGCGCCGCGCGAGCGTCGAGCAGGACGCGGCAAGATAGCGATTCTCACGGCCGGCACGAGCGATCTTCCGGTCGCGGAAGAGGCGCGCGAGACGGCGCAGTGGACGGGCGCGGAGGTCCTTTTGATCCAAGACGTCGGGGTAGCGGGTCCGCAGCGTTTGATATCGAAGTTGCCGTTGATTCAGGACGCGGACGCGATTATTGTCGTCGCTGGCATGGAGGGCGCGTTGCCTAGCGTTGTCGGCGGCTATGTTTCCGCGCCGATCGTAGCGGTTCCTACGAGCGTCGGTTATGGGGCGGCGTTCGGCGGGGTGGCGGCGCTACTTGGCATGATGAACAGTTGCGCGTCGAACGTAACGGTCGTGAATATAGACGCAGGCTTCAAAGCGGGGTACGTCGCGGGTCTTATCGTTAAGCGGGTTGTTGCGGCGTATGATCGGGGCTTGGCGTCGTCGTGTGAGAATTAACGCGTTCTTGCCTGAACGGTTGAAAAAAACGAAAAAAAACGCCTTTTAGCTTAGACAGTTTGCGTCTTAGCTATTTTACCAACCTCGTATTTCCTCGAGCGCGATTTTTGAGTTAAGCGAATTTCGCGCGTCGTAGTGAAGTTCGGGGTGTTTTTTTTATTTTGTAATCGAGTAGAATAGGGTAGTCGCGTTTGCGACGAGGCAGTAGAACAGTATATAAGGAAAGGATACGAGGCGATGGCTCTATCACTTGTCAAAGGTCAAAACACGGCGCTCGACGCCGGTTTACAGAAGGTAATAGTCGGA
>ONJR01000231.1 GCA_900318195.1 uncultured Planctomycetota bacterium
CCGACTAAATTCGATTCTACGTACTTATCGGGGCGCTCGACGCTATAGCGCACGCCAGCCTGCGCCGCTAAATGCACGACGATGTGAAAATCATTCTCGGCAAAGAGCCGCGCCAGCGCCGCGACGTCCGTTAGCGAGCCGCGCACAAACCGCCACGTACTCTGCGAACGCTCCGCTATGCGCGCTAGCCGACGCAAACGATACTCCTTCAGCGCCACAGAATAGTAGTCGTTCACCGAATCGAAACCCACGATCTGCGCGCGCTGCAACTCGCCAAGAAGTCGAGCGACCAACGCGCCGCCAATAAAGCCCGCCGCGCCCGTTACCAATATCCGTTTGCCGTCAAGACTGCTAAACGTCATTTCACTCGTTCCCCAAGGTAAAAAGTTTTCTTATCAGTATACGCAATTCGCCGCGCTATGCAACTCTAGTCGACCTCGCACGCAATCTTTTTCTCCGTAAACGATTGACGCGCGAATTGCGTTCTGGTATCATATGCTCAAAGTCGGTCTGCCGCACGCGCGACCTTACAATATGGGCGTCCGCCTTACTCTATTCGCATCCTTCGGGAGCTAACTCGTGAACTCCTATACTCGATCTCTCGCTATACTCGTCGCATGCGCGATGTTTACCAGTCTGTCCTGCGTCCAACGCCAAGAGGAACGCGGCGGTAACAAAACGGAAAAGGATCAAGCGGTCCCCGCGCACGTCGTGGAAGCTGTCGCGCGACCTATTACCGAATACGCCGAACTGCCCGGTCGCACCGCCGCCGCCGAGTCCGTCGAAGTGCGCGCGCAAGTCTCCGGCTATCTCGAATCAATTAACTTCAACGCCGGCGCGTTTGTACATAAAGGAGACGCGCTCTTTCAACTCGACTCGCGCGTATATCGCGCCGTGCTCGCGCAACGTCAGAGCGACGTCGCCGCAAAACGCGCCGATCTCAATCGTCTGGAAGCGGAACTAGCGCGCCAAAAAGGGCTCATCGAACGCAACGCGACCTCAATGCAACAGCTCGAACTAGCGCAAGCGGAACGCGACGAACGCGCCGCTGAACTCGAAGCCGCCGTCGCAAATGTCGAACGCGCGCAAATCGATCTCGATTACGCGACGATCGTCGCCCCTATCGACGGAGAAGTCAGTCGCGAACAGATCACCGTCGGCAACCTGGTAACCTCCGGCTCAACCCTGCTAACGCATATCGTCGCCGTCGACCCGATTCACGTCTTCTTCGACGTCGACGAACGCGCGCTACTACTCTTTCGCGAACGCGTCGCCAAAAATAACGCGCACAAAAAACGACCGCTCGTCGTAAAGTTCGCGATAGGAGACGGGGAGTTCGAACGCGAAGCGACCGTCGACTTCTCCGAGCCGCGAATGAACGAAACGACCGGAACGCTCGAATTCCGCGCCGTCGCCGAGAATAAACCGAACGAGTCCGGCGTACGCGACCTCATTCCCGGACTACGACTGCGCGTCCTCTTTCCGACCTCGCCGCAATACGACGCCGTGCTCGTGCCAGAAGAAGCGATCATTACCGATCAGAACGTCAAACGCGTCTACGTCCTAACCTCCGCGAACTCCGTCGAGTCGCGCGTCGTTACCCTCGGTCCGCTACAGCCCGACAATATGCGCGTCGTCGCGTCAGGGCTCCAACTCGGCGAACGCGTCGTCGTCGACAATCTACTGCGAATTCGTCCGGACTCCACGATCGAGCCAATCGACGCTCCCTCGGAATCGACTACCCGAATTGTACGCGAAGACGGCACGATTATCAATCGGGACGGTTCCGTTGAATACGACGGGCTCTACGAATGGTCGCGCAAACACGCCGCTGAAAAAGTCAAAGCCGCTATGGAAAACGCAGCGAAAGATCCCGCGTAATCTACGCGATCTCTCTCCCACGTTTCCTCAGCCTCACCCAATAAGGAGTCTATACCATGGCGCGCTTTTTCATTGATCGCCCTATCTTCGCGTGCGTGCTTTCTATTCTCATTACGCTTATCGGCGCCGTCGCCTACTTCTCACTGCCAGTCGCACAGTACCCTAACGTCGCGCCTCCAACGATTAGCGTGAACGCCAACTACTCCGGCGCCAACGCGCGCGCTGTCGCTAATTCCGTCGCCACGCAGCTCGAAGACCAGATCAACGGCGTCGAAGGCATGCTCTATATGGAGTCGAGCAGCACGAACTCCGGACAAATGTCGCTCAACGTAACCTTCGAGACCGGAACCAATCTCGACGACGCGCTCGTGCTCGTGCAGAATCGCGCGTCCCTCGCAACCTCCAAACTGCCAGAACGCGTTAAAAAAGTCGGCGTTACCGTGCGCAAAAGGTCGCCGACCGTGCTCATGATGGTCAACTTCTTCTCGCCGACCAAAATATTCGACCAGGTCTATCTGAGCAACTACGTCTCGCTACGCGTGCGCGACGCTATCTCGCGCGTCGAAGGCGTTGGAGATATCTCCATCTGGGGAGAAAAGGCCTACAGTATGCGGATTTGGCTCGACCCTGCTAAAATGGCGGCGCGGAAACTCAACGCGACCGACGTCGTTAAAGCCGTCGAGGAACAGAACCAGCAAGTCGCGGCTGGCTCGCTAGGCGACCCACCGATCGACGAACCGATCGTATTTCAGTTCCCCGTCGACGTGCAAGGACGACTCGTCGAGCCAGAAGAGTTCGAACAGATCGTCGTACAGACCGACGAAAAAGGACGCGTTACGCTACTAAAAGACGTCGCGCGCGTCGAACTATCAGCGCTCAATACAACCGTAACCAGCTCATTCAACGGACTCCCGACCGTTACTCTATCCGTATACCAACTACCCGACGCCAACGCCGTCGCAACCTCCGAACGCGTCCGAGCCGCAATCGCGGATCTCGCGAAATCCTTCCCCGAAGGGATCGAATACGTCGTCTCCTACGACACCACCCCGTACGTCAAAGAATCGATTCGCGAAGTCAAAAAGACCCTTATCGAGGCGGTCGCGCTCGTCGCGATCGTCGTGATTCTCTTCCTGCAGAGCTGGCGCGCCGCCATTATCCCGCTGCTCGCCGTGCCGATCTCGCTCATTGGAACTTGCGCCGCTATGGCGGCGCTAGGCTTCAGTCTGAACAACCTGTCCCTATTCGGACTCGTGCTCGCAATCGGTATCGTCGTCGACGACGCCATCGTAGTCGTCGAGAACGTCGAACGGCATATGGCGTCGGGACTCAGTCCGCGCGCCGCCGCTTATAAAGCCATGTCCGAAGTCTCCGGCGCGCTCGTCGCGATCGCGCTCGTACTCGCGTCCGTCTTTATTCCCGCCGCGTGCGTGCCGGGACTCGTCGGAATGTTCTATCGCGAGTTCGCGCTCACCATCGCGGTCTCGACCCTCATCTCGTGCTTCGTGTCCCTCACGCTCAGCCCGGCGCTGTGCGCGCGCTTTCTGCCGCAAGCCGGGCGTAGGCGCGACCCTATTACCGCGCTCGTCGACGCGCTCTTCGGGTGGTTCTTTAAACTATTCAATCTCGCGTTCACAGCGACGACGCGCGCGTACGTCGGTATCGTGCGCTCGCTCTTGCGCGTCTCGATTCTAGTCGTTCTACTCTACGGCGGACTACTCTACCTCACCGCCGACTACTTCCAGAAAACGCCGACCGGTTTCATTCCAACCCAAGACAAGGGCATTATGCGCGGCGCCGTGCAACTTCCCGACTCCGCGTCCCTCTTCCGAACGCGCGAAATGATGCGCAAAGCGTACCGCATGGCGCTCGAGACCGACGGGGTCGCGTACGTAACCGGAATCGAAGGACGTAGCGCGCTCGTCGACTCCGCCGCGTCGAACGTCGGAACCTTTAACTTCATTCTCGATTCCTTCGAAGAACGCGCCAAAACCGGACGCACCGACGTCGTAATTCAAAAGGAACTCCTCGAGAAATTCTCGACTCTCACGGAAGGGAAAGCGTTCGTCTTTCGCGCCGCGCCCGTCGACGGGGTCGGACTCGGCGGCTTTAAGTTGCAACTTCAGGATAAAAGCGGGTCTAGCGACCTGTCGAATCTGCAGGAGGTCGGGGAATCGATCGTTCGCGCCGCCGAGGATATGCCGGAAGTTTACTCGTTGCAAAACGCGTTCCGAGGCGCCGTGCCGCAAGTCTACCTCGACGTCGATCGCAAAAAAGTTAAAGCGATGAACGTCTCTATTAACGACGTCTTCGACACGCTCAACGTCTATCTCGGCGGCGATTATATCAACGATATCAACTTCCTCGCGCGCTCGTTCCAAGTCAAAGCGCAAGCCGACTGGACTGGACGCGGCGATCCCGAAGACGTCTATCGCCTATACGTCCGCAACGGCAAAGGGGAAATGACCCCGCTAGGTTCGCTACTCACCGCGCGCGAAGCGACCGATCCGCTCGCCGTTAAACGATTCAATATGTTCCCGTCCTCCGCGATTAGCGGACAGACGCAGCCCGGCTACAGCTCCGGCGAAGCGATGCGCGCCATGGAAAAACTCCTCGACGAAACGCTACCCCCGACAATGGGCTACGAATGGACCGAACTTGCGCTCCTTGAAAAGCGCGCCGGCAATACTGCGCTCTACGTCTTTGGGTTCGCCGTCGTGCTCGTCTTCCTACTCCTCGCGGCGCTCTATGAAAGCTGGTCGTTGCCCTTTGCGATCGTGCTCGTCGTGCCGATGTGCCTGCTGTGCTCACTCATTGGCGTGAACCTAGCGAAATCGGATATGAACGTCTTTACTCAAGTTGGGTTCTTCGTTCTCATCGGACTCGCGTGTAAGAACGCGATCTTGATCGTCGAGTTCGCGAAAGACCTGCGCCGTAAAGACGGTCTCTCCGCGCGCGACGCGACGCTCGAGGCGTGCCGATTGCGGCTACGTCCCATTATTATGACGTCCCTGGCGTTCATTCTCGGGGTCGCGCCGCTCATGTACGGTAAAGGAGCCGGGCATGAAATGCGTTTCGCGCTTGGAGTCGCGGTTTTCGCCGGTATGCTCGGCGTAACGCTCTTCGGGATCTTCTTGACGCCCGTCTTTTATTACTGTATTGAGCGCCTTACCCCTCGCGCAAAGGAGCAAGATCGAGTACAATAGGGTTGCGCGCGCTGGTCAGAGCCGCGCGCAGTTAATTTTATCCCCAAGGAGAATGATATGGACAGTTCCGCTATTCATAAAATCAGCTACGGTCTTTTCGTGGTAACGTCGCGCGACGCGCAGTTCGACAACGGTTGCGTCGGCAACGTTTGCGTGCAAGTCGCGTCCTCGCCGACAAGGTTGGCGCTCGCGCTCAATAAGCTCAATAAGACGTGCTGGATGGTTAAAAATTCCGGAACGTTCAACGTTTCGATTCTCAGCGAATCGGCGCCGTTCGCGCTCTTTCAGCGTTTCGGGTTCCAAAGCGGCGCGGACGTCGATAAGTTCGCGGACTTTCCGAAACCGCGCTCGGCGAACGGGGTCGTCTACGTCGCTGAGCACGCGAACGCGGTTCTCTCGTGCAAAGTCGTCGAATCGCACGATCTCGGTTCGCACATTCTGTACGTCGCGGAACTAGAAGACGCGCAAACGCTCTCCTCCGAGCCGTCGATGACCTACGATTACTACCACCAACACGTTAAACCGAAGCCTAACGGCGCGAAAGTCAAAGGCTGGCGCTGTAAAATCTGCGGCTATGTGCACGAAGGCGAAGACCTGCCGCCCGATTTCATATGCCCGACCTGTAAGCATGGCGCCGAGGATTTTGAAAAGATTCAATAGCGCGCAAATTACGCGTCATGGAAGTTTAACGCTTACTCTTGCGTTCATAAGGATTTAGCGATCATGTCCGACGTTTTAACGTCCGCGCAGGCGCGTCTCCAGGAAGATCTGCGCGGGCTAGTCAAAGGAGACGCGCAGTGCGACGACGTCGTGCTGCAACTGTACTCGTTCGACGGCAGTCCGCTCGAAGAGAAACCGACCGCCGTCGTGTGGCCGCGCTCAGCGCAGGACGTCGCCGCCGTTATGGCGTACGCACGCGAAAAAGGTCTGTCCGCGCACCCTAGAGGCGCCGGAACCAGCGGCGGCGCCGCCGCGATCGGTTCGGGAATCATTCTCGATTTCACGCGCTATATGCGCCGCGTGCTCCAGGCCGGCGACTCCTTCGCACGCGTTCAGCCCGGCGCGGTGCGCGAACGCGTCAACGAACAATTGCGCTCGACGAAGAAACGTTTTTTCGCGCCTAGCGCAGGTCATCTGCCGCTTAGCACGATCGGTTCGATTCTCTCGGTCGACAACGTGGGACCGCGCTGGCTACGATACGGTTCGCCGCATGAAAGCGCGCTCGCGCTCAAAGTCGTTTCCGCACAGGGACGCTTGTGGACGTTGCGCCCTTACGTCGCGCGCCGATCAAGCGCGCCTCTTGCAAACGAGCTCTTTCGTCGTCGATTTCTCAACGTGGCAAGCGCCGAAGCGAACGACGAAGCGCGTAAAACGGGCGGCGCGTCCGACCAACGCCCCGCGTTCGACTTCGCGTTCGACGCCGAACTGCGCGACGCTTGCGAACGCCGCGACGCGTACGAGTTCGCCGTCGACGATTCCGACGCGCCGAACGGCCTGCGCTTCTTTAACTCCGAGTTCGCGCGCGACCTCTTTCTCATGCGCGCGTTCGGCGAGGACGCGCGCAAAGTGAAAAATATGCTGCGCGCCGACCCCTGGGCTAGCGCGCTGCGCGTCATACGCAAGTACGAGCCGTATCTCGACCATGAGCAGCGCGCAACGCGTCCGATACGTTGCGGGTACGCGCTGCGAGACGTCGTGCGCAACGGTTTCAATCCGACGCGTTTCTTTACGGGCTCCGAAGGCACGCTCGGCGTTATCGTCGAGGCGACGGTCGCGACGTCGTCGATCTCGCGCGCGAACGGCGCCGCAATTCTGCTCTTCGATTCGCTCGACCATACGGCGCGCGCGATCAGTACGATCCGCACGTTCGCGCCGACGCTCTGCGATCTGCTCGACAGTCGCGTTATCGCGCTCATTCGAGATTGGGATCCGCGCTTCGAATCGATCTTTCCCCAAGGAGCTGCGGCGGCGCTCGTCGTTGAGCTCGACGCGGACGACGACGGCGCGCTACGCCGTCGTATGGACGAAATGCAACGCGTCGCGCGTGAAAACCTTTCCTCTTTCGGCGGCTGGACGGCGTACTCGCAAGAAGAACGCACGCTCTTTCGCGATCTTCTCCAGAAATCGAGCTGCGCTAGACTGCGTATGGCGCCCTCCTTCCAGCCGTTCCCATACTGGGAGGACGTCCAGATTCCCGTCGAATGCGTGCCCGAATTCATCCAGGAAATCCAGAGCTTCTGCCAGCGCGAACGAATCGTCTATTCGATCGGCGGCTACGTCGGCATAGGGCAACTCTCCCTGCAGCCGATTCTGCCCTACTCGGAAGACGAAGAGCGGCGCGTCTTCGCGCTCTCCGATCAATTCGAGAAAATTGTGCTAGGCTACGGCGGCGAAATCGGCGCCGCAAAAGGCAACGGACGCGTAAGAACCGCCGCGCTAACGAAACGGTTCCCCAAACTATTTCGCGCGTTCGTCGAGATTAAAAACGTATTCGACCCAGACGCGACCCTAAACCCTGATTGCGTCGTCTCGCCCGAAATGAAAAGATTGGTCGAAGAACGCCTCGAACCCAAAGACGAAGCGAACTCCGACGACTCCATTCTCGCGCCGGAAGCGGACGCCGCGCTACGCGAAAGCGGGCACCATTCCCGCTCGGTTAAACGTCGCGCGCCCTTCGATCTCGCGCGACTCGAGCACGATCAGAAGATCGATTGGCTCAATCGCCGCGACCGCTCGCAATTCGAGTTCCAAATCGCATGGAATCCAACGCTTGTGTACGCGCACGCGTTCCGGTGCGTCGGATGCGGAAGATGCAGAATTCGCACCAAGGAGACGAGGTTCTGCCCCGCGTTTCGCAACGCGCCCGACGAACACGCGTCCTGCCGCGCAAAAGCCAACCTGCTGCGCGGCGCGCTCGACGGCGCTATTCCGCTCGACGCGCTCGCGCTCGACGCGACCTATCGCATTGCGAAACATTGCATACGCTGTCATTCGTGCGCGTTGGAGTGCCCTGCCCAGGTCGACGCGGCTCGCTTAGCGTTCAGATTGCGCAGCGCGTACGTCGCCGCCAACGGGTTTGAATTCTCGGAACTCGTCGCGCTGCGCTCCGATCTCGCGCTCTCGCTCGCCGCGCGCGTCGCGCCCATGATGAACTTCGCGCTACGCACAAGATTCGGAAGGAAAGCGCTCGAAAAAACGATAGGACTCGCCTACGGTAGAAAATTGCCGCTCATCTCGTCCCGACCGAGACTCGCCAAGGCGTCGCTCGCGCGAGACGAACGGCTCGAACAGGACGCCTCGACGCTAACCCAACTCGTCGGCGAGACGCAATTTCACGTCTCGTCCGCCGCCGCGCCGCGTAAAGTCGCGCTACTCGTCGACTCCTACGAAAACTTCTTCGACGGGCAACTGGTCGACGCCGCGCTCGCTATCTTGCGCGCCAACGGCGTGCAAGCGCGCGTTATGCCGCGCCCGCGCTCGACCGGGCAGATCGCGTTTGAACTAGGAGACGTCGATCGCTCGGAACAAATTGCCGCGCGCAACATCGTTCTGCTACGCGAAGCGACGCGCGACGGAAGCGCGCTCGTCGCCGTCGAACCAAGCTCCGTCGCGTGCGTTAAAAAAGAGTATCCCTACTTCTGCGACGACGACGACGCGCACGCGGTTTACGACGCGCTGTGCGACTTCTCGACGTATCTGCTCGCCGCCGTTAAACGCGGCGAAATCGCGCCGCCGAATCGTCCTCTTCGCGACGAGCCGCTTACCGTCGGGTACCACGCGCCCTGCCGATCGCTCGCGCTCGCCGAGTCGGCCGTCGCCGCGCAGACGCCGGCGGAAACGCTGCTCAAAATGATTCCGCGCCTCGACGTCCGACGCCTGGAGCGCGGATGCTGCGGACTCGCCGGCTACCGCGGGCTCACAACGCAACGTTTCGCGCGTAGCCTGCGACTCGGCTCGCGACTCTTCCTCGCAATGCGGCAGACGGAAATCGATCTTTGCGTCTCCGAATGCTCGCTGTGCAACCTTCAAATTGCGCAAGGCGCCGCGAAAAACGTCATGCACGCCATTAAAGCGCTCGCGATCGCATATGGGCTCGAGAATTTCCAAGACGCGACGCTGCGCGTGTACAACGGCGAAAAAGAACGTAAACGACGGTAACTTCGTCGACGCGCAAACAAGCGACCTCTTGCTCTTTTGCGCTTTTGCGGTACAATTATCCGTCCAGCGCACGCGCGACTCCATGGTTCGGAAAGGATAGTACGAAATGAACGAACTGCGAAAAACGCTTAACGTCGGATTGATCGGATTCGGTATGATTGGAAAGGTTCACGCCTTCGGGTATGCGACGGCGCCCTTTTACGCGCCAGAACTGCCTGTCGTCGGCAAGGTTGTCGCCGTCGCTACTTCGCGCCCCGAGACCGCGCGCGACGCGCAACGCGCGCTCAACTGCGAACGCGCTACGACTGATTACCGCGAAATCGTCGACGATCCCGCAATCGAGGTCGTTCATATTTGCACGCCCAACGGCGAACATTTGCCGGCGCTACTAGCCGCGCTCGCCGCCGGCAAGCACGTCTATTGCGAGAAACCGCTCGTCGTCGACGGCGATGAAGCGCGCAAACTGGAAGCCGCGCTCAACGCGCCTAACCTGCCGAACCGCGTGCGACGCGTCGCGTTTCATCTCAGAGGATTCGTCGCGATTAGACGCGCTAAAGAACTCATTGCACAGGGTAAACTCGGTAAAATCCGACAGTATCGAATCGGATACTACCACTCGAGCAGTATCGATCCCAACGCGCCGTTCCGCTGGAAGCACGACGTAAGCGGCGGCGTTATACTCGACCTCGGATCGCACCTACTCGACCTGCTCGACTTCCTCGTCGGGCTTCCGAACGCGCTCGTCGCGCAAACGACTCAAGCGTACGCGACAAGACCTGCGCGCGACGAGTCCGGCGCCGTCGTCGATAAGCCGACGCGCGTCGAAGACTACGTTTCCATTCTCACGCGCGGCTCGCTCGGCGCGCACGACGACCCCTGCGCGCTCGTCGGGTCGCTCGAAGCGACGAAACTTTCGACCGGCGCCGAAGACGAACTGCAACTTGAAATTAACGGCGACCGCGGCGCGCTGCGGTTCGCGCTCATGAACTCGCATTACCTCGACTTCTATTCGCTCGACGATCCTACGCCGGGCTGGAAACGCATTCCTTGCGGCGCGCGGTACGACGCTCCCGAATCGCAGTTTCCTTCCGCCAAATCGACGACCGGCTGGGCGCGCGCGCACGTCGCGTCCCTCGTCTCCTTCTACATGGCGATCGCGCGACAACTCGGCGCGCTCACGCGCGACCTCGAACTCGACTATAAGGATTACGGCGCCGATTTTCATCAAGCGTTGCGCGTACAACGGGCGCTTGAAATCGTTAAAGAGTCCGCGCAAGAACGACGCTGGCGGCAGGTTGAGCTATAGCGCCTCCGCAACGCGTAAGGTACGATAAAGGGAGTTATTCGTGTTTGAATTAGTTAAGCCTTTTGAGCCTGCGGGAGACCAGCCTCAGGCAATTGAAAGTCTCGTCGCAGGGTTCCAGACCGGCGCGAAACGTCAGACGCTATTAGGCGTTACCGGCTCCGGTAAAACGTTCACAATGGCAAACGTAATCCAAGCGTTGCAACGTCCGACCCTCGTACTTTCGCATAATAAAACGCTCGCCGCGCAACTCTACGACGAATTTCAAGCGTTCTTTCCCAACAACGCCGTCTCGTACTTCGTTAGCTACTACGATTACTACCAGCCGGAAGCGTATATTCCACAGCGCGATATCTATATCGAGAAGGATTCGTCCGTCAACGAAGAAATCGACAGACTGCGCCTGCGCGCCACTAGCTCGCTCATTAGCCGCGAGGACGTTATCGTCGTCGCAAGCGTCAGCAGTATCTACGGTCTGGGCTCGCCGGACGATTATAAGAGCCTAACGATCGCGCTGCGCGTCGGCGACGAAATTGAACGCGACGAATTCCTCGCCAAACTCGTCGAAATTCAATACGATCGCAACGACCTGGAATTCGAACGCGGCGCGTTCCGCGTGCGCGGCGACACGATCGATATAAGAATTTCATACGAAGAATACGCCGTACGCGTTGAATTCTGGGGCGACGAGATCGAAAACCTCTCGTATATCAACCCAACCTCGGGCGAAACGCTACAGAAGGTCGACGAGGTCTTTATCTATCCTTCAAAGCACTTCGTTCTGCCCGAAGAGAGAATCGCAGAAGCGGTCGAACGCATTCAGCTCGAACTCGACGAGCAAGTGGAGAAGCTACGTAGCCAGGGGAAACTACTCGAAGCGCAGAGACTACAAGGAAGAACAAAATACGATATCGAACTCATGCAAGAGATCGGATTCTGTCCCGGAATCGAAAATTACAGCGCGCCGCTCGCGAATCGCGCGCACGGCGAGCCGCCGGAAACGCTATTCGACTTCTTCCCAAAGGACTTCCTACTCATCGTCGACGAATCGCACGTTACGATTCCACAAATTCGCGCTATGTACGCAGGCGACCAGGCGCGAAAGAACGTTTTGGTAGAACACGGCTTCAGACTGCCGAGCGCGCTCGACAATCGCCCGCTAAAATTCGAGGAATGGGAAGCGCGACTCGATAAGGCGCTGTTCGTCAGCGCTACGCCGGGAGATTACGAAAAGAAGGAATCCCAAGGGCATATAGTCGAACAGGTCATTCGTCCAACCGGTTTGTTGGATCCCGTCGTCGAAGTCGTGCCAGCCTCGATTCAAATCCAGCATTTGCGCGAACAAATAGTCGAACGCGCGCAAAAAGGAGAACGTACGCTTGTAACCGCGCTCACCAAGCGCCTCGCCGAAGACCTCGCCGCCTACTTCGTCAAGCAGAATTTGCGCTGCAGGTGGATGCACAGCGGGCTCGACGCGCTCGAACGCGTTGAAATTCTGCGCGATCTACGCAACGGTGAATTCGACGTGCTCGTCGGCGTCAATCTCCTACGCGAAGGACTCGATCTGCCGGAAGTGTCGCTCGTCGCCATTCTCGACGCCGACAAAGAAGGCTTCCTGCGTAACGAAACGTCCCTCATTCAAACGATCGGGCGTTGCGCGCGTAACGTCAACGCCAAGGTTATTCTCTACGCCGATAAAATCACGGCGTCCATGAGTCGCGCTATGAAGGAGACCGATCGTCGCCGCGCGCTGCAACAGAGCTATAACCTCGCGCACAATATTACGCCGGAAACTGTTCATCGTAGCGTGCGCGCCGGAATCGACGCAGAAGCGAAAGCGCGTGAAATTGCAAACGACGCCGCTGGAATCAAAGAAGAACAACAGTATATTACAGTTGAGTACCTCGCCGAACTCGAAAAGGAAATGCTCGACGCCGCTGAAAAATATGAATTCGAACGCGCAGCGCAACTGCGCGATCGTATCGAAGCGATGCGTGAGGAATTGGGTAATAACACGCCGGTCTTCGAATTCAATAAGAAGCAAAGCAAAGGTCGACGTAGACGCGGACGGCATAACGGCGGTCAAGACTATGGACGCGGGCTCGTACCGAAACCGGAAAGGTAACGCGTCGCGCAAAAGGAGAGTTTTATGTCAGAGAACGAACGATCAGAACTGTATCTCGCTATTGTCGACGGCGACTTCGACGTCGCCGCCGAAGCGACGCAAGCGCTACTCGACGAGGGCGCGACGCCAACGGAGATTCTCGACGAACACGTCGTGCCGGCAATGGGGGAAGTAGGCGAACTGTTCGACGAAGGCGAATACTTCGTGCCCGAGCTTCTCATGGCCTCGAAAGCCGCGCAAGAAGCCATGACCATACTCAACCCTCTACTCAAACAGGCGGGAGTCGAGCGTCAGGGCGTCGTCGTGATCGGAACGGTCAAGGGCGATATGCACGACATCGGCAAGAATTTGGTCGCCGCGACCCTCGAAGGCGCAGGGTTTGAAGTGCTCGATCTTGGCGTCAACGTCGCGCCGGAACAGTTCGTCGAAAAGGCGCGCGAAAGACGAGGGGAAAAGCTATTTCTATGTATGTCCGCGCTACTCACAACAACCATGCCGCAAATGCAGGCGACGATCGAATTACTCAAACAAGAAGGATTGCGCGACGACGTGAAAACGCTCGTCGGAGGCGCGCCCGTTACCCAGGAATTCGCCAACTCAATCGGCGCCGACGGCTACAGCGACAGCGCCAACGAATGCGTCGCCGTTGCGCGTGAACTAGCGGCTAACTGGTAAAGAAAGGTCGCTACGTACGAAAAAACGCATACGACTCCACGCACGATACCATCAAGGAACCGGCTCGCCCACGCTCGTCTCGACGCTCGCCAACTCATCGTTCAACCACGCGTCAACCTGAACCTCCGATACTTTAAGCGCCTTGGCAATAAAGGCGACGTTCATACCCATGTTTTTAAGCCTGACGGCGATTTCTCGCGCTTTCTTTGCCTCACCGCTCTTTTCGCCTCTCTGGAAGCCTTGTGCGAAGCCTCTCTCGTAGTCGATTATTTCTCTCTTCTGAAATTCGCTTTTCAAATAGAACTCAAACAAATCGTTCATAGCAGTCTTTTCTAGCTCCTCTCGTCTTGTGTTGAATATGTGTCTTCGATTGAAAAACGAATCATTGTTCTATTACTCAACGTACGCCTCGTCCATCAGCGCGGTCGCCTGATTTTCGTCTACTTTAAGCGCCTTGGCAATAAAGGCGACGTTCATGCCCATGTTCTTGAGACAGACGGCAGTTTCTCGCGCTTTCTTTGCCTCACCCTTCTGGAAACCGCTCTTTTCGCCTCTCTGGAAGCCTTGCGCGTCTCCTCTTTGAAATTCATCTTTCAAATAGGATTCAAACAAATCGTTCATGGTTTTCTCCTTTGGTTGATTCTTCCACTCTCTTACGGCGCGCTCAAATCTTTCGTCGCCGCTTACCAGA
>ONJR01000229.1 GCA_900318195.1 uncultured Planctomycetota bacterium
ACGTTTCTTGCGCTATTCGAGATCAATGAAATCATGTTGGCGTAATAAGGGGAATCAACGACTTCTGTAGAAAAGCGAGCCACTTTGTGGCGGGGGAAACGCGGCGCAACCGATACGCGAAGAATTTAGTGTTATCGACCACCGTTCGCCAAACCAATCCGCGTTGCGGTAATAACGCGCGTTCCCATTCCGCGCCGGTTATTATCGCGGAGCGGAAAGGGGAGGACCTACTGAACACGCCGGTTCTTTTTTCGGGCGCCGCCGTCAATATTGAATCTCAAAGAGCGCGGTCTCAGGCGTCTGAAATTCATAGCGGAATACGTCGACGTCGCGCGCGACTTCGCGTTCGGAGAAGAGTTCCGTTACGCGTTTCGCGCGTCGCGGCAGTCGAATCTCTTTAACGCCGCCGCTCTTCGCGTGAATCGCCAGGAGTCGCTCCGTCGCGTAGACCGGCTCGTCCCCCTCGACGTACAGGTTCACGCCCGCGACGCGCGCAAGTTCGCGCAATTTCGCCGAATCCAGCGCGTTATAATCGGTCAGCGCCGCCGAGCGCCACGCGCCGTCCCCAACGCCCAATAGTCCGACACGCTCGACAACCGCGCCCTTCGTGTCGTTATACGGCGCGCCCGTGATCGCCGCAACGCGGTCAAGATCGAGCCGTTCGCCGTCGTCGATTCCAGCGGGCCCGAGCCATAACGCGACCCGATCGTCGCGCAGCAGCCTCTCGCGCAAGAGCTTGCAACGCTCCTCCGTAAGATAGAAACTGCCCGGTAGAATCGCGAACTTAACCCGACTCAGATCGAAGGTCGCAAGATCGTTCAAGGAACACACGGCAAAGGGCGCGCCCGTATGATTCAGGAGATTGCGCGTGCGATGATAGATCAGCGAAGAACGAGCTTCGCGCCCGTTGACGCGTTCCGCGCTCTGCGGATCAACGACGAGCAAAATCTCAGCCGCGCTCGCGCCCTGCGCGCCCTGACACTTGTCCCAGACTCGCTTCATCACCCCAACGTTCTCGATCGCGCGCGCGCTCTGAAACGACCCGCCCCACATATCGAAGAACCAAATCGACGCGCGATCCGTCAGCGCCAAGCACAGCTCGCGACGCAGACCCGCGACGTCCTCATCCTCGCTGCCCCAACGCGCAATCGGCGCTATTCCGACAAATTCGTTCAGCGCGCAATTGTACGTCGTCGTGCGATGATCCGTCTCGTGCAAACGCCTCTTGCCGTAATTCAATATCGTGCCGTTCGGCGCCATCGATCCGCTGCCGCCCCCCATCGGCCGCTCTGAATACGTGCCGGGCGAAATAAAGAAATCGACGTATTCCGACGCCATAACGCGCTCGTAGTCCAAATGACCGCAACCGACCGCGCGCCAGTCCGTAAGTTCGAGAATGTACCCGAAGAAGACGCCTATCTCCTTATCCTCGCCGATATGCTCGCGCGTCGACTTCGCAAATTCTATTATGCCGTCCGCGATCAACTCCTGCTCGAACCGCTGCGCCGCTAACACCGCGCGCTCGCTCGCTGGATCGCGAACGAGATTCTCAAAGCTCGCGACGTCGAACGCGACCGTGCGCGGCCAGGGCTCCGGCGTCAGACCCTTATCCTTCTGCCACGCGACGAACGCGCTGTTCTTCGCGCGACTCGTACGCTCGCCGCAATAGTCCATCCACTCGTCCGTCTGACCGCACGCGAGAACGTACGCTCGTACCCGAGCGCCGTAACGACCCTCCATATGCGTAAGGAAGTCGTCCAGATACTTGTGCGTCGCATCACGCCACGCGGCGCTCGACAAGCAGTTCGAAAGATCAATAAAGGAATCAAACGACCCGTCCCCGCGCATACCAAGCGAACGCGCAAGCCAGGTCGGACTATTCAAGTCGACCATGCATATGAACTCCGCGTCAGGGTCAAACGCGACGATCTCGTCGAACTGCCGATCAAGCGCGTCCCAATCGTACACCTCAGGATAACGCCATACAACAGGATACTTCGAATACGGCTCCCCGAGCGAATTGCACGTATTGCTCGGAAAGACGCAGTATGTGTGCACGCCGACCGACGCGAACCGCTTCATCGTATCATGCTCCGGCCAAAAGGACCGGTACGCGAAATAGACGTTCGGCTCAGCGCCGCGCGCTAGTACGCAAAAGAAAGAGGTCAAAATGCAAAGAAGTTGGCAAATGCGAACCATGTCGTTCCCTTTCCTAAACAAAACGACCCGACGCGTCCGGTAACGCGCCGGGTCCGGCGTTACTTTAACCGACCGCCGATAAGACTAAAGCTTCTTATAGACCACGAGCGCAAAGGAGCGCGCGGTCGGCAACTCGACTTTCCACTCGGCGAGCGCGGCGCCCTCGACCGTCTGTTTCGTCCCGTCGTAGAATTCGAGTTCGTACTTCGCGTTAGGATCGATCGCGGGTAGCGGGAAGGTCATGCTCGCAACGTCGGACTTCGCGCGGCGGAACGCGATCGCGAACCCTTCCCCTTCCTGCGGCAGATCGCACGACCACGCGCACCACGCGTCGTCCGTCGCGGTCGCGTCCCCTGTGAGCTGGTAGAAGTCGCCCATATAGTACTTCTTCAGACGATGCGCCCAGCCGAGCATCTTTTTGAACCACGCCGTCTCCTCCGCCGAGAACTCGCGCTTAACGATTCCGCCGTCCAGATCCGTCGGCGTAAAGACCGTGCCCGAGGACGCGACGCTCATAAACCCGTAATCGTCGAAATTCGGCACGCAGTTCGTCTCGCCGCCCTGGAAAGGAAGGTACGGCGTCAAATTGTGCGTCATGTTCTGACCGAGAGTAAAGCACGTGTCCCCTTCCTTCTGACCGATATAATAGTCGCTACGGCAATAGGAGTGCGCGCGTTTGACCATTTCCAAATCTATGCGTCGCCCGCCGCTCGCGCAGTTCTCCTGCATAATCCATGGGAACCGCGCGCGCATATCGTCTAGGAACCGATACAGCCCTTCAACGTGCTTCGCCTCAGCGACCCCGACCCGATTCGCGCCCTCTTGCGCGTCGATCGCGTCCCACGCGCCCGCTGGATCCATATTGAAGTCCTGACGATAGACGTCGATGTGATGCTTCTCAATGACGCCGAAGATCGTCTTCTCAATATAGTCGAAGGAGCGAGGATCGCCGTAATAACCAAGTCCGTGATGCTTATTGAAAGGATCGACCTTCGCGATCGGCGTATCCTCGTGAATGCGTTCAGGCTCGAACCACAGTAAGAATCGCTTGCCAGACTCGTGCAACGCGTTCGCGATCGGCAGGAGATCGCCCGTCGGGTGCGTCGTCGTATTAACCCGCCAGTCCCCGACGTACTTGTACCAGTTCGGTCCGCAGTTAGAATAATGCTCGTCCTCGTGCGGAGCCCCGTACCAGCCCGCGTCGACCCAGAACACGTCGAAATCAAGCTTGTTTTTGAGTCCGTAATTGAGCACGTCGAGCATCATTTGCGGAGTCTTATTGCCGCCCCCCGCCGTGAGCGCGACGATCGGCGCCTGAACAGCGCCCTCGGCGTCCCGAGGCGCGTTATGCGCTATCATAAATCGGTGAACGATCGTCTTGAATGCGCTGCGCGTCTGACCCGTACGCGTCGCAAAGAGAACGCTAGGCTGCAGCAACGACTCGTAAGGCTTCAGCTGGAAACCCGTCTTCAGCATGCCGATCTGGACCCCCAGCGCGCCCTCAGCGTTCGTAAATTCCGCCGACCAGCGACCTGTCCAACCGATCGCAAAGAACCAGCCCGTCTCGGCGTCGACGTTCGCCTCGATAAACGGAGAGACCTCGTTCGACGAACGACCGCTCGGCGTCGAAAGCGTCGCGCTCGAACCCGGCGCTACGCGCTCGCTGTACGCCTCGAAATCGATCGGCGCGCAGGGAGAACCGCGCAATAAGTCGAGCGTTACCGCGCTAGACGCGCTCGGCAACGGCAAGCGCGAAGAAAAGATTTTAAGATCCTGAACAAGACCCGTTGACTCCGCGTCCGAAAGATTACGCACGCGCGAACTCAAACGATAGAAGCCCGGGAAGTCCGCGAACTCCTCGACGTCGACCTGAACGCCCAACTTCCCGTCGGCGCTCTTGAACTGCCAGGTCGCGACCGCGCCCTGCTCCGACGTCTTCGCGCCCACAAGCGTCGTCGCGACCCCGTCGTACTTCAGCGCGACCGACGGCTCGAACGCGTGCGCGCGCGCAACGACGAAACTCGCGACCAACGCCGCTAAACATAATAATTTTCTATTCAATCTCATTGACGGTTCTCCATAAGGCTGTTACTGCGCAAGTAGCGCCGATCCGACGCGACCGCGCGCTTGAATTTACTCGAGGATAACCTCTCGACCGCTCGACGTCAAGCGGCGGCGCGTTAAAACGCTACGATCGATTTGCAATTTGACACGCAGCCGCATTAAAACGCGGCGCCGGTCGGAAAAGCGCGATTGTAACGTGGCAGAAAAAAGGAAAAAATTCAATCAACGGCGTGAAAGAAACTAGACGTATCGGGCAAAAATGACTACAATACAATACGGTGGGTTTTCGTCGCGCATACGCCGCGCTCCTTTCCTGGAACAAGCGCGGCGCGGCGCGCGTCTAATAACCGCGCCGCTATTCGCACGACGTTGACGTCGGCGCGCCGATCGACGGGCAAGCGTCGGTTGGATGTTAATCCGCAAGTTTCCGCGCGCGGCTCGCGGACCTCGCGTGGAAACTCGGCACAAGGAGCACAAAAATGAACAAGAGCCAACCCCAGGACCGCGCATACGCGCGACTCGCGCGACGTCGTCGCGGTTTCACTATGCTTGAAATCTTGACCTCGGTGACGCTCGCGCTCATGCTAATGTACGCCGTCGCAAGAATCTTCTCGCGCGTCGGCGGCGCTATGAACGAGACGACAAGTATAATGCAGATGACAAACTCGCTGCGAAATACCAAAAATCGTCTCACCGAGGATCTAGAAGCCCTAACCCTTATACCGCAACCGCCCGCAAACTCGCAACTAGGTCAAGGCTACCTATGCTACGTCGAAGGACTAGGCGGTCCGCTCAATCAGGTCTCTGCGACCAACGGTGCGCTCGCGCCATTCTCGACCGCCGACTCCGCGCTCGATACCGAACGACTCGAAGCCTACGGCGCAGGCGATCCGCTAGATTACGTCGACTCGACCGTCGGCGACCTCGACGATATCGTCTCCTTTACTGCAAAAGCCCCTGCCGATAAGCCGTTCCGCGGACGATATCTGCGACCCGTCGTGAACTTCAACCCCGACGGTAGCTCCTATATCGCCGACGTCGAGGAAGACCTCTTTGAATCGGAATTCGCGGAAATCATATGGTTCGTGCGAGGTACGACCCTATATCGTCGCGTACTCCCGATTATGGACGACAAAGAGCTACAGGACAGCTTAAACGCGTTCGAAATTGCGGTTGCGAACGGCGGAGCTATCGCCGGCAAACTAGCGGAGGGCATTGCCAAGAATTACGTCCCCGGTATGCTAAGAGCCGGCTACGCGTTCTTCAGATTTTACGACGTCTCCGTTCATACGGAATACGAATATTTCCAGTATTCGTCAAATAGCGGAGGCTACGAAGGACGCGTGCACGCCAATACGCTCGGCGACCTGGGAGATCGCGCTAATCGGTACGGATACTGGAATTCGTTCGG